>NZ_JBIWEO010000009.1:0-104810 GCF_044762555.1 Pseudomonas sp. NPDC096917 | reverse complement strand
CACAAAAAAGCTGGTGGTAGTACCCGTAACGGTCGCGACTCAGAAGCCAAACGCCTTGGCGTGAAGATGTATGGCGGCCAGGCTATCATTCCGGGCAACATCATCGTGCGTCAGCGCGGCACCCAATTCCACGCTGGCTACGGCGTTGGTATGGGCAAGGATCACACCCTGTTCGCGAAAGTGGAAGGCGTGATCAAGTTCCAGGTTAAGGGCGCCTTCGGTCGCCGCTACGTAAGCATCGTTCCGAAGACTGAAGTCGTCGCAGCGTAAAAGCTTGGTAGCTGGAAGAGCCCTGTCTTGCGACGGGGCTTTTTCGTTTGTGGGGTGAGTCTCTTGCAAAACTGTTTGTATGGGCTGTTGGCGCTGGATTTAACGGTCGTTGATTGAGGTCGCTGCGCTCATTTTTGCAAGAGTCTTATGTCTTGGTTTTTATCGGCTCGTCCTGATGACGAGAGGCGTGTTTTGTTATGAAGTTTGTAGATGAAGTATCGATCAAAGTAAAAGCAGGCGACGGTGGTAACGGTTGCATGAGTTTCCGTCGTGAGAAGTTCATCGAAAATGGTGGTCCGAACGGTGGTGATGGTGGTGATGGCGGCTCGATCTACATGATCGCCGACGAAAACCTCAATACCCTGGTTGATTACCGCTACACCCGTCACTTTGACGCGCAGCGTGGTTCTAACGGTGGCAGCACTGATTGCACGGGTCGCAAGGGTGAAGACCTGGTTCTGCGTGTGCCGGTCGGCACCACGGTGATTGACGCCGGTACGCAAGAAGTCATTGGTGACCTGACGAAAGCGGGCCAGCGTTTGCTGGTGGTGCATGGCGGCTGGCACGGCTTGGGTAACACTCGCTTCAAATCCAGCACCAACCGTGCTCCACGCCAGACCACTCCGGGCAAGCCGGGTGAGCAGCGTGATCTCAAGCTGGAATTGAAAGTGCTGGCAGACGTGGGTCTGCTGGGCTTGCCGAACGCAGGCAAAAGTACCTTTATTCGTGCGGTATCTGCAGCCAAGCCAAAAGTGGCGGATTACCCGTTCACGACCTTGGTGCCAAACCTGGGTGTAGTCAGTGTCGACCGCTGGAAGAGCTTCGTGATTGCCGACATTCCGGGCTTGATCGAAGGTGCTTCGGATGGCGCGGGTCTGGGGATTCGCTTCCTCAAGCACTTGGCGCGTACTCGCTTGCTGTTGCACCTCGTGGACATGGCGCCTGTTGAGGGCACTGACAGCGCTGCTGATACCGCTGAAGTCATCGTTAACGAACTGACCAAATTCAGTCCTGCATTGGCTGAGCGTGATCGTTGGTTGGTGCTGAACAAGTGCGATTCGTTGCCGCAGGAAGAGCACGACGCTCGCGTTAAGGAAGTGGTTGATCGTCTTGAGTGGACCGGTCCTGTGTACGTGATTTCGGCGATTGCCAAAATCGGTACCGACAAGCTGTGCCACGACATCATGCGCTATCTTGAAGATCGTGCTGACCGTCTGGCCAATGACCCGGCTTATAAAGAAGAGTTGGCCGAGCTTGATCAGCGTATCGAAGACGAAGCGCGTGCACAGCTGCAAGCGCTGGATGATCAGCGTGCCCTGCGTCGCAGCGGCGTGAAGAGCGTCCACGACATCGGTGATGATGATTGGGACGAAGAAGATGTTGATGACGAAGATGGTCCGGAAATCATTTACGTCCGCGACTGATTCGTTGCAGTAAACTACAGCGCCGCTCAATTGAGCGGCGTTTTGGTATCTGTGAAACGGTAATCAAGAATAAATCCATGGGTGGCGCTCGGTCGCGCTGCTCTCAGGCATAGGTTGGATGATGATGCGGAGCAAGGTGACAGGTGCGCAGCGTTGGGTCGTTAAGATCGGCAGTGCATTGCTGACGGCGGATGGCAAGGGCCTGGATCGAGCAGCAATGGGTGTTTGGGTTGAGCAGATGGTGGCCTTGCATGAGGCGGGCGTCGAGTTGGTGCTGGTGTCTTCGGGGGCAGTTGCCGCCGGGATGAGTCGCTTGGGCTGGTCGGTTCGGCCCAGTGCGATGCACGAACTGCAAGCGGCGGCTGCCATCGGTCAGATGGGCTTGGTGCAGGCCTGGGAGTCGAGCTTTGCTGAGCACTCGCGGCACACGGCGCAGATTCTGCTGACTCATGATGACCTGTCTGATCGCAAGCGTTACCTCAATGCCCGTAGCACCTTGCGTACTCTGGTTGAGCTGGGTGTGATCCCTGTTATCAATGAGAATGACACTGTGGTCACCGATGAAATTCGTTTTGGTGATAACGATACGTTGGCGGCGCTGGTGGCTAACCTGGTCGAGGCTGACTTGTTGGTGATCCTGACTGACCGCGACGGCATGTTTGATGCTGACCCGCGTAACAACCCCGATGCCAGGATGATCTACGAAGCGCGTGCTGATGATCCGGCGCTGGATGCGGTCGCGGGCGGGACGGGCGGTGCGCTCGGTCGTGGCGGCATGCAGACCAAGTTGCGTGCGGCGCGCCTGGCTGCGCGTTCAGGGGCGCATACAATTATCGTCGGCGGTCGTCTGGAGCGTGTGCTGGATCGCCTGAAGGCGGGTGAGCGTCTTGGGACGTTGCTGTCGCCTGAGCGTGGCATGTTGGCAGCGCGCAAGCAGTGGCTGGCTGGGCACTTGCAGACTCGCGGCACCTTGGTGCTGGATGATGGCGCCGTGACTGCGTTGTCTCAAGGGCACAAAAGCTTGTTGCCCGTTGGTGTCAAGTCGGTGCAAGGCGGCTTCCGTCGTGGCGAGATGGTGGTGTGTGTGGCACCGGACGGGCGGGAAATTGCCCGTGGCCTGGCCAACTACAGTGCTGCTGAGGCGCAAAAAATCATTGGGCAATCGTCAGAAGCGATTGTCAGTTTGCTGGGTTACATGGCGGAGCCTGAACTGGTTCATCGCGATAACCTGATTCTGGTTTGAAACTGAGGTGTTGCATGCGCTTGATAAGCGGTCTGTTGGGTTTGATCTTGGCGGTGCCATTGCTGGCCTCTGCCGAGGAAATTGGCACGGTCTCGACCGTGTTCAAATTTGTTGGGCCGAACGACCGCATTGTGGTCGAGGCGTTTGATGATCCTAAGGTTGAAGGCGTGACCTGTTACTTGTCGCGTGCCAAGACTGGCGGCATGAAAGGTGGCTTGGGTTTGGCTGAAGATCGCGCGGAGGCTTCTCTGGCGTGCCGCCAGACCGGCCCGATCACGTTTAAGGGTGACTTGAAGGATGGTGAGGAGGTGTTCAAGGAGCGTACCTCGTTGGTCTTCAAAACCATGCAGGTTGTACGATTCCTCGACAAGAAGCGCAATACGCTGGTGTACCTGGTGTATAGCGACCGCCTGATCGAAGGCGGCCCGCAGAATGCGGTGACCGCCATTCCGATTCTGCCGTGGCCGCAGCAGTAATAGGGCTTAATAAAAAGCTGCGACGGGCTCGTCCCGATCGCAGCTTTTTTATGCGTGTGGGGTAGTGCTTTTGTAGTCGTTGCTTCGGAGCGGCTGCGGCTGTTGTTGTGTTGTCATTAAATCGCAGGCAATAAAAAACCGACCCTGAGGTCGGTTTTTTAAAAAGCTTATCGCTTAAGCAGCAGTCGCAAGGTTCAACGCCTTGACGTGGCCATTCAGGCGGCTCTTATGACGAGCGGCTTTGTTCTTGTGGATGATGCCTTTATCGGCCATACGGTCGATAACAGGAACAGCCAGAACATAAGCAGCTTGAGCTTTAGCAGCGTCTTTTGCGTCGATGGCTTTTACTACATTCTTGATGTAGGTACGAACCATGGAACGCAGGCTGGCGTTGTGGCTGCGACGCTTCTCAGCCTGTTTTGCACGTTTTTTGGCGGAAGGTGTGTTGGCCACCGTCGAGCTCCTCGAAAGACTTTTGGGAATTAACAAACAAAATAGGCCGCGAATCATGCCGATGACGACAACTCTTGTCAAGGGCGATTGATACGATCCGCTGAGTGGTTGATCGAGGGAGACGGGAGATTTATTTCCGGCGCTTGACCTGTAAACTCGCGAGCTTGGCTCTGTGCTGTTGCGGCGCGCAGTATCGCATAAGTGGGCGCTTTGTACGCCTGCTCTTTCTCTTAAGGCAAAAACTCTTTCAATGAATTTGCTCAAATCGTTAGCTGCCGTCAGCTCTATCACCATGATTTCAAGGGTTTTGGGCTTTGTACGCGACACCATTATTGCGCGCACGTTTGGCGCCGGAATGGCTACGGATGCGTTCTTTATTGCGTTTAAATTACCCAATCTGCTGCGTCGTATTTTCGCCGAGGGCGCGTTTTCTCAAGCTTTTGTACCGATTTTAGCTGAATACAAAAGCCAGCAAGGTGAAGAGGCAACGCGCACATTTGTGGCTTACGTCGCCGGCTTGCTGACCTTGGTGCTGGCAATCGTAACGATTCTGGGGATGCTTGCCGCGCCTTGGGTGATCTGGGCCACAGCGCCGGGGTTTGCCACCACCCCGGAGAAATTCCAGCTCACCTCCGGCATGTTGCGGGTGACCTTTCCTTATATATTGCTGATCTCCTTGTCATCGCTGGCGGGGGCCATCCTCAATACCTGGAACCGCTTCTCGGTGCCAGCGTTTGTGCCGACGTTACTTAACGTCAGCATGATCATTTTTACCCTGTTCCTGACCCCCTACTTTGACCCGCCTGTCATGGCGTTGGGTTGGGCGGTGCTGGCCGGTGGCTTGGCGCAATTGCTGTTTCAACTGCCGCACCTGAAAAAAATCGGGATGCTGGTGCTGCCGCGCCTCAATCTGCGTGATACAGGCGTTTGGCGAGTGATGAAACAGATGCTGCCAGCCATTCTGGGGGTCTCGGTCAGTCAGATTTCCCTGATCATCAACACGATTTTTGCCTCTTTTCTGGTGGCCGGATCGGTGTCATGGATGTACTACGCAGACCGTTTGATGGAGTTGCCGTCGGGCGTGCTGGGCGTGGCGTTGGGCACAATCCTGCTGCCGACGCTGTCCAAGACCTACGCCAGTAAAGACCGCCAGGAGTACTCAAGGATTCTCGATTGGGGGCTGCGCCTGTGCTTTGTGCTGGTGTTGCCGTGTGCACTGGCCTTGGCGATTCTGGCTGAGCCGCTGACCGTGTCGCTGTTTCAGTACGGTGAGTTCAGTGCGCTGGATGCGGCCATGACCCAGCGCGCGCTGGTGGCGTACTCGGTGGGGTTGCTCGGGCTGATTCTGATCAAAGTGCTGGCGCCCGGTTTTTATGCCCAGCAAAACATCCGCACGCCCGTAAAAATTGCAGTGTTCACCTTGGTAGTCACGCAATTGCTCAACCTGGTTTTTATTGTGCCGTTGCAGCATGCGGGCCTGGCCTTGGCCATTAGCGTCGGCGCGTGTATCAACGCCGGTCTGTTGTTCTGGCAGTTGCACAAGCAGAAGCTGTATATCCCCCAGCCGGGCTGGACCCCGTACCTGTTCAAGTTGGTGCTGGCGGTCGCCGTGATGTCGGCGGTATTGATTGGGTTGATGCAGCTGATGCCAGCGTGGGATCACGGCCATATGCTTGAGCGCTTTATGCGTCTGGGTGGTTTGGTTGTCGCGGGGGTGCTGGCTTATTTCGGCATGTTATTGCTGTTGGGCTTGCGTTTGAAGGATTTCGCCCGCAAGTCTCTGATGTAAGGAAAATTGCGGTCAAACGTCGATTTTGTCGATTTGACCTGATTTGCCTTGCGCTGTTGCCTGTCGTCACGGGCTGGGTGTGGTTATAATCGGCCACTTTATGATCAAGAAGCGCGTTATGCAGCTGGTTCGAGGCCTTCACAATCTGCGGCCCCAACATCGGGGCTGTGTCGCCACTATTGGCAACTTTGACGGTGTACACCGTGGTCACCAGGCAATTCTGGAGCGACTGCGTGAACGTGCACTGGAGTTGGGCGTGCCCAGCTGCGTGGTGATTTTTGAGCCGCAGCCGCGCGAATTCTTTGCCCCCGAGACCGCCCCGGCGCGTCTGGCTCGCCTGCGCGACAAGCTGCAGCTGTTGGCTGACGCAGGGGTTGATCGGGTGCTGTGCCTGGCGTTCAATCAACGCTTGTGCAAACTCAGCGCTGCCGAATTCGTCGACACGATTCTGGTCGACGGCCTCGGTGTGAAACACCTGGAGGTCGGTGACGATTTCCGTTTTGGTTGCGACCGGGTGGGTGATTTTGACTTCCTGCAACAAGCGGGCGTCATGCAGGACTTTACCGTCGAAGCTGCGCAAACCGTTGAGCTTGATGGCGTTCGCATCAGCAGCACGAAGGTGCGTGATGCCTTGGCCAGCGCTGATTTCTCCTTGGCAGAACGTTTGCTGGGGCGTCCGTTTCAAATCGCGGGCCGGGTATTGCACGGCCAAAAACTGGCGCGCCAGTTGGGCACGCCAACGGCCAATATCCAGCTGAAGCGACGTCGTGTTCCGTTGACGGGTGTGTACCTGGTCAGCGTTGAGATTGACGGAAAAACCTGGCCCGGTGTCGCTAATATTGGCGTCCGGCCGACCGTAGCAGGAGATGGCAACGCCCATCTTGAAGTACATCTATTGGATTTCGCTGGCGATTTGTACGGCCAGCGTTTGACCGTGGCATTCCACCACAAGCTGCGTGATGAGCAGCGTTTTGCCTCTCTGGAGGCGCTCAAGACGGCGATCAATGCGGACGTCGCCGCCGCCCGAGCCTTTTGGCTGGGTCAACCGCTTAAAAAGAGCCTGAAATGACCGACTACAAAGCCACGCTAAACCTTCCGGACACAGCCTTCCCAATGAAGGCCGGCCTGCCACAGCGCGAACCGCAAATTTTGCAGCGCTGGGACAGCATTGGCCTGTACGGGAAGTTGCGCGAGATTGGCAAGGATCGTCCGAAGTTCGTACTTCACGACGGTCCTCCATACGCCAACGGCACGATTCACATCGGTCATGCGCTCAACAAAATCCTGAAAGACATGATCGTGCGTTCGAAAACCCTGTCGGGTTTCGATGCGCCGTACGTGCCGGGCTGGGACTGCCACGGCCTGCCGATTGAGCACAAGGTTGAAGTGACTCACGGTAAAAACCTGCCAGCGGATAAAACCCGCGAGCTGTGCCGTGCGTACGCAACCGAGCAGATCGAAGGCCAGAAGTCCGAGTTCATCCGTCTGGGTGTACTGGGCGACTTTGCCAACCCGTACAAAACCATGGACTTCAAAAACGAAGCCGGTGAAATCCGCGCTTTGGCTGAAATCGTCAAAGGCGGTTTCGTGTTTAAAGGCTTGAAGCCTGTGAACTGGTGTTTCGACTGCGGTTCGGCCCTGGCTGAAGCAGAAGTCGAGTATCAGGACAAAAAGTCTGCGGCCATCGACGTTGCCTTCCCGGTTGCAGATGAAGCCAAGCTGGCCGAAGCCTTTGGCCTGGCAGCGCTGAGCAAACCGGCATCGATCGTGATCTGGACCACCACCCCGTGGACCATCCCGGCTAACCAGGCGCTTAACGTGCACCCGGAATTCACCTACGCGCTGGTCGACGTGGGCGACAAACTGTTGGTGCTGGCAGAAGAGCTGGTCGAATCCAGTCTGGCCCGTTACAACCTGCAAGGTTCAGTGATCGCGACCACCACCGGTTCGGCACTGGAACTGATCAACTTCCGTCATCCGTTCTACGATCGTCTGTCGCCTGTGTATCTGGCTGAGTACGTTGAACTGGGCGCGGGCACTGGCGTGGTTCACTCCGCACCGGCTTACGGCGTTGACGACTTCGTGACATGCAAAGCCTATGGCATGGTCAACGACGACATTATCAACCCGGTTCAAAGCAACGGTGTGTATGTGCCGTCATTGGAATTCTTCGGTGGCCAGTTCATCTGGAAGGCCAACCAGAGCATCATCGACAAGCTGATCGAAGTCGGCGCGCTGATGTTCACCGAAACCATCAACCACAGCTACATGCACTGCTGGCGCCACAAAACGCCGCTGATCTACCGTGCTACCGCGCAGTGGTTTATCGGCATGGATAAAGAGCCGACGACTGGCGACACCTTGCGGACTCGCGCACTTCAGGCGATCGAAGACACTCAGTTCGTTCCGGCCTGGGGCCAGGCGCGCCTGCACTCGATGATCGCCAACCGTCCTGACTGGTGCATCTCGCGTCAGCGTAACTGGGGCGTGCCAATTCCGTTCTTCCTGCACAAGGAAAGCGGTGAGCTGCACCCTCGTACCGTCGAGATGATGGAAGAAGTGGCCAAGCGCGTTGAAGTCGATGGCATCGAAGCTTGGTTCAAAATGGACGCTGCCGAGTTGCTGGGCGACGAAGCTCCGCTGTACGACAAAATTAGCGACACCCTGGACGTGTGGTTCGACTCCGGTACGACGCATTGGCACGTGCTGCGCGGTTCGCACCCGATGGGTCACGAGACCGGCCCGCGCGCCGATCTGTACCTCGAGGGTTCCGACCAGCACCGTGGCTGGTTCCACTCTTCGTTGCTGACCGGCTGCGCCATTGACAACCACGCGCCGTACCGCGAACTGCTGACTCACGGTTTCACCGTGGATGAAGCTGGTCGCAAAATGTCCAAATCGTTGGGCAACGTGATTGCACCGCAAAAGGTCAACGACACTCTGGGCGCTGACATCATGCGTCTGTGGGTGGCTTCGACCGACTACTCGGGCGAAATCGCGGTGTCTGACCAGATCCTGCAACGCAGTGCAGACGCCTATCGGCGTATCCGTAACACCGCGCGCTTCCTGCTTTCCAACCTGACCGGTTTCAACCCGGCCACTGACCTGCTGCCTGCCGATGAAATGCTGGCACTGGACCGTTGGGCTGTAGACCGTGCATTGCTGCTGCAACGTGAGCTGGAACTGCATTACGGCGAATACCGCTTCTGGAACGTGTACTCCAAAGTGCACAACTTCTGCGTGCAGGAGCTGGGTGGTTTCTACCTCGACATCATCAAGGACCGTCAGTACACCACTGGCGCCGACAGCAAGGCCCGTCGTTCGTGCCAGACCGCGCTGTTCCATATCTGCGAAGCACTGGTGCGCTGGATCGCTCCGATCCTGGCTTTCACCGCCGACGAACTGTGGCAATACCTGCCGGGCGAGCGTAACGAATCTGTCATGCTCAACACCTGGTATGAAGGCCTGAGCGAGTTGCCGGAAGGCACCGAGCTGGACCGCGCCTACTGGGAGCGGATCATGGCGGTCAAGGTTGCGGTTAACAAAGAGATGGAAAACCTGCGCGCGGCCAAAGCCATTGGCGGCAACTTGCAGGCTGAAGTCACCTTGTTTGCCGAAGATGACCTGGCAACCGATCTGTCCAAGCTGAGCAACGAACTGCGCTTTGTACTGATTACCTCGACCGCCAGCGTCGCGCCATTTGCGCAAGCGCCGGCTGATGCCGTGGTCACTGAAGTCGCTGGCCTCAAGCTCAAAGTGGTCAAGTCGGCCTACGCCAAGTGCGCACGCTGCTGGCATTGCCGTGAAGACGTCGGCGTGAACCCGGAGCATCCGCAAATCTGCGGTCGTTGCGTCGACAACATCAGCGGCACCGGCGAGGTACGTCACTATGCCTAATACCAGCACTGCCGGGCGCTTCGGGCGCCTGGGCTGGCTCTGGTTGACTGTGCTGGTCCTGGTCATTGACCTGACCAGCAAGGTCTATTTCGACAACGCGTTGCAGATGTACCAGCAGATCGTGATCATCCCCGATCTGTTCAGCTGGACGCTGGCTTACAACACGGGCGCAGCCTTCAGTTTTTTGGCTGACAGTGCTGGCTGGCAACGTTGGCTTTTCGCCGTGATCGCGATAGTGGTCAGTACGGTGTTGATTGTCTGGCTCAAGCGCCTTGGACGTAATGACACGTGGTTGGCAATTGCGCTGGCGCTGATTTTGGGCGGTGCATTGGGCAACCTGTATGACCGCATTGTTTATGGTCATGTCGTTGATTTCATTCTGGTGCATTGGCAAAACCGCTGGTATTTCCCTGCCTTCAACTTCGCCGACAGCGCGATTTGTGTTGGTGCTGTGATGCTGGCACTGGATATGTTTAAAAGTAAAAAGTCTGGAGAACCGGCTCATGACTGAGCAACGTATTGGCCAGAACACGGAAGTCACTCTGCATTTCGCTTTGCGCCTGGAGAATGGCGACACCGTCGACAGCACGTTCGACAAATCCCCGGCCACCTTCAAGGTGGGTGATGGCAGCCTGTTGCCTGGTTTTGAAGCCGCTTTGTTCGGCTTCAAGGCGGGCGACAAACGCACGCTGGAGATCCTTCCAGAAAACGCGTTCGGCCAGCCTAACCCGCAAAACGTGCAGATTATTGCTCGTTCGCAGTTCAAAGACATGGACTTGTCCGAAGGCTTGCTGGTGATCTTCAATGACGCGGCCAACACCGAGCTGCCGGGTGTGGTCAAAGCGTTTGACGACGAACAAGTGACCATCGATTTCAACCATCCATTGTCAGGTAAAACCCTGACCTTCGACGTAGAAATCAAAGACGTTAAAGCGCTGTAGTTCAGTGCCCGGCGCGTGCCGGGCCTGATTGGCACTATTTTTCTGCACGACCCACGAGGCCTAGCATGCATATCAAACTCGCCAACCCCCGTGGCTTCTGCGCTGGGGTGGACCGAGCGATTGAAATCGTCAATCGCGCTCTGGAAGTCTTCGGTCCGCCTATCTATGTTCGCCACGAAGTGGTGCACAACAAATTTGTCGTTGAAGACCTGCGCTCCCGTGGCGCGATCTTTGTCGAAGAGCTTGATCAAGTACCGGATGATGTCATTGTTATTTTCAGTGCTCATGGCGTGTCCCAGGCTGTGCGTACCGAAGCAGCGGGCCGCGGGCTTAAAGTGTTCGATGCCACCTGTCCGCTGGTGACCAAGGTGCACATCGAAGTCGCGCGTTACAGCCGTGACGGTCGTGAGTGCATCCTGATTGGCCACGCCGGTCACCCGGAAGTGGAAGGCACCATGGGCCAGTACGACGGCAGTAATGGTGGTGCTATTTACTTGGTCGAAGACGAAAAAGATGTCGCCAATCTGCGCGTCAACAACCCGGAAAAACTGGCGTTTGTGACCCAGACCACGTTGTCGATGGACGACACCAGCCGTGTGATCGACGCGCTGCGCTCGCGCTTCCCGGCCATTGGCGGCCCGCGCAAGGATGACATCTGCTACGCCACGCAAAACCGTCAGGACGCGGTCAAGCAACTGGCCGACGAGTCCGATGTGGTATTGGTCGTGGGCAGTCCGAACAGCTCCAACTCCAACCGTTTGCGTGAGCTGGCCGAGCGCATGGCCACGCCTGCCTACCTGATCGATGGTGCCGAAGACCTGCAAAAAAGCTGGTTCGACGGTGTCGAGCGCATTGGTATCACGGCAGGGGCTTCGGCGCCTGAAGTGCTGGTGCGTGGAGTGATTCAGCAGTTGCACGCTTGGGGTGCCACCGGCGCAGACGAGCTGGCTGGTCGCGAAGAGAACATTACGTTCTCCATGCCTAAAGAACTGCGCGTTCGCTCTCTGATTTAAGCCAGGCCGCACAGCGCCTGCGCAGCCTGATCGCTGCGCAGGCTAATGCGGCCACTCTTGGCGAGCACCACCTGGTAGTGGCTCAGCGCGGTTTCGGTTTGGCAAATATGCAGTGTCCCCGCCTGAAATGCCCCCGCGCTTAATAACGGTTCACCCAGCGGGTTAAACCGAACGTAATGTTTGACCGGCGTATTACCGGCAATCGGTATATGCGTGTTGCCTTGCTTTTCGGCCAATACCGGGTTGCTCTGATCGAGATGGCCCTTGCCACTCACGTCCAGAATAATCCGCCAGCCTTTTCCCCAGTCTTCGCCCAGTGCATGCACCACCACATACTGATGCCGTATCAATGCCTCAGTCCGCGCGTTGCGCAGACTGTTGGTTAATTGCTCGGCCGTTACCTGGCGTCGCTGCTGCTCAACCAAAGCGTTGTAAGCCGGGCCTGCAAATTGAGCGGTAATTGCAACAATCGCTAGCGTAAACAGCAACTGGATAAGGCCTATACCTTGTTGATACACGGCGTCCTCCCTGGACGTATCCATGCGCAATCCTTGCGCTTCAAGAGGTATAGCGCATCTGTCGGGTGGTCATCCCCGGCAACTGTTTCATCCTATTTAGGCCGTAATGCGAGGTTTTAGCGCACTCAGGCAAGTGAAGAATCCATCCGTTTTACCAGCCTGTTCCTACAGGTGGGGCGTGCCTGCAGCGCTAGGCTTTTGGCATGTCGGCACAGGACGTGCCGTTGAATGAATGCCAGGGAGAGGCGCACATGATTCGATCCGATAAAAACCTGCAGAACGGAATGACCTTGATCGAGGTGCTGGTCGCGGCGGTCATTCTGGCGAGTGGATTGTTAGGCGCAGCAGCGGTACAGCTGAATGCACTCAAACACACCGACAGTGCATTGATGACCACACAGGCCAGCTTTATTGCCTACGCCATGCTGGACCGGATTCGCGCCAATGCCGCCGCCGATTACAGCTTCTCCGGCAGTGGCGGTATAGGCCTGAGCAGTGCGCTGGGCCAGGACTTGAGTGATTTCAAGCGCGACATTCGTCAGTTCGGGGGGGAAAGTGCCAATGGCCGCATCGCTATCAGCGGGCGTCAGGTTGCTATCACCCTGGAGTGGGACGACTCGCGCGCCAGCAAGGAAGCGGGCTTTCTTCAAACCTTCACTCTGACCAGCCAGCTTTCGGCTGATGCCACGCAAGGGGCGTCATGAAACACTCGAATGCTGGATTTGGCCTGACAGAACTCATGCTCGCGTTGGCGTTAGGGGTGTTATTGGTGTTGGGTGCCACTCAGGTGTTCTTGGGCGCGCGCCAGACTTACCTCGCGCAGTATTCCGCTGCGGTTGCGCAAGAAGACGCGCGTTTTGTATTGAGCAAAATCGCCCAGGAAATTCGAATGGTGGGCATGTTCGGCTGCATTGCGCCCGACAGCATTATCGATGCGCCCTTGGTTTTTACAACGCCCATCTCCTGGCAAGGGGCGGCAGGCTCAAGGTCGTGGAGGTTTATCAGTGCGGATGTTGGGCCGCAGGGGACAAAGCCCGATTGGACCGTGGTGTCTGACTGCACACGCTCTGCGCAGGCTTATGCAGGGCAGCATCTGCCTTTGGCGCCTGGCGAGACAGGCTTTGCACTGCGGCGCATCATTTACTGGTTTGAAAATGGGCAGTTGAAAACAGGGACTGGCAAAACGGTACTGCTGGACAACGTAGCGGCGTTTGACGTGAGTTTTGGTATGGCCAGTTCAGCTGCAGGGCAGTCGGTTCAACGTTACGAGGAGAGCCCTGTCAGTTTGGCCAGTATTCGCAGCGTGAAAATTGCACTGACGTTGCAAGACCCCAAGGCGCGAATCAGGGATCAGTCTTACCACGTGGTTGTCGCACTGCGTAATCGTCTGGGGTAGGTGACTGATGAGTAGTTTTGCGCGCAAGCAATCAGGCATGGCGCTAGTGGTTTGCCTGACCTTTCTGTTGTTACTCAGCCTGATCGGACTTTCTTCTCTACAGAGTGCCGTTCAACAAGAAAAAATGGCCGGCAGCGTCTGGCTGGCCAACCAGTCATTGCAAGCGGGCGAAACAGGGCTGCGGCTGGGCGAATCTCAGGTACAGGTTGAGTGGTCGGGACTATTTGCCTGCAACACCGTTGCTCGGTGCATGCCGCCGTTATCTGCCCGCACTCAAATTTCGCCTGGGCTTGACCCGGTCTCTGGAGTGCTCTGGCGTGGGGGCACTGATGGGTTGTACGGCCTCCAGAGTTTGGGGGTCGGCCTAACGCCCGCTCACTTGCCGGGTATTGCGTCTGCCCATTTATACCGAATTACCGCCGTTGGTCTGCGCGGGCCATCGCGTACTGTGCTTGAGAGCATTTATGCGCGCTACCCGCCGCTGGGCAACGAAGAGGAACCCATACGCCAGCAGTTTCGAAGAATCATGTGGCGGCAAATACAGTGAGGATGGCTGAATGTATCGATTTGGAGCAGGTTTCACGTTGCTGGAGCTCATGATCGTGGTTTCGATCATCGGTTTCCTTGGCGCTTTCGTGTATCCGATGTATAGCGACTCGATGAAGCGCAGCCATCGCGCTCAAATCGTTATGTTGTTGTCGGAGCAATCCCAAAGTCTTGAGCGTTTTTATACAAAAAAGGTTTATACAGGGGGGCGGAAAATATCAGCCGGGGTAATCAGCACTACCTGATTACCCATGCGCTCGCCGATCAGGCCTTTTTGCTAACGGCCACACGTAAAGAAGGCTCGACAATGGCCGGCGACGCCTGTGGCAACTACACGTTGAGCCACACAGGCCTGGCAGCCAATACAGATGCCGCTCCGGACCTGACAGTGCAGCAGTGTTGGGGGCGCTAACGATTAATTTTCATTTTTGAGCTGAGTTGATAGATGGCTAAGCAACAACGAGTGGTAATTGTAGGCGGTGGTGTTATTGGGTTGCTGACGGCATTTAACCTCGCGGCAGAGGTTGAACATGTGGTGTTGCTGGATCGCAGCGGCGTTGGGCAGGAGTCCTCATGGGCGGGTGGCGGGATTGTTTCGCCACTCTACCCTTGGCGTTACAGTCCAGCAGTCACCGCGCTGGCCCATTGGTCGCAGGATTTTTATCCACAGTTGGCTGAGCAACTGTTTACCACTACCCATGTGGATCCAGAGGTACACACCACCGGTTTGTACTGGTTAGACCTTGAAGACGAAGAGCAAGCGCTGGCGTGGGCTCAGCGCGAAGGTCGACCACTGAGTTCTGTTGAAATTTCGGCCGTTGAACGGGCTGTACCGGTATTGGGCGGTGGCTACTCGCAGGCGATCTATATGGCTGATGTGGCCAACGTGCGTAATCCGCGCCTCGTAAAATCGTTGAAAGCCGCGCTGCAAGCCATGCCGAATGTCACGATCCATGAGCAATGCGAAGTTCAGGGGTTTGTCCGCGAGGGTAATAAAATTGCCGGTGTAAATACTGCACAAGGTGAGATTCGCGGTCATCACGTGGTGTTGTCGGCTGGCGCGTGGAGTGGTGAGTTGCTGGCTGGGCTGGGAATTGAACTGCCGGTGGCGCCTGTTAAAGGGCAGATGATTTTGTACAAGTGTGCGTCTGATTTCTTGTCGTGCATGGTCTTGGCAAAAGGCCGCTATGCGATTCCGCGCCGCGACGGGCATATCTTGATTGGCAGCACACTTGAGCACGAAGGCTTCGACAAATCCCCGACAGATGTCGCCCTGGAGAGCCTTAAAGCTTCGGCAATAGAACTTATCCCGGCCTTGGCAGATGCTGAAGTGGTGGGGCATTGGGCGGGCTTGCGGCCTGGCTCCCCGGAAGGTATTCCGTACATTGGCCGGGTTTCAGGCTATGACGGATTGTGGCTCAACTGCGGGCACTACCGTAACGGTCTGGTACTGGCTCCGGCGTCTTGCCAGTTGTTCGCTGACTTGCTGCTGGGGCGTGAACCGATCATTGACCCGGCGCCTTATGCGCCCGCGGGACGGATTTGATTGCCAGGGTAGAAAGTCATCTTTAACGCTGGCTTAAAGGTGCGCGAACACTTGAAGCCTGTATGAGCGAGCCTGCCTCTCGATCTTTTAACGATCAAAAGATCGCGAGGCAAGCTCGCTCCTACAAGATCCGCTTTCACTTAAATGAACAGCATTGCGCTCTTGTAAGGGGGCATGTTCGCTTAAATAGGGCGTCGAGCATCTATCTGGCCACAGAGACGCTAAGCCCGAGGCTTTGGCCCTTGCTCCAAGTGCTCTTGGCTGCAAAACCAATCTTGTTGTCTGCTGAGTGCGCGATCACGCGGTAAATGGACGCCACAATGGACGCAACGCACCATTGGCTGCGCGCCAGGATCAACCGGTTTTTTGGTTGCCTGAATGCTGGCTTTGTATTTGCGCCAAAACCACACGCCCGCAGCAATCAGTGCAGCCCAGATCAGTAAACGAAGCATGGTTATCCGCTATTCAAGAAAAGATGAGCCAGTTTAGCCAAGGACTTGGCGGGCGCACAGCAACAAATCACAGACCAAAAAAAGAGCTCCGAAGAGCTCTTTTTGCAGGGCTGAACAATCAGTCGAACAAGCCCAGGGTCATGTAGCTGAACCAGGAGCGGCTTTTGCCTTCTGCCTCAGGTGCTTCGATGATGTTGCCATCAGCATCTTTAGGCTTGAGCTCTGCCGGAATGGCATCCTTGGCATCTTGATATTGCTTCTGGATGTCCAGGTTGGCGCGGGTTTCGCCCGGTGGCAGCGGTGTGCTGGACTCGATCAGGCCCAGGGTGGCCTTGCTCAGCCACGAGCGGTTGTCCGCATCGGAAACCTGTGGCACGAACTGACCATCAACCAGGCTAGGGTGGTTCGGGTAGTTGGTTTTCAACACTTCGAGGCTGGTTTCGGCCAGTTGGTCGAGGTGCATGCGCTGGTAGGCCTCAACCATTACCGCCAGGCCGTCACCGACCGAAGGGGTTTCCTGGAAGTTTTCAACCACATAACGACCACGGTTGGCCGCCGCTACGTAAGCCTGACGGGTCAGGTAGTAATCGGCTACATGGATTTCATACGATGCCAGCAGGTTGCGCAGGTAAATCATGCGTTGCTTGGCATCAGGTGCGTAACGGCTATTAGGGAAGCGGCTGGTGAGCTGGGCGAACTCGTTATACGAGTCACGTGCAGCGCCAGGGTCGCGCTTGGTCATGTCCAGCGGCAGGAAGCGCGCCAACAGGCCAACGTCCTGGTCAAACGAGGTCAGGCCCTTGAGGTAATAGGCGTAGTCGACGTTTGGATGCTGCGGGTGCAGACGAATGAAGCGCTCGGCTGCGGACTTGGCAGCCTCTGGTTCAGAGTTCTTGTAGTTGGCGTAGATCAGTTCGAGCTGGGCCTGGTCGGCATAGCGACCGAACGGATAGCGCGACTCTAGAGCCTTCAGTTTGGCGGTAGCACTGGTATAGCTGTGGTTATCCAGGTCGGCCTGCGCCTGCTGGTACAGCTCGACTTCGCTCAAGTTTTCGTCAACGACTTCTTTTGTCGACGAGCAAGCGGCGGTCAATGCGAGGATGGCGATCAGCAGCAGGTGTCTCACTTGCATGGCGGCTTGCGTCCCTATGACGGCCGCTGTCTTGGGCGGGTCCGTCCTGTTATGATGAGCGCCCCGTGAAAAGCCTCGGGGCAAAAGACGCCGTATTTAACCACAAGCGCGCAGCCGAAACCAAAGGCTTGGCGCGGTCCTGATGAGCATGTCCGAGAAAATTCAACTTCGCGAAGAGGTGCCGTCCGAACTGGGTGGCCAACGCCTCGATCAAGTCGCTGCACAATTATTCGCTGAGCACTCGCGCTCGCGCCTTTCCGCCTGGATCAAAGACGGCCGCCTGACAGTGGACGGAGCCGTTATCCGCCCCCGTGACATCGTGCACGGTGGTGCCATCCTGGAGCTGACTGCAGAGCAGGAAGCCCAGGGTGAATGGGTCGCCCAAGACATTCCCCTGGATATCGTTTACGAAGACGATGACATCCTGGTGATCAACAAGCCCGCGGGCCTGGTGGTTCATCCGGCTGCCGGGCATGCTGACGGTACTTTGCTCAATGCCTTGCTGCACCACGTGCCGGACATCGTCAATGTGCCGCGTGCGGGGATCGTGCATCGCCTCGATAAAGACACCACTGGTCTGATGGTGGTCGCCAAGACCATCCAGGCGCAGACACAACTGGTTACTCAGTTGCAGAGTCGCAGTGTCAGCCGTATCTATGAATGCATTGTGATCGGTGTCGTTACCGCCGGGGGCAAGATCAACGCGCCCATCGGCCGTCACGGCCAGCAGCGCCAGCGCATGGCGGTCATGGAAGGCGGCAAGCAGGCGGTGAGTCATTACCGCGTGCTTGAACGTTTCCGTTCCCACACCCATGTGCGGGTCAAGCTGGAAACCGGGCGAACGCACCAGATTCGTGTGCATATGTCGCACATTAACTTCCCGTTGGTCGGAGACCCTGCCTACGGCGGTCGCTTCCGTATCCCGCCGGCGGCCAGTGTGACCATGATCGAATCCCTTAAAAACTTCCCGCGTCAGGCTTTGCATGCGCGCTTCCTCGAGTTGGACCATCCGACGACCGGTAAGCGCATGAGCTGGGAATCGCCACTTCCGGACGATTTTGTCTGGTTGCTGACGCTACTCAAGCAAGACCGTGAGGCTTTCATCGGATGAACACCTTCCTGATTCCTGACTGGCCTGCGCCGGCAGGCGTCAGGGCCTGTGTGACCACCCGTGCGGGCGGCGTCAGTCTGGCGCCGTTCGACAGCTTCAATCTGGGCGACCATGTGGGCGACGACCGCCTCGCCGTTGCACATAACCGCCAACGCTTGACCCATATTTTTGACGTGCAACCCGCTTGGCTCAGCCAGGTTCACGGGGTTGTGGTCGCACCTGCCAATCCTCAACACATCGGCGAAGCTGACGCGAGCTGGACGGCAACGCCCGGCATTGCCTGCACGGTGATGACGGCCGACTGTTTGCCAGCGCTGTTCTGTGATCGTGCGGGCACGCGTGTCGCGGCAGCCCATGCCGGTTGGCGCGGGCTGGCGGCTGGCGTGCTTGAAGCGGCCGCGCAAAGCCTCAATGTTGAGCCTCAAGACATCCTGGTCTGGCTTGGCCCGGCCATTGGCCCCAAGGCCTTCGAAGTCGGGCGTGAGGTACGGGGCGTCTTTGTAGACGATCTACCCCAGGCGGCTGCGGCATTTGTTCCCAGCGTCAATGAAGGCCGCTATATGGCCGATATCTATGAACTGGCGCGCCTGCGCCTGGCCCGTTTCGGCATCACTGCGGTTTATGGCGGTGGCTTTTGCACCGTCACCGATCCGCGGTTCTTCTCCTACCGGCGCAGTCCTCGTACTGGCCGTTTCGCATCACTGATCTGGATCGAACCCCCGGCCAGTTGACTTGCATCATTTTCTCTACGCTTGAAACTTTCGAAGTCGCCCGCATCTACTAAGGTATCTGGCAGGTTTCTTCATTCAGGAGTTTCCATCCCTCCGGCCTGCTCATAAGGAAGGTGACTAATGCGTATAGATAGATTAACCAGCAAGTTGCAATTGGCGTTGTCCGATGCTCAGTCATTGGCCGTCGGTCTTGACCATCCGGCCATTGAACCGGCGCACTTGATGCAGGCATTGCTGGAACAGCAGGGCGGTTCGATCAAGCCACTGCTGATGCAAGTGGGTTTTGATGTAAATAGCCTGCGTAAAGAACTGACCAAAGAGCTGGACCAGCTGCCTAAAATTCAGAATCCGACCGGCGACGTGAATATGTCGCAGGATTTGGCGCGTCTGTTGAATCAGGCGGATCGTTTGGCGCAGCAAAAAGGCGACCAGTACATCACCAGTGAAGTGGTC
This sequence comes from Pseudomonas sp. NPDC096917, assembly GCF_044762555.1. Lineage (NCBI taxonomy): Bacteria > Pseudomonadati > Pseudomonadota > Gammaproteobacteria > Pseudomonadales > Pseudomonadaceae > Pseudomonas > Pseudomonas sp. NPDC096917. The sequence continues at coordinate 85,419 of NZ_JBIWEO010000009.1, read as the reverse complement.
TTGCTGGCCGCGATGGACGATAACAGCAAGCTGGGCAAATTGTTGCTGGGGCAGGGCGTGAGCAAAAAAGCCCTGGAAAATGCCATCAATAACTTGCGCGGTGGCGAAGCGGTCAATGACCCCAACGTCGAAGAGTCGCGTCAGGCGCTGGATAAATACACCATCGACCTGACCAAGCGCGCCGAAGAAGGCAAGCTCGACCCGGTGATTGGGCGTGACGATGAAATTCGTCGCACCATTCAGGTCTTGCAGCGCCGCACCAAAAACAACCCGGTACTGATCGGTGAGCCTGGTGTGGGTAAAACGGCGATTGCCGAAGGTCTGGCGCAACGGATCATTAATGGCGAAGTGCCGGATGGTCTGAAAGGCAAGCGCTTGCTGTCGCTGGACATTGGTGCGCTGATTGCGGGTGCCAAGTTCCGGGGTGAGTTCGAAGAGCGTCTGAAAGCGGTGCTTAACGAGCTGTCGAAACAGGAAGGGCAAGTGATCCTGTTTATCGACGAACTGCACGTTATGGTCGGTGCCGGTAAAGGTGAGGGCGCCATGGATGCGGGCAACATGCTCAAACCAGCTCTGGCCCGAGGCGAGCTGCATTGTGTCGGTGCGACCACGCTCAACGAATACCGCCAATATATAGAGAAGGACGCAGCGCTTGAGCGCCGTTTCCAGAAAGTGCTGGTCGATGAGCCGAGCGAAGAAGACACCATTGCGATTTTGCGAGGGTTGAAAGAGCGTTATGAAGTGCACCACAAGGTGGCGATCACCGACGGTGCGATCATTGCGGCGGTCAAACTCAGCCATCGCTACATCACCGATCGGCAGTTGCCTGACAAGGCGATCGACCTGATGGACGAAGCGGCCAGCCGCATCCGTATGGAGATCGATTCCAAGCCGGAAGTACTGGATCGTCTTGAGCGCCGCTTGATTCAACTGAAGGTTGAAGCCCAGGCGCTGAAGAAAGAAGAAGATGAGGCGGCGAAAAAACGTCTCGAGAAATTGCAGGAAGAAATCGAGCGCCATGAGCGCGAGTATTCCGACCTGGAAGAAATCTGGACCTCGGAAAAAGCCGAAGTGCAGGGTTCTGCCCAGATCCAGCAAAAGATCGAGCAGGCTCGCCAAGAACTTGAAGTGGCACGCCGCAGCGGCAACCTCAACCGCATGGCCGAGTTGCAGTATGGGGTGATTCCCGATCTGGAGCGCAGCCTGCAAATGGTCGACGAGCACAGCAACAAAACTGAGAACCAGTTGTTGCGCAGCAAAGTGACCGAAGAGGAGATCGCCGAAGTCGTTTCGAAGTGGACCGGTATTCCGGTGTCGAAAATGCTCGAAGGCGAGCGCGACAAGCTGATGAAGATGGAAAGCTTGCTGCATGAACGCGTCATTGGTCAGGACGAGGCCGTGGTGGCCGTGTCCAACGCCGTCCGCCGTTCTCGTGCAGGCTTGAGTGACCCGAATCGCCCAAGCGGCTCGTTCATGTTCCTGGGCCCAACCGGTGTGGGTAAAACCGAGTTGTGCAAGGCGCTGGCCGAGTTCCTCTTTGATACTGAAGAGGCGATGGTACGGATCGACATGTCCGAGTTCATGGAGAAACATTCCGTGGCTCGACTGATTGGTGCGCCACCAGGCTATGTGGGCTACGAAGAAGGCGGTTACTTGACCGAAGCAGTACGGCGTAAGCCTTACTCGGTGATTCTGCTGGATGAAGTCGAGAAGGCTCATCCGGATGTGTTCAACGTGTTGCTGCAAGTGCTTGAAGACGGTCGTTTGACTGACAGCCATGGCCGCACAGTGGACTTCCGCAACACAGTGATTGTGATGACCTCCAACCTGGGCTCTGCACAGATCCAGGAACTGGTAGGCGATCGCGAAGCACAACGCGCTGCGGTGATGGATGCGGTGAGTACGCACTTCCGTCCGGAGTTTGTGAACCGGATTGATGAAGTCGTGATCTTCGAACCTCTGGCTCGTGATCAGATCGCTGGCATTGCCGAGATCCAATTGGGCCGTCTGCGCAGCCGTCTGGCTGAGCGTGACCTGAGCCTTGAACTGAGTCAGGAGGCGTTGGACAAGTTGATCGCTGTGGGTTACGACCCGGTATATGGCGCACGGCCACTCAAACGTGCGATCCAGCGCTGGATCGAAAACCCTCTGGCACAACTGATTCTGTCGGGTCAGTTCTTGCCGGGCACAACGGTTGTAGCCACCGTGAAAGACGACGAAATCGTCTTCGCATAAGGCTCAAGTACCGTGTTTTAAGGAAGGCCTCGCTTTGCGAGGCCTTTTTTTATTTAGGGTGTTGATCTATAAGGAAAACGCTTGTAAGATGCGCCCCGCAGTAAGTCACCCGCAACGGCAACTTGGCCCAAACCAAGAAGCCCGCTAGAAGAGCTAAATCATTGTCTTCTAACGAAAAATAAGGGTTGACAAGGGTTTGAAAGGTTGTAAAATGGCCCGCCTCAGAGACGCCAACGCAGCGATGCGATGAAGTCAAAGAGTATTGCAAAGATGTAAAGCAACATTGTTTCAGATTGAAATATGTAGTTCCGCGATAGCTCAGTTGGTAGAGCAAATGACTGTTAATCATTGGGTCCCTGGTTCGAGTCCAGGTCGTGGAGCCATTTTCAAGCCGGGGTATAGCGCAGTCCGGTAGCGCGCCTGCTTTGGGAGCAGGATGTCAGGAGTTCGAATCCCCTTACCCCGACCATTTTTGGGTCGTTAGCTCAGTTGGTAGAGCAGTTGGCTTTTAACCAATTGGTCGTAGGTTCGAATCCCACACGACCCACCATTTTTGGCTCCAGTTCGCTGGGGTTAGATCTTAAGATCAGAGGCCAAAAGCGCTGATCGCAGAAGGCGCCTCTTGAAGGTGTCTTTTTTTTACCGGGGTATAGCGCAGTCCGGTAGCGCGCCTGCTTTGGGAGCAGGATGTCAGGAGTTCGAATCCCCTTACCCCGACCATTTTCTGCCCAGCAGTAATGGGTGTGAAAATTAGGCACTGATGACAATTGCATCAGAGGCCATTAAAAAAAGCGTCCTTCGGGACGCTTTTTTTATGCCTGTTGAAAACCTCACTCACCGCGACTACATACCCATCAAGCCTTCGCTGCCTTGGCGTCTGCGTCCTGTAGATCCTGCAACGCTGCTGAATATTGATCGGCCTGCGCTTTAGGCACCATCTGCCATGATGGTTTGCGCACTGCATAGAAGATGAAAGGCGGTACGCCCGCAATCACCAGTCCGAGCAGCAAAGTCCCCGCATATTCAAAAAAAGGCATGCTGCTGAAGTTGTTTGGCGGGATAAAACCAAAGATCAGCGCCACGCAGGTCGAGAACAGCCCCAAGAAACACCATCCATGCAGGCCTTTGAGTACATAGCCGCGTTTTACGTCGGGCTGGGTTTTACGCAGCTTCATGGCGGCCAGGAACATAAAGACGTAAATGATCAGGTACATCAGCGCAGCCATCGCGCTGATCATCCAGAAAGCATCCGAGACGTTGTCGATGAAGATGTAAATCGTCGAGAGCAAGGTGACGATAATGGCCTGCAAATACAGAATGTTTTTCTGCACGCCTTTGCTGTTCACTTCTTGCAGCACCGGTGGAAGCATCCCGGCCTTGCCGACAAATAACAGGCCTGTAGATGGCCCTGCCGTCCAGGCCAGCACTCCACCCAGAGCGCCGATGATTAACAAAATAGCCATGATCGACGTTGCCCACGGCATATTGAAACCTTCAAAGAAGGCCGCATACGCCTGAATGACCCCTGCGGTGAGGCTGGTCGAGTCCGCCGGTACCACCAGCGAAATCGCCACGGTTGGTGGAATAAACACCAGCAGAATCATGAAAAAGGCCAAGAGAATCGCGCGCGGCATTTCTTTTTGCGGGTTGCGCAATTCGCGGGCGTGAATGGCGTTCATTTCGATACCGGCAAACGCCAGAAAGTTACTCACAATCAACACCAGGCCGGTAATGACCCCGGTAAATTCCCGCCACATGTCCGAGTGCAGGTTATGCGGGCCCGCTTTAACGGTGGAGTGGGTATCGAAAATAGCCGGAATCAAGGCATCCAGAGTCAATGGCGCGGCGGATTTGTGCCCCAATACTAGCCAGGCCACACCCAGCAGTACCAGCAGCGCAGCCGGTAATGCGGTCCCTAGCAGCATGAACCATGACGTCAGTTTTGACAGTGCACTGAGTCCGTTAAGCGCGACAAACGTTGATAGCCAATACAGGACGATGATCACTGCTGCCGTAAAGACACCGCTTTTGGCCAGTTCAGGGTTGATCAGATACGCCATGGTGCTCGCCGCAAACCCTAGAACAATGGGGTACCACACCACGACTTGTACCCACATGAACCACATGATGAAAAAGCCGGGGCGATCTCCGTAGGCTTGCCTTACCCAGCCATAGATCCCACCGTTCCAGCCTGTGCCCAGTTCAGAGGCAACCAGCGAAACCGGAATGAAAAACAACAGTGCCGGGATCACATACAAAAAAATCGAACCCAGGCCATAAACAGCCATGGTCGGCAGTGAACGAATACTGGCCACAGCGGCAACCATCATGAAACAGATAGTGAGCCATGACATGTAAGTTTTAGCTTTGCTGGTGGTAGCCATAAGCGCCTCCCTTAATCTTCCTGATTAGTGCAGCAGGCTCAAATTGAGCGTGCGGCTGAGGTGTTCGGCGGCTAATTGGCCACGAACACTATTACCTGCCACATCCAGTGGCGGAGCGAAGGCGGCGATGGCGCACACGCCTGGGACGACGGCGAGAATACCGCCACCGACCCCGCTTTTGCCGGGCAAGCCGACTTTGTAATACCAGTCACCTGTGGTGTCATAAAGTCCGTTTAATGTCATTTCGGCCAAAATAGGTGCCACGTTTTTAGCCTGTACCACGCGTTTTCCGGTGACAGGGTTTACGCCGCCGTTGGCCAGCGTCACCCCCATGGTCACTAAGTCTTGGCAGGTAATCGACACCGAGCATTGGCGCGTGTAAACGGCGCACACCTCCATGGGGTCGGCGTACATGTAGCCATAGCTCTGCAACAACCAGGCAATGCCGCGGTTGTGTTGATTACTGGACGCTTCGGACTTGTACACCTCTTCGTTAACGCCCAATTCGCGCCCGGCAAAAGCGTTATAAGTCGATTGGATTTGTTCCCAGCGTGTTTGCGCGTTCTCGGCTGCCAGCAGGCTCACGGTGGCCATTGCCCCAGCGTTTACAAACGGATTGAGCGGTCGACCCTTGTGCAATTCCAGGGCGACCACTGAATTGAAGGGTTCCCCGGTTGGGTCGCAACCAATCTTGCTGCGCAGCACCTGCGGGCCGATTTCATCGAGCACATGGGCCAGGGTAAAAACTTTGGAAATCGACTCGATGGCAAAGGCGTAGTCGGTGTCTCCCACCTCGGCATGGGTGCCATCGCAAAACATGATGCTAATGCCGAATAAATGGGAAGGCACCGAGGCCAAATAGGGGATGTAGCTGGCGTTTTTGCCGTGCTGATTGTTGGCGAAACGTTGCAGTGCTTCGTCCAGCGCCTGTTTCACACTGTCATCGACAGTCGTGGGTTTTCGCTTCATTACGCTCGCTCCATGAGTGCTGTGTAGGAATGGAGACTATAGATCGTAAAAATAACGCTGAACGAAAATCGCACAGCAAACCTCAACGGGTTGTCTATGCTCGCTGGGTTGAAGTCGAGCCAGCAGGAGGCGGTCGGCTTGGCTGTGTTGTTCATTACTCAAGGAGAGCTCTCATGGCACTGCATCGCATTAAGCGTCACGGCGCAACCGACCCGGTCTTTGGTTCATCCGCCCTGGATCACGCCGCAGCGACCAAGTTATTCCCCCAGGCCGAGCAGTCGGCACGTGAGGTTTACCAGTTGGTTCACGACGAACTGTATCTGGACGGCAACTCGCGCCAGAACCTCGCCACCTTCTGCCAGACTTGGGCGGAAGACGAGGTTCACAAGCTGATGGACCTGTCGATCGACAAGAACATGATCGACAAAGATGAGTACCCACAATCAGCAGAGCTGGAAAATCGTTGCGTGCATATGCTGGCGGACTTGTGGCATTCCCCGGATGCGGCGAGCACATTGGGCACGTCCACGGTGGGGTCCAGCGAAGCGTGCATGCTGGGTGGCTTGGCAGCGCTCTGGCGCTGGCGTGCCGTGCGAAAAGCCGCCGGCAAATCGACATCAACCCCAAACATGGTGTGTGGTCCCGTGCAGGTGTGCTGGCATAAATTCGCCCGCTATTGGGATGTCGAAATTCGTGAAGTGCCGATGTCGCAAGGGCATTGGTTCATGACCCCGGAAGACCTCGACGGCCGGGTCGATGAGAACACCATCGTGGTGGTGCCGACCTTTGGCCAAACCTTCACTGGTTTGTATGAAACCGTAAAACCGCTGTCAGACGCACTCGATGAGCTGGAAAAACGCACGGGCCTGAGCGTGGATATTCATGTCGACGGTGCAAGCGGTGCATTTCTGGCGCCTTTTTGCGCGCCCGATGTGCTGTGGGACTTCCGTGTTGATCGGGTCAAATCCATCAGCACGTCCGGTCACAAATTCGGCTTGGCACCCTTGGGTGCTGGCTGGGTGATATGGCGTGATGCGAAAGAACTGCCAGAAGGACTGATTTTCCACGTGAACTACCTGGGCGGCGATATGCCAACTTTCGCCCTGAACTTTTCGCGTCCGGCGGGGCAGATTATTTCCCAGTACTACAACTTTTTGCGTCTGGGGCGTGAGGGATATGAGCGTATTCACTCGCAGTGCTACGAAACTGCGCAGTTCTTAGCGCGTGAACTGGTCAAGATCGGCCCGTTTGAAATGCTCTTCAATGGTGATCCGCAATTGGGCATTCCGGCGCTGACCTGGCGTTTGAAACCAGATGCGAAAACCAATTACTCGCTCTATGACCTGGCTGATCGTCTGCGTATCCGCGGCTGGCTGGTACCGGCCTATAGCCTGCCTGCGAATGTTGAAAACGTAGTGGTTCAGCGGATTTTGGTGAAGCAGGGCATGTCGATCGACATGGCGAAGTTGCTGCTTGAAGATTTCGCGCGGGACATCAAATTCCTCGAAGAACATCAGCCCCACGGCTTCAAAGGCCGCGAGGCTGAGGCGGGGAATCACGCCGGGCGTTAAGCTTGCGCCAACTGCTACAAGGTGCGCCCAGGGGTTAGTGCAGTTTCAGACGCGGCTCGGTGCCGCGTCCGATCCTGCTGCCGAGCATCAGCATCAGCGTGCGGAATGTTCCGTACAGCGCCATCTGGTGCATGCGGTACAGCGAAATGTAGAACATCCGCGCCAACCACCCTTCCAGCATGACGGTGCCCATCAGACTGCCCATCAAGTTACCCACAGCCGAAAAGCTCGACAGCGAAATCAGCGAGCCGTAATCGCGGTAGTGGTAGTCAGGTAACTGCGATTGGCCTTCAAGTCGCAATTTAAGCGATTTGGCCAGTAACGAAGCTTGTTGGTGAGCTGCTTGTGCACGAGGGGGAACCATTTTGTCTGTGCCAGGTTGCGGGCATGCTGCGCAATCGCCAAAGGCAAAAATGTTTTCGTCGCGGGTGCTTTGCAGGCTAGGGCGTACCACCAATTGGTTGATGCGGTTGGTTTCCAGCCCTGCCAGATCCTTAAGGAACCCCGGCGCACGTATCCCGGCGGCCCATACTTTCAAGCTGGCCGGGATCACTTTGCCGTCGGCGGTGATCAAGCTGTCGGCCGTGACTTCACTGACTGCGGAGTTGGTCAGCACCGTCACCCCAAGCTTCTCCAGGGTTTTATGCACAGGCCCGCCAATACGCTCAGGCAAGGCAGGCAGCACCCTAGGCCCCGCTTCGATCAGCGTGATGTGCATATTTTCAGGCTTGATGCGGTCAAGGCCGTAAGCGGCGAGTTCGTGAGCGGCGTTGTGCAATTCGGCGGCCAGCTCGACACCGGTCGCACCGGCCCCCACGATTGCCACGCTAATGGTCTCGACTGCATCGGTTTGCCCAGCATGCGCACGCAGGTAGTGGTTGAGCAATTGTTGATGAAAACGCTCAGCCTGTTTGCGGGTGTCCAGAAACAGGCAATGCTCAGCCGCGCCCTTGGTGCCGAAATCATTGGTCGTACTGCCCACCGCAATGACTAGCGTGTCGTAGCTCAGCTCGCGCGCAGGCACCAGCTCTTGCCCATTTTCGTCGAGGGTTGCCGACAGTGAGATCTTTTTCAGCTCACGGTCCAATCCGCTCATGCGCCCCAGCTGGAATTCGAAGTGATTCCATTTGGCCTGAGCGACATAATTGAGCTCGTCTTCCGACGAGTTCAGCGAGCCGGCTGCGACTTCATGCAACAGCGGTTTCCAGATGTGGGTCAAGTTGGCGTCGACCAGCGTGACGCTGGCTTTAGCGCGTTTGCCCAGGGTTTTGCCCAGGCGGGTCGCCAACTCCAAACCGCCAGCGCCGCCGCCGACGATCACAATACGATGGGTCATAGGTATCACTCACAAGGCTTAAAAAAATCAGTGCATGAGTTACCCGAGCGAGCGCAAGGCAGCTCAAAGCGTCGGATAACTTAGAAATTGGCATGCTGCTCATCATCTGGTTTCAGGTGGCAGGGCATAGAATTGTTGCCTCGTCAGATAGACGTAGCAGGATGAGTGAAAGCTACAGCATTAGATCCATCGGAATCAAAGCCAGAATAACGCTTGAGGCCCAAAGCTTCGACGCGCAGTTTGTCGGGTAGACGAACGAGGTCGTTTTCAATTAACCCCTCTGGCTTCACAGGCTGATGCCCACATCGAAAATAATGCTGCGGCCCAGGTTGTTGCGCAGAAAGTCCGGCGCATCTGGCTGTGCAAACAAGACGCGGGCAAAAGTCGGCCCCACCAGTGACAACGAGCGCCAGCCTTGACGTAAATATTCGGTTGGCGGTGGGAAATGGCTGTTCAGGTCCAGCACTTCACGTTTAAGGCTGGAAAAAGCAATGATGTCCAGTTGCCCCAAATCGATGTCGCGCTCTTGGTAGTTCTTGGTCTTCTTATGTAGCGTGGGGCCCAGGCGTTGCAGCAGTTTGCTGGCCGGAATCCGTTTGGGCCGTGCTTCGCGGCGCACCAGTTGGCTCAGCGAATAGGCGCTGCGACGGCGCTGGAGTTCTTCTCGCCACTCATCATTCAGGCGCCGTCCTTCATCCAGCACAAAAAAAACTTCAAAGCGCGCATCGCCAAACAATACGTCGGGCGGCTCCTGACTGGCCTGCATGAAGTCTTCGGTGTGATATGGGATGTTTAAACCCTGAAGCAGGCGCTGGCATACCCAACGTTCCCGCTCCCATTTGCGGGCATTGGATAGAAAGGCATTGGCTTGTTCGGCCTGTATCGTGAGCAGGCGCAGGTAATCAGAGTCATCCATGTACGCAGCTTAGGCGTGCGTCAGCGCTCGCGCGACTTCAATTCGCTGATTTCAAGGTCGAGTTGAATCAGTTGGGGCGGTTGAGATCCTTTATCAGCCGTTTGTAATTCGCCACATTTTGCTTCACATACGTATCCAAGGCTTCGCCGGTGAGGGCAAAAGGCAGCAACTTGCGTTCGGCTCGAAGGGTGGTGAAGGCTGGCGAAGCCAGTTGCTTATCGAACGTCTCTTTCCACCAGATGTAATCTTCTTCGCTCACGCCGGGGCCAAGGTAGAAACCCCGGACCACCGGGCAGACGATGTCGTAGCCCTGTTCTCTGGCGGTAGGGATGTCTTTCATTTCGGGGGCGTTCAGCCGGTTTTCAGAGAACACTGCGAGCAGGCGCATTTGACCATTGAGCACATAGGGCATGGATTCGAAAACGTCGGTGCTGCTGACCTGAATGTACTCACCGAGCAAGGCGGTGGCGATTTCACCACCGCCTTCCAAAGCGATGTTGCGCAAGTCTTGTATCTGGATGCCGGCGGCCTTGGCAATTAATGCTGCCTGTAACCAGTCGTGGCTGCCAGCGGTGCCACTGGTGCCAAACAAGACTTGGCGCGGGTTCTTTTTCAGTGCGTTGACCAGGTCATCGAGGTTTTTGTACGGCGAGTCGCTTTTGACCGCAATTGCGCCATAACTTTTGCCCACCGCCGCGACCCAGCGCACCGCGCTTTCATCAAAGCGTCCAAACTTGCCTTGCGCGAGGCTCAATAAAGAGCCGCTTGACCAGGCGACCAGCGTGCCGGGCTCGGCATTGCGCTGCGCAACGATCGTGTTGTAGGTGACTGCTCCGACCCCGCCGGGCAGGTAGGTCACCCGCATCGGTTCGCTCAACACCTGACTGTCAGCTAGAGCACTCTTGACCAACTGGCACGTCAAGTCGCCGCCACCCCCAGGAGCGCCCGGAACAATGCATTCCGGATGAGAAGGGGCGGCGGCGAACACGGGTGTTGCCATCAACATACCAATGGCCGCTTGAGCGAAACGATGTGGGGACAAAAACATGGCGGTCTCTCTTAAGCATTATGTTTTTCAGGCACACCGCTTTTCATCATCACCAGATGCGAAGCGTGTAACTCACCAGCAACCTGACTTCATCGGCATCACGGGCAAAGTCTGAGCGATACGTGGCATTACGCAGTCTTAGCGCAACGTTTTTCAACGCTCCGCTCTGAACCACGTACTTGATTTCACTGTTGCGCTCCCACTCTTTGCCGGTGCTGCCATTTTTTAGCTTCACATGGTCGCCACTTACATAACGGCTCATGAAGCTCAGTCCAGGAATGCCCTGCGCGGCGAAATCGTAGTCGTAGCGTGCTTGCCACGATCGTTCCTGAGCGCCCGCAAAGTCATTGATCTGCACGAAGTTGACCAGATAAGGGTCGCTGCCATCGACATAAGGGAATGCCGTGTCACCGGACATGTGCTGGTAAGCCGCGCTGAGCTTATGGCCATTGAGGCCAAAACCAATCATGCCGTTGAGCGAGGTGTTATCGATTTTTCCGCCGCGTGCCTGGCCTTGATCATCACTGAAGGCGGCTCGCAGATCACTGGTGAACGTGCCTGGGCCCAGTTTTTGCGCCGAGGTCAACCCCACAAAATGCTGGCGGTAAACGTCGTCGAGTTGGGCAAAGTAGTAGCTGGCGAGGGTTTTTGCGCCGAGTGTGTAGCTCAGGCCCGCTGTGTCGAAATGCTTGCCAGCTGCGTTACCGAGAAAGCGACTGTTCTTGTTGTTCAGGGCGATGTCTTCCCAGTGGGTAGAATCGCGATCCTTGACCTTGTCCAGGCGTGCGCCGGTGAGCGTCAGGTCCTTGACCTCCGTTGATGTCAGCAGGCCACCCTCAAACGTTTGCGGCAGGATGCGTCCGTCGTTGGGTTTGAGAGTGGGCAATTGCGGGATCAATGTGCCGACTTTTAACTCGGTCGCAGAGACCTTTACCTTGGCGCTTACACCCAGTTTTGAATACTCGTTCACTGCGCGACCGTCATGACCTGTCGGTAAAAGGCCCGTACCCGTGCGGTCCGGGCTAGAGTCAAGCTTCACCCCGAGCATGCCCAAGGCATCGACGCCAAATCCGACGACACCGTCGGTATAGCCCGACTCAACGTTGAGCATGAAACCTTGCGCCCACTCGTCTCGTCGCGACTGCTGCGCGCTGGTGCCATCGCGAAAATCGCGGTTGAAATACATGTTGCGCGTTTCGAGGGTTGCGCTGCTGTCTTCGAAGAAAGCGGCGTAGCCACAAGGGGTGAATCCAACGAGTGCACTGGCAAGCGCTGTGGATTTCAGGCGCAGGGTACGGGCAGGCGCAATGGCCTGAGGGAGCATGAGTGGCATCTTAGGGATCCAATATTGTTCTTATAATTGCCGAAAACACAGCGAGGTGTTTTTCGGTGGTGCTGCAGGGTGTGTGGTTCACCACATCGGCCCTTAGGCGATGCTAAGACCCTGACCTTTCGATAACCTTTCAATATGTTTCATTATCGATACGGCTTCATCTGGGCTGATACTTTCAGGCGTTAAGCTTTCTGGGTGTTTGCCTGAGCAGCCACGCGGTCCCAAACGGGTGACAAGGAGGGTTGGCATATGATCGGCGCCCAGGTGTTATCGGCGCACACGTTGCTGATTGGCTGGCTGCTGTATGTGCCTGCGGTACTGTGGACCATCTGGCGAATGCTGTGCACGTATGGTCGAACGGGCACAGCCGCATAACCCCTTTGTGTACAGGGTAGCCGTTGCCAAAGGCTGCGATCAGGGGCGAAGGCCTTGGCTTTTGAAAAAGCCCGACCTTAGCGGGCTCAATCGCAGCCTGCGGCAGCGGCTACAGGAGGTTGTGGTTAATGCCGAGTGTCTGGCAACTCGCCTGAAAACAAATCATCTTCAGCGTCCGGGCTGACCGGAATTTTGTGTTCTTCGCTGGCCCAGGCGCCCAAGTCAATCAGCTTGCAACGGTCCGAGCAGAAAGGCCGGAACGTGCTGGTTGCACTCCATTCCACTGCGTCGCCACAGGTGGGGCAGTCTACGATCATCGGTTTGCTCATGGTTGGCCTCCGCACAACGTTAAATAAAAGTGATGCAGACGCTCAACTTCGGTTTTAAGCGTCTTTAAGTCGGTGTCGTTTACCAGCACGTCATCAGCATGGCGCAGACGTTCTTCTCGGCTGGCCTGGGCGTTGAGGATAGCCTGCACTTGCGCTTCACTGGTGTTGTCACGCAGCAGTGTTCGCTGCACTTGCAAGGCTTGCGGCGCATCGATTACCAGCACTCGCCGGGTTGTCGCGTATTGGCCGGACTCGATCAGCAATGGTGATACCAAAATGGCGTAGGGCGATTGAGCCTGAGCCAGATTGTGAGCGATCTCCTCGCGGATCAGCGGGTGCAGCAACGCTTCAAGCCAGCGGCGCTGTTGCGGGTCACTGAAGATCAGGCTACGCAACGCGCCACGATCAAGTTGCCCGTCGGCCTGGAGCACGCCATCGCCGAAGTGTTGCGCGATTTTGGCCAGCGCCGGGCGCCCCGGTTCAACTACCCAGCGCGCTGCATGATCGGCGTCCACTACGTGAACACCCAAGGTGGCAAAGTGCTCGGCAGCGGCACTTTTGCCGCTGCCGATACCGCCGGTCAGGCCGAGAATCCAGGGTTTGGAAGATGAGGTATTCATTTCAAACCGAAAGCTGCCAATAGAAGTCGGTTATTTGACCACCCCAGAGCAATGCAATCCAGCCAGCAATTGCCAGATAGGGTGCAAAGGGGATGGGCGTTGAGGTCTGCGCCCGGCGCAAGCCCAAGAGGCTCAACCCCACAAGGGCGCCCAGCAGTGATGAGAGGACGACGGTCAACGGCAAAATCGCGACGCCGCCCCATGCCCCGAGCATGGCCAGCAGCTTGAAGTCGCCGTAGCCCATGCCGTCCTTGCCGGTGAACAGTTTGAACAGCCAGAAAATGCCCCACAGGCAGGCATAGCCAAGCGCTGCGCCCCACACGGCTTGGGGCAGGCTGGTGAACGTATCGACACTGTTGAGCAGCAACCCCAGCCAGAGCAACGGCAGCACCAACACATCGGGCACGATTTGATGTTTAAGGTCGATCAGGCAAATGCCGAGCAATCCCCAGGTCAGCACCAGCATCCAGCCCGCCTGTGCGCTAAAGCCCAAATCCCAGGCAATAAACGCCGACAGCAACCCGCACGTCAGTTCGGTGGCGGGGTAACCCGCACTAATAGCGGTTTTGCAGTGCGAGCACTTGCCGCGCAGCAGCAGATAGCTCAGTAACGGAATGTTCTCCCAAGGCCGCAATTGATGCTGACAATGCGGGCAATGGGAGCGGGGCAGCATCAAGTTATACACAGGGCCCTGGGTCGGAGCGGGCAGTTCAAGCAGTTCACGGGCCTGTGCCTGCCAGTCCTGTTCGAGCATCCTGGGCAGGCGCCACGCCAGCACATTGATAAAGCTGCCCACCAGCAGGCCAAGCACCAGGGCGCAGGCGATAAGGGCGCCGGGCTGAAGGGTTAAAAAATCAATCATGCTCAAATCACTTGGCCCAGTTTGAATATCGGTAAATACATGGCAATCACCAGCCCACCCACCATGACGCCCAGAACGGCCATGATTGCCGGTTCCATTAACGTTGTCAGGTTGTCGACCAGGTTGTCGACCTCGTTCTCATAATAGGTGGCAACGTGATTTAGCATGTCGTCCAATGTGCCGGATTCTTCGCCAATTGCTGTCATCTGAATCGCCATGCCCGGAAACACCCCGGCGGCGCTCATCGCGACATGGATCTGGCTACCGGTTGCCACGTGTTGCCTGAGCTGTTGCACGGCCTCTCTGTACACGTTATTGCCCGTAGCACCGGCCACGGCATTCAAGGCGTCGAGCAACGGAACCCCGGCGGCAATCGTTGTGGATAACGTGCGGGCAAATCGGGCGATGGCTGACAAGTGCAGCAGCAGGCCGATTAACGGCAGTTTCAGCAGCCAGCGATCGAGGCGATGACGCAGGGATTGAGAATGTTTATAGCGCTGTCGAAAGCTGATAAACATCAGGCAAACACCGCCGAACATCCACAAGCCGTATTGCGTCAGCCATTCGGACAAGGCAATCACGCCTAAGGTGAACACCGGCAGTTGGGCGTCAAATGAGCTGAAAATACCCTGGAATTGCGGCACCACTTCAATCAGCAAAATAGCGCTGACCAGCAGTGCTACCAGCAATACGGCCACGGGGTAGGTCATGGCCTTTTTGATTTTCTTTTTCAGCACTTCGGTTTTTTCTGTGTAGGTCGCTACTCGTTGTAGCAACACATCCAGAGCCCCGGCCTGTTCGCCGGCTTCGATGAGGTTGCAAAACAGCGCGTCGAAGTGAGCCGGTTTTTTACGCAGTGCCGACGCCAGGTTGATGCCAGCACTGATGTCTTGTTTAAGCTCGGTCACCAATTGGCGCATCGCGGGATGCTCGAAGCCATTGGCTATCACCTCAAGGGCTTGTAGCAATGGGATTCCGGCTTTGATCAAGGTCGCCAGCTGGCGAGTAAACAGTGAGATTTCCAGCGCTTTGACCGATTTCCCCGGGCGTGGCTCGCGGCCATCACACCGCTGGATTTTACCTGCGGTAATACCTTGGCGACGCAGTTGAACCCGGATCATGGCGTGGCTGTCGGCGGTGAGCTCACCCCTGACATGAGCGCCGTTGAAGTCAGTGCCTTCCCAGCGATAAATACTGGTTTTAAAGGTCTGTGTTGCCATGCTTTTGTCCTTGAAGAGCCGAGCACTCTGTTGTGCTTTGGGCTCCAAAGCGTAGATGCCATGCCCCATGAACTGCTTACCGGAAGGTTTCCAAAGGTGTCCACTGTGCAGTTGTGGAGCATCCGCCCGCTAACCTTGATAGCCTGTGCGCACTTTTTGGCCGCTCAGCATGGTTTTGGCGTCTGGCCGCTGGGCCACGTCCCACTTTTTGGAGACTTCACGTGAAACAACAACACGGCTTCACCCTGATCGAAATGATGATCGTGGTTGCGATCATTGGCTTGATCGCCTCGTTCGCACTCCCGGCGTATCACGAGCACACCATGAAGGTCCGTTTTGCCGAGCTGAACACCCTCAGTAGCCCCTACAAAACGGCGGTAGCCCTGTGCTACAGCGAGAGCAATGATTTGAGCGTCTGCGATGCCGGTACCCACGGTATTGCGGCCCCGGCCGAGCCTACCGACAATCTGGCGGGCATGACGGTGATCGATGGTGTGATCAGCATGACCGGCACCGAGGCAGCGGGTGGTTGGACCAGCGTCTTGACCCCGGCGTTGGGCGGCTCGGGCAGCACGCTGGTGTGGACGCAAACCGGTACCTGCCTGGAAAGCGGGGCCTGTAAATAACTGTATTGACGCCAACATTGTGTAGCCGCAGCCCATCGCAGCCTGCGGCAGCGGCTACAGGTTCATCTGCGCCGACATTGACGTCCGAAAATGGCGAGAACTGGCAAAAGTGCGGTGCTATTCTCGGCCCCATGAGCACCCATGACAGCCTCTTCTCGCCCAGCACCGCCGCCTGCGAAATCGCCCGTTTAAGCCGCGATGCGCGGTTTGACGGGGTGTTTTTTACCGCCGTTCTCAGTACGCGAATCTACTGCCGGCCCGTATGCCCGGCGCGCCCGCCCAAAGCCGAGAACGTGGTGTATTACCCCAGCGCAGCTGCCGCTCAAGCCCAAGGCTTCCGGCCCTGCTTGCGTTGTCGGCCCGAGTTGGCGCCAGGCAATCAGCTGTGGTTGCACGGTGAGCATTTGGTATCGCGGGCGCTGAAGCTTATTAATGAAGGTTATCTGGCCGATCATTCACTTGAGGAACTGGCCGAGCGCATGCACATCGGTGCCCGGCAGTTGCGCCGCTTGTTCGTCCAGCACCTGGGTGCACCGCCCATCGCGGTGCATGCCACCCAGCGCTTACTGTTTGCCAAACAGTTGCTGACCGAAACAGACCTGTCGATCACCGAAGTGGCAATGGCGTCAGGCTTTCGCAGCTTGCGGCGTTTCAATTCGGCGTTTGCCGAGGCCAATCATGCTGAGCCTCGGGCTTTCAGACGCAGCCCCAAAGCGCGGGCGAACAAGGCGCTGGTACTGCGTTTGGGGTATCGCCCGCCGTATGACTTCAAGGCGCTGCTGGGTTTTTTGCAGACTCGGGCCTTGCCCGGTATCGAACAGGTTGACGCTCATGGCTATCAGCGGGTGTTTGGCGACCCGGTGGCACCCGCATGGCTGCGGGTCAGCGAGTGGCCGGGCGAGCAGCACGCGCTGCAACTGGAATTGTTAAATGTGCCTCCGAGCCAAATGCTCAGCGTAGTCACACGGATTCGGCGGATGTTTGATCTGGATGCCGACCCGCTGGCCATCGCTCAGACCTTAAGTGTCAGCCCGTTACTGGCGCCTGTCATCGAACGCTATCCGGGCCTGCGTCTTCCGGGTGGCTGGGACGGCTTTGAAGTTGCTGTGCGTGCGGTGCTGGGTCAGCAAGTCAGCGTTGCAGCGGCGCGCACCCTGGCCAGTCGCATCGTGCAGCGCCATGGCATTGCGATTGAGCCGGTTGCAGGCCAGGGTTTGAATCGGTTGTTCCCCGGCCCCGAGCAATTGGCTGGCGCGGACATGGGGCAAATGGGCATCACTCAGGCTCGGATCGACACCCTTCAAGGCATTGCCCGTGCTTTGCTTGACGGGCGTGTGGATTTTGCCCTCGAACAACCGCTGCAAACCTTTATCAGTCGTTGGGTGCTGTTGCCGGGAATCGGTGACTGGACTGCGCATTACATCGCCATGCGCGTACTCAAACACCCTGATGCTTTTCCGGCAGCCGATTTGATTCTGCGCCGCGCAGCCAACCCCCTCGGTATGCCAATGACCACCAAGGCCCTGCAAACACTGGCCCAAAGCTGGCGCCCGTGGCGAGCCTATTCCGTGATGTATTTATGGCGTGCAGCCAGCGACTCGGCGGCTGCACGCAAGGAGTCGACATGATGCAGATTTACTACGACCAAATGCCATCACCCATTGGCCCGCTGTTTTTGGTGGCCGATGATGAAGGCTTGCGCGAAATACGTTTCGAGCTGGAGCGTCGTAAACATGCTCCGCTCGAAGGCTGGGAGCATTCGCCGCAAAAGCTGGCGCCTGTACGCCGTCAGCTTGAAGAGTATTTTGCGGGCGTTCGCCAGACGTTTGACCTGCCGCTCAAGCCGTTGGGCACCGAGTTTCAGCGATCGGTATGGCAAGCACTGACGACCATTCCCTATGCGGTCACCACGAGCTACGGCCAGTTATCGCAACAGATCGAGCGACCCAAGGCCTCGCGTGCGGTAGGCGCTGCGAATGGACGCAACCCGATCCCGATTATCATCCCGTGCCATCGGGTGATCGGCAGCAATGGCACCCTGACCGGTTTTGCAGGCGGCCTGGCAGCCAAGCAATGGCTGTTGGCGATGGAGGCAGCTTGCAGCGCTAGCTAGATACTTAAGCGCATCGACAAATCCACCGCTCTGACATCTTTGGTCATGGCGCCAATCGATATGTAGTCCACACCGGTTTCGGCAATCGGGCGCAAGGTGGATTCGTTGATCCCGCCGCTGGCTTCCAGCTTGGCTTTGCCAGCGTTGAGACGCACCGCTTCGCGCATGTCGTCCATGCTCAACTCGTCGAGCATGATGATGTCTGCGCCCGCATCCAGCGCTTCCTTTAGTTCACTCAGGCTTTCGACTTCGACCTCCACCGGCTTGCCGGGGGCGATCTTGTGCGCGGCACTGATGGCTTGGGCGATACCGCCGCAGGCCGCGATATGGTTTTCCTTGATCAAAAACGCATCGTACAAACCAATGCGGTGGTTATGGCAACCGCCACAGGTCACGGCATATTTTTGCGCCAAACGCAGACCCGGTAGGGTTTTGCGGGTATCGAGCAACTTGACCTGAGTGTCTGCGACTTTGTCGGCCAGCGACTGTGCGTGCGTCGCAACGCCAGACAACATTTGCAAGAAGTTGAGGGCGCTGCGTTCACCGCTGAGCAGCGAGCGAGCCGGGCCTTCAAGGTGAAACAGTATTTGGTTGGGGCTCACGCGCTCACCATCGACGACTTGCCAGTGCACGGCAACCCGAGGGTCCAACTGGCGGAAGACTGCATCGACCCACGCGGTACCGCTGATCACGGCAGCCTCGCGAGTGATGATTGTGGCTTTGGCCAGACGTTCGGCCGGAATCAGTCGTGCAGTGATGTCGCCGCTGCCAATGTCTTCGGCTAACGCGCGGCGCACGTTGGCTTCGATTTCGGCAGTGAGGTCGGCCAGATGTAAATTCGGCATAACGCGCTCCACAAACAAAGTGCAGCGATTATATGTCTATGCCGCCGCCGAACCCAAGGTGCGCCTTGCAGTGCCAGTAAATGCCCTAACTGTGCGGCTTTTGGCACTTTCAGTATTAAATGGTCCACTCATTCAATGAAATGGAGAGTGCGACTGGTACAAACGACATCTTTTAAAAGATAATCCGCCTTCTATTTGGCGTCATAGCTTTGACGCATGAGTGATGTTCTGATTTCGAACCGCTGGCGAGTGTGCACAACACTTGCCAGTTGCTGTGGGTGAACGCCGGATATGACTGCTTGGTCACGCGTTGCTCAGTTACCAGCGAAGAAAACCATTACGGGAGGCCAGGATGCAAAACGACGGGAAAGGGGGGGCTGGACACAAGGCCTCTACAGAGTTGGCGTTACACTCGCCGCTCACCCGCCTGCCTGTCATCCTGTTGCAGGTGCATGACAAAGCTGCGCAAAAGCTCAAGAGCGACTTGCACGTATTGTTCGACAACGCTGATGAAACGTTGTTTGAAATGGCCGACAAGGCCCAGAGCAACGCCGAGCAAAGCCTGTTTTTCGAAGCCATGCGTGATGTGCGGCTCAAGCGTAAAAACATTGAGCGCGGGTTTCTTGAGCGACTGTTTCACGCCTTTCTCAACTTGACCCAACCCGATTCCAGCGAACGCTCACTGCCTGGCTGTGCACCTGTCCAGAATACGTTTTCGCTGATGAGCATTGATTTTGAGCGCGATCAAGTGATTAACGCGATGGTGGCTCAAGTGCTGTCACGTGACCAGCTGGCCCTCTGCCAATTGAGCACTCGCCTCAACACCTTGAGCTGGGTGGCCCTTGATGAGCACAACAACCCGCTGGGCCCGGCGATGCTTTGTGAGTACTTTTTGCAGATTGAGCGTGATCAGGGCGTCGACCTCAAGGTCAAACTGATCATGTTGCAACTGTTCGAGAAATACCTGCTCAGCCAAACCTCGCAACTGTATGCCGAGGCCAACCAATTGTTAATGGCAACAGGTGTGCTGCCCAACCTGTCGAACATGATCTCGTGCTGTCACTCAAACACCGCGGCCCGTGTACAGGCATCAGGCGTGGCGGGCGAAGACGCGAGCCATCTGGTCGGGCAGTTATTTGACTACATCGGAGGGGACCATAACCTTGCGCCTGCGCTGAAGTTGCTGATCGCACAGTTGCAAGAGCCGATGCTCAAAATTGCTCAGCTAGACCCTAACTTCTTCAGTAGCGACAGCCATCCTGCCCGCTGCTTGTTGAACGTTATTGCCGATGCCGCTATTGGCTGGGACGACAGCATCGATGTTCACAGCGACCCGGTCTATCAACAGATTGAGGGGGTGGTGCAGCAACTGGTGCGTTGTGCATGTACCAACACTCCAGAGTGGCTGGAAGACCTGTTGCATGACTTCTTGCGATTTACCCACGCCGAGCGGGGGCGTATCGAGCAGTTCGAGCATCGCACCCGAGCCCGCGAGCAACTGCGCGCGAATAAGGCGCGCGCTCTGCAGGCCGGGCAACAGGCGTTGGTGGATGAGCAAGACCACTTGGGGTTGCTGCTGGTCAGTCAGTTGCGTATCGGTACCTGGATCGAACTCAAGGAAGACCAGACATGCAAGCTGCGTTGCAAGCTGATTGCGATTTTTGAGCCAGAAGGTCGGCATATTTTTGTTAACCGAGATGGGCTTAAAGTCGTCGAAAAGAGCCGATCTGACTTGATTGGTCAACTGCGCAGCGGGACGATTCTGCTGCTTGATGACCGCTTGCTGTTCGACCGTGCCCTGGCGTCGGTGATCGGCAGCATGGGCCAATACAACGCACATTGAGCCAGTTGATCGCCCGACCGGGCAGATAGCTCCCCAAGGTTGTGCTCGGCGCGGCATACTGGCCCCTTTCGATCGAGCCGTTGAGGAGGCTGAATGCAACTGGACCCCGCAAACGGCTGGTGCCAAGGCGTGCGCCATCGCCCTTCACCCAACTTCAATACGCGCCCTGATGGCGAAATATCCCTGTTGGTTATCCATAACATCAGCTTGCCTCCCGGCCAGTTTGGTACCGGCAAGGTGCAGGCTTTTTTCCAGAACACGCTCGATGCCTCAGAACATCCTTACTTCGAAGGCATCCGTGAGCTAAAGGTCAGTGCGCACTTTCTGATTGAACGTGACGGCGAAATCACTCAATTTGTCTCCTGTCTTGACCGCGCCTGGCATGCGGGAGTTTCGAGTTTTGAGGGCCGCGAGACGTGTAATGATTTTTCGCTGGGCATAGAACTTGAAGGCACCGATGAACTGCCGTTCAGCGATGCGCAGTATCAGTCGCTGATTGCCTTGACCCGGCAATTGCAGGCGGCTTACCCGTCGATTACGCCACACAGGATCTGCGGTCATAGCGACATCGCGCCGGGGCGCAAGACGGATCCGGGCCCGGCTTTTGACTGGATGCGTTTTCGTGACGCATTGCAGCACACAGGAGATAAGCAATGAGTTTTGTGGTGTTACTGCTGGCGCTTCTGGTCGAGAAATTTTCGGCCTTCCGCCAGCGTCTTCAGTGTGATGGCGGTTGGTTGCGTGAACTTCACAAACTGGAAAGCAGCCCCAAGCTAGGAAGCAAACCATGGTGGGTGTTGACCCTCCTGATTGTGTTTCCGGTGGCCGTTCTCGGTTTGTTGCTGTGGGTGCTGGAGCCGGTGGCGTATGGCCTGCTGGTATTGCCCGTGCACCTGCTGGTAGTGATTTACAGCTTGGGCCGGGGTGATCTGCTTGCCGGGCTTGGGCCGATTCGTGATGCCTGGCGCCGTGGAGACCTGCAGGCCGGTGCGCATGTGGCTGAACGTGACATTGGTGTGAGCGCTGACAGTGGCGAACAACTGCTTGAGAGGGTGCAAAGCCATTTGTTGTGGCAGGCCTATCAGAGTTTCTTTGCGGTGATCTTTTGGTACTTCCTGCTGGGTCCGGTTGCAGCCTTGAGCTATCGCTTGCTGGCGCTGGCCGCAGAACAGGGTAAAAACCCGGAATTGGTCGAACGAGCGCAGCAACTGCGGCATGCCTTTGACTGGTTACCGGTGCGCTTGCTGGCGGCAAGCTTTGCGTTTGTGGGCAACTTTGCGGCGGTCAGCCGGGTGATGCTGCACGAACTGTTGAGCTGGGACATCAGCGCCGAACAGCTCATCAATAAAGCCGGGTGTGCGGCGGCAGAAATTCCGCCACCGCAGGTCGGTCCGCAAGGTGTTGTCAGCTTGGACACCCTGTGGGCATTGCTGCTGCGCGCGGCAGTGCTGTGGTACGCCGGGTTTGCAGTGTGGACGTTGTTGCTGTAACCCACGCCGGCGCTGCAGGAGCGAGGCAAGTTCGTTCCTGCAGGCTCATGGGTTTTTCCAGCCAAACAACTCACACGCATTCGCCGTGCTGGCCTTGGCCAAATCCTCGGGACTTATCCCCATCACCTGCGCCAACGCTTCGCCAATCGCCGGCAAATGCTCCGGACTGTTGCGCTGGTTGGGGTACATGAACGGCGCCATGTCAGGCGAGTCGGTTTCCAGCACGAGGGTGTCCAGCGGCAACTCGGCAATTACCTTGCGCAAGCGCAATGCCTGCGGCCAGGTCGCCGCCCCTCCAAGACCCAGTTTGAATCCCAACTTTATATATTCGCGAGCCTCTTCCCGGCTGCCCGCAAATGCATGAACGATCCCGCCGCGCTGTAGCCGAAAACGCTTCAACGTGGCAATCACTGGCGCATGGCTGCGTCGAACATGGAGCAAGGCGGGGAGGTTAGCCTCGGCTGCCAGTTTCAGCTGAGCTTCAAACACCTGCTGTTGGCTTTCACGGTCCAGCTCCGGCAAAAAGTAGTCGAGGCCGATTTCGCCTACCGCGCACAGTTGCGGATGGCCAGCCAGACGGTCCAGCCATTGCCCCAGTTCAACCACGTGTTCAGCACGATGCTGATCAAGGTACACCGGGTGTAATCCGAAAGCGGCATAGAGCTGGCTGTCTGTCTGGACCAGATCCCACAGTCGCTGCCAATTAGGCTGATACACCCCCAGCACCACCATCTGCTTGACCCCCAGCGCCCGACTGCGCGCCAGTAATGCGCGGCGGTCTGGGTCAAAGTCCGGGAAGTCGAGGTGGGTATGGGTGTCTATCAGGTGCATTTTCAGGTGGCCTGATGAATGCGCTGTTTAAAGGTTCGGGCGATCGCCTGGATACCCGGCTCGTAGCGCTGTTCTTCAATGGCCGCCAAGGCCAGGTCCAGCGCCTTTTCGGCGATTAACTGATGCTGCTGGCCCATGGCATTCACCGGCAACGGCAAAAAGTCTAGCAACTGGGTGTCACCAAACGTGGCCAAGCGCCGAGGCGGCGTCTGATCCGGGTGATCCAGCAACGCATCAAACATGCCTTGCAGCAACACGTAGGAGGTGGTGACCAGCGCTTCAGGAAAATGCCCCAGGCGTGCCAGCAACTCATCAATGATGCGTCGGCCACATTCGCGGCTGAAGGCGGCACCGTGCTCGATCAGGACGTCGCCCTCAAAACCTTCGAGTGCCTGCTTGAAGCCTGCGGCCCGTGCCTGGCTGACGCTCAGCTCCGGGCGGGCGCCGATCAGGGCAATTTGCTGCGGCAGTGGCTGCAACAGGCTGCGGGTCAGTTGCAGACTGGCTTCGCAGTCATCGCTGATAACCGAGCAAAAACGGGTAGGCTCCAGGGTCCGGTCAATCGCAATGATCGGCATGCCCAGGTCTTGCAACTGGCGGTAGCTGTCATCTTCAGGCGGCAAGCAACTGGCCACAAACAACGCATCGCAACGGCGTGCACGAAACAGCTTGAGTAACTGGCGCTCGCTGTCTGGTGCGTCATCAGAGCTGGCGATCAGCAGTTGATAGCCGCGGGCGCGAGCCCCTTGTTCGAGTTGCTTGGCGATGCGCGCATAACTGGGGTTTTCGAGGTCCGGCAGGATAAACCCCAGCGTGCGGGTGTGCCGGCTGCGTAGCCCGGCGGCTTGCGGGTTGGGGGTAAAACCATGTTCCTCGACGACAGCGCGTACGCGCTCGACCGTGCGGCTGCTGATGCGCTGCTGCTCGGCCTTGCCATTGATGACATAGCTGGCGGTTGTCACCGAAACACCGGCCAGTTGTGCAATATCACTGAGCTTCACGCCGAAAATTCCTTATTTTTTGTAGTACATGTCGACATTCTGGCCAATCCTAACCGATAAAGGCAGTGGATCATCGTCTGCCTTGTAGTCACTGTATTTTTTTGCAACATCGCCCACTTGACATCGATCAAAGCGACCGGTTGGGCTTCAAGCGCGAGCGATTATGCAGTAACGTGCCGTTCATACTTGATTAAACGTTTCAGCTTACGTGTTTTAAGGAGCTTTCCTACGACAGCATGTGCTTGCCACACCTCTGCTGTTCCACTTCGTGGGGAGCGACCTAAGCTGACTTAATTCAAAACAATACCGAACGCCCTTGAGCGTCGGAAAAGGAGAACGCATGCTCGAGCTCACCATAGAGCAGATATCCATGGGCCAAACGGCTGTGGATAAATCTGCAGCGTTGCAACTGCTGGCCGACAAACTGGTTGCCGATGGCTTGGTGGCCGAAGGTTATCTGAATGGCTTGCAAGCGCGTGAGGCTCAGGGTTCAACCTTTTTGGGTCAAGGTATTGCCATTCCTCATGGCACCCCAGAAACCCGGGACTTGGTGTACGCCACGGGTGTGCGCTTGTTGCAATTTCCGCAAGGCGTGGACTGGGGCGATGGCCAAATCGTGTACTTGGCGATTGGCATCGCGGCCAAGTCCGACGAGCACCTGCGTTTATTGCAGCTGCTGACCCGTGCACTGGGTGAAACCGATCTGGGCGAAGCCCTGCGGCGTGCCAGTTCGGCCGAGGCCTTGCTCAAACTGCTGCAAGGCGCACCGCAAGAATTGGCGCTGGACGCTCAGATGATTGGTCTTGGCGTGTCAGCTGATGACTTCGAAGAGCTGGTTTGGCGAGGTGCGCGCCTGTTGCGTCAGGCTGACTGCGTGAGCAACGGCTTTGCCGCCGTACTGCAACAAGTGGAAGCACTGCCGCTGGGCGATGGCCTGTGGTGGCTGCACAGCGAACAAACGGTCAAGCGTCCGGGGCTGGCGTTTGTCACGCCCGACAAACCGATTCGTTATTTGGGCCAGCCGCTCAGCGGTTTGTTCTGTCTGGCCAGTCTGGGCGAAGCCCATCAAGCCCTGCTCGAACGCTTGTGCGCACTGTTGATTGAAGGGCGCGGCCAAGAGTTAGGGCGTGCCACCAGCCGACGTGCGGTGCTTGAAGCACTGGGTGGCGAATTACCGGCAGACTGGCCGAGTGCGCGCATTACTTTGGCTAATGCCCACGGTTTGCACGCACGTCCGGCGAAAATTCTCGCGCAATTGGCCAAACGTTTTGACGGCGACATTCGCGTCAGAATCCTCGACGGCCAAGAGTCGAGCGCGGTGTCGGCCAAGAGCTTGAGCAAACTGCTCAGCCTGGGCGTGCGTCGTGGCCAGGTGCTGGAATTTGTCGCCGAGCCGACGATTGCCAATGACGCTTTGCCAGCGATTCTGGCCGCCGTCGAACAAGGCCTGGGCGAAGAAGTCGAGCCGTTGCCACTCGTGGTCGAGGCGGCACCTGAAGTGGCAGAAATTGCCACTGTGTTGACTGCCCCGGCGGCGGGTAGTGTGCTTCAAGCGATCCCGGCGGCGCCCGGCATCGCCATCGGCCCGGCGCATATTCAAGTGCTGCAAGTGTTCGACTACCCGCTGCGTGGCGAGTCTTCGGCGGTCGAGCGTGAGCGTCTGCAACAAGCTGTGGGTGAGGTGCGACAGGACATCGAAGGGCTGATCCGGCGCAGTCAGTCCAAGGCCATCCGCGAGATTTTTATCACCCACCAGGAAATGCTCGACGACCCGGAGTTGACCGACGAAGTCGATTCGCGCCTTAAGCAGGGCGAGAGCGCAGAAGCCGCGTGGATGGCGGTCATCGAAGCCGCTGCCCGTCAGCAGGAATCGTTGCAGGACGCCTTGCTGGCCGAACGTGCGGCGGACCTGCGTGACATCGGTCGACGGGTGCTGGCGCAGTTGTGCGGCGTCCAAACGCTGGCCGAACCTGACCAGCCTTACGTGCTGGTGATGGACGAAGTGGGCCCCTCTGATGTGGCGCGTCTGGACCCGGCACGGGTCGCGGGCATCCTGACGGCACGGGGCGGGGCGACCGCTCACAGTGCCATCGTCGCCCGCGCCTTGGGTATTCCGGCCTTGGTCGGTGCCGGGGATGGTGTGCTGTTGCTGGCCCCGGGTACTCCATTGCTGATCGACGGCCAGCGCGGCCGTTTGCACGTGGCGCCTGATGCGCAGGCCTTGCAGCACGCGACTGACGAACGCGATAGCCGTGAAAAGCGCTTATTGGCTGCCTCCGAGTTGCGCCATCAACCCGCCGTGACCCTGGACGGGCATGCGGTTGAAGTGTTCGCCAATATCGGGGAAAGCAAAGGCGTAGCGGCTGCGGTCGAACAGGGGGCGCAAGGTATTGGCCTGCTGCGCACCGAGCTGATCTTCATGGCCCACTCCCAGGCACCGGACGAAGCCACTCAGGAAGCCGAGTACCGTCGCGTACTCAACGGTCTGCAGGGACGGCCTTTGGTGGTGCGCACGCTGGACGTGGGCGGCGACAAACCATTGCCATACTGGCCGATCGAGAAAGAAGAAAACCCGTTTCTCGGTGTACGCGGCATTCGCCTGACGTTGCAACGCCCGCACGTGATGGAAAGCCAGTTGCGGGCCTTGCTGCGCTCGGCTGACAACCGTCCGCTGCGCATCATGTTCCCGATGGTGGGCAGCGTAGCCGAGTGGCGTGCTGCGCGGGACATGACCGAACGGCTGCGTCTGGAAATTCCGGTGGCTGACTTGCAACTGGGGATCATGATCGAAGTGCCGTCCGCCGCCTTGCTGGCGCCGGTGCTGGCCAGGGAAGTCGACTTTTTCAGCGTCGGCACCAACGATTTGACCCAATACACGCTGGCGATCGACCGTGGCCACCCGACCCTGTCGGCTCAGGCAGACGGCCTGCACCCGGCAGTCTTGCAACTGATCGACATCACCGTGCGCGCGGCCCATGCCCACGGCAAATGGGTCGGTGTGTGCGGCGAGCTGGCGGCAGATCCGCTGGCTGTGCCGGTTCTGGTAGGCCTTGGCGTGGATGAACTCAGCGTTTCGGCACGCAGCATTCCCGAGGTCAAGGCACGGGTGCGCGAGCTCAGCATGGAGCGTCTAAAAACCCTGGCCGAACAGGCCCTGAGCGTCGGCAGCCCAGACGAAGTTCGTGCATTGGTGGAGGCGCTCTAATGGCCAAGATTTTAACGATTACCCTAAACCCGGCCTTGGACTTGACCGTGCGCTTGCCGCAGTTGGAGCCCGGTGAAGTCAATCGCAGCCAAGCGTTGCAGACCCATGCGGCCGGCAAGGGCGTGAACGTTGCCCAGGTGCTGGCTGACCTGGGGCACAAGGTGACGGTGAGTGGATTTTTGGGGCAAGACAATCAACAAGCGTTTAACGCCTTGTTTGCGCGACGTGGTTTTGCCGATGCGTTTATTCGCGTGCCCGGCGAAACCCGCAGCAACATCAAACTTGCAGAAGATGACGGTCGAGTCACTGACATCAACGGTCCGGGGCCGCATGTCAGTGATCTGGCGCAACAGGCGCTACTCGACAAACTCGATCAAATTGCCGCCAGCCATGACGCGGTCGTGGTGGCAGGCAGCTTGCCGCGAGGCATCAGTGCGCAGTGGTTGCGCGAATTGGTGCTGCGCCTCAAGGCCCTCGGCCTGAAAGTGATTCTGGACACCAGCGGTGAGGCCTTGAAAGAAGGCCTGAGCGCTGGACCGTGGTTGGTCAAGCCGAATGCCGAAGAGCTCAGCGAAGCGCTGGGTAGCCCTGTGGACAGTGTGGCGTCCCAAGTAGCCGCGGCCACTCACTTACAGACCCTAGGGATTTCCCATGTCGTGGTTTCTCACGGTGCTGACGGCGTGAACTGGTTCAGTCGTGGGGCTCAAACCTTACAGGCACAGCCGCCCAGAGTGCGCGTGGCAAGCACCGTCGGGGCAGGGGATTCGCTGCTGGCCGGCATGGTGCATGGCTTGATCAGCGGTCACAGCCCGGAACAGACCTTGCGCACCGCGACCGCTATTGCGGCAATGGCGGTCACCCAAATCGGCTTTGGCATCAGTGACGCCATACAGTTAACGACGCTTGAAAACGGCGTCGACGTACGCGCCCTGACAAAAGAATAAGAGGGATACACATGAAATTAGCCATTGTGACGGGCTGCCCTAACGGCATGGTGACCAGCATACTGTGTGCCCGCTTACTTGATGCTGCCGCGCAGCGTCAGGGTTGGAGCACCAGCGTTGAAGTGCACGACCCCAACCACCCGGAACGTCAGTTGTCCAAGGCAACTATCGATGAAGCCGAATGGGTGCTGCTGGTCAGCAGCACGCCGCTGGACATGCAGCGCTTTATCGGCAAACGGGTTTTTCAGAGCACCCCGGCCCAAGCCCTGCAAGACGTCGAAGCAGTATTGCTGCGGGGAGTGAAAGAGGCCCAGGTGTATACCGCGCCCAGCGTTTCAGCTGAGGTCGCAGCGGCCGGGCATGTGCCAAAAATCGTTGCGATCACGGCGTGTCCGACAGGCGTGGCGCACACCTTTATGGCGGCCGAAGCCTTGCAGCAGGCGGCCAAGCGGTTGGGTTACCTGTTGCAGGTCGAAACCCAGGGCTCTGTCGGCGCGCGCAACCCGTTGAGCGCGCAGGCTATCAGCGAGGCTGATGTTGTGCTGTTGGCCGCCGATATTGAAGTACCGACCGAACGTTTTGCAGGCAAGAAGATATACCGCTGCGGCACCGGCATTGCGCTCAAGCAGGCTGAAGCCACCTTGAAAAAGGCCTTGAGTGAAGGCCGGCAAGAGTCGGCGGCATCAGGCGGCCCGGCCCCGGCCAGGCAAGAAAAAACCGGCGTGTATAAACACTTGCTGACGGGCGTGTCGTTCATGCTGCCGATGGTGGTGGCCGGTGGTTTGCTGATTGCCTTGTCCTTTGTGTTTGGCATTACCGCCTATAAAGAGCCGGGCACCTTGGCCGCCGCCCTGATGCAAATCGGTGGCGATGCGGCGTTCAAATTGATGGTGCCGTTGCTGGCGGGTTACATCGCTTACTCGATTGCCGACCGTCCGGGACTGGCGCCTGGGATGATTGGCGGCTTGCTGGCGAGCACCTTGGGGGCCGGGTTTATTGGCGGGATCATTGCCGGCTTTATTGCCGGTTACTGTGCCAAAGCGATCAATCGTTACGCGCGGTTGCCGCAAAGCCTTGAAGCGTTGAAACCGATTCTGATCATCCCGTTGTTTGCCAGCCTGTTTACCGGGCTGGTCATGATCTATGTGGTCGGCAAGCCTGTGGCCGGGATGCTCGAAGGCCTGACCCACTTCCTTGACAGCATGGGCACCACCAACGCGATTTTGCTGGGTGTGTTGCTGGGCGGCATGATGTGCGTCGACCTGGGCGGACCGATCAACAAAGCGGCTTATGCGTTTTCGGTGGGTTTGCTGGCTTCGCAAAGTTATGCACCGATGGCCGCGACCATGGCAGCGGGCATGGTGCCGCCGATTGGGCTGGGCATTGCGACGTTGATTGCGCGGCGCAAATTCGCCCAGACCGAGCGTGAGGCGGGTAAAGCTGCGTTGGTGCTGGGGCTGTGTTTTATTTCCGAAGGCGCGATTCCGTTTGCGGCCAAAGACCCGTTGCGGGTGATCCCGGCGAGCATCGTCGGTGGCGCGCTGACCGGTGCATTGTCGATGTACTTTGGCTGCAAACTGATGGCGCCGCACGGTGGGTTGTTTGTGCTGTTGATTCCGAATGCCATCAACCATGCGCTGTTGTACTTGCTGGCGATTGTGGCGGGCAGTGTGTTGACGGCGGTGGTCTATGCCGTGATCAAACGCCCGGAGCCGGTGGATATGGCGCTGGAAACAGCCAAGGCTTAAAACGCTGCTCTCACCCTTCGGGAGAGGGGCGGGGTGAGGGCGCTTCTAACGTGTGAAGGGGTGATGGGCCGGATTCAGGATAGTGGCTGCGGCCAGTAAGGCCGCAGTTGAAGCGTTAAGCGATTTGCCTGGCCCCTAATACACATCCCGGCGATAACGCCCTTGCTCAATCAGCCGTTCCACTGCCTCAGCACCGAGCATTTCAATCAGCACCTGATCCACACCCGACGCCATGCCTTTCAAGCTGCCGCAGATATAGATAGCCGCGCCGTCGGCCAGCCAGCGTTGTACTTCATCCGCCGATTCACGCAGGCGATCCTGAACATAAACCTTGTGCGCCTGATCCCGTGAAAACGCCAGGTCCAGCCGTGTCAAATCGCCACTGGCCAACCAGCCTTGTAGTTCATCGCGGCAATAGAAGTCGTGCTCAGCATTGCGTTCGCCAAAGAACAACCAGTTTGGCTGTTGGCCTTGGGCAATTCGCGCCTTGAGCAAGCTGCGCAAACCCGCGAGCCCTGTGCCATTGCCCAGCAAAATCAACGGGCAAGGCTCGGCTGGCAGGTGGAAGCCGCTGTTGCGCCGCACACGCAAGCTGATAGCGGCACCCAGCGGCGCATGCTCCGTCAGCCAGCCCGAACCCAGGCCCAGGCTGCCGTCGGGATGACGCTCTTGGCGCACGATCAGTTGCAGCACGCCGTCTTGGGGGAGGGAGGCGATGGAGTATTCGCGCATGTTCAGCGGGATCAAGGCATCGACCAGCGCTTGGGCGTGCAAGCCCACCAGATGCCCGCGATTCTCTGGCAACTGGCGGCTGTCCAGGGCCTGAGCGAGGGTTTCTTGCAGGCCATCAAGGTGGACGAGGGTATCTGCCGATAACCCCAATCCATCAAGCACGTGTTCGACCGCCCACGCCGATTGCCTTGGCATGACTTCAACCAGATCACCGGCCTGCCAGGTGTGGCTGGTATCGGGCGCGCTGAGTCCCAGCAGGTAAACCCCGGAACCGCTGCTGCCAGGGTTTAGCAGTTGGCGCTGTTCGAGGGTCCAGTTGTTGTAGCTCGGGGCTTGCCAGTTGGCGCTGGGTACACCCCCCGTGAGTTGGCTCAGTTGTTGTTGCCAATGATGCAGCGCTTCAGGGTCGCCGCTGTCGACGTGTACCGGGGCAAACAACGACTGTGCGCCGCGCTCGCTCAGCCATTGTTGGATGCGGGTCGCAAAGCCGCAAAAATGCGGGTATTGGCGATCGCCCAAGGCCAGAACCGAGTATTTGAGCGTGTGCAAGCCCAGCGGTTGGCCAAGTATTTTGCGTTCAAAGCCCCTTGCACTGTCAGGCGCTTCGCCGTCACCAAAGGTGCTGACCACAAACAAGGCATGGTTGGCCTGCTGCAAATCGTCTTCGCTGACGGCTGCCAGCGGCTGGACTCGCACTGGCAAGCCAGCTGCCTGCAATTGCCCGGCGGTTTGCCAGGCCAGTTGTTCGGCAAAACCACTTTGGCTGGCAAAGCCGATCAACCAGGACGGTGCATCGCTGCTGGCTGCGGTAAAGCGCTGGCGCGCCTGTTTGGCGTGACGCTTTTTACGTCGGCGGTCTAGGTACAGTAGCCAGCCCGTAATAAAGAACAACGGCATGGTCAGGCTGGCGATGGTCACCACAACACGCCCGGTAATACCCCAGTAGCTGCCGGTGTGCAGGGCGTAGATACTGGTCAGCAATTGTGCCTTGTAGCTCTTGTCGTTATAGCGTTCGACCTTTTTTACAGCGCCGGTAGCCGGGTCGAGCATGATCTGGTTGAAAGCGCGCTCGTGAGGTGAGCTTTTCAATAGATAGAAGACGGTCGCAGGCTGGCCGGCAGCCGGCGGCATGCGCACGTTGTACATGCTCAGGTCTGGCCCGGCAGTTTTTTGGATACTGGCCCAGATCGCATCATAGTCAGCGACTGGCGCTGCACCTGCAGCACCCGGCGCGCCGCCGCGTCCGCCCTTGCGTTGCTCTGCTCGTGGGTTGTCCGAGAAGAGTTTTTGCAGGCCCTGGTTGTACCACTCGTATGACCAGGACAAGCCCGTCAGTGCCGACATCAGATAGACGATCAGGCACCAGGTGCCTGCCACTGAGTGCAGGTCCCAATTAAAGCTGCGGCCTTTTTTCGCCCAGTCCAGGGTCAACCAGACGCGCCAGTTCAGCGCGTTGCGCGGCCAGCGCAGGTACAGACCCGAGAGGCAGAAAAACAGCAGCATCAGGGTACAAGCCCCGGTGATCTGGCGGCCGGTGTCGCCGATGGCCAGAAAACGGTGCAGTTGCAGCATCAGATTAAAGAAGCCCAATCCACTGACGTCGCCCTGATAGTCTCCGGTGTACGGGTCGACATAACGCAACTGGCCGCGCCGCTCACCGGGTGGCGGGGTGAAAAAAACCCGTGAGGCGCTGTCACTGTCGACGCCGACCCAGAGCATGGCCACTCGTTTGCCTTCAGTGGCTTCGACCTTGCGTACCAGTTCAGCAGGGGGCAGTACGCCACTGTCGCTTTTCTCGACCTTGAGTACGGTGGGGTTGAGCAAGTCGAGCAACTCGTCCTGAAAGGACACGGTCGCGCCAGTTATCCCCATCAAGGCCAGGATCAACCCTGCGGTTATCCCGAAAAACCAGTGCAGCTGGAACAGGGTTTTCTTAAACACGACGACCGCCTTGCTCGCTCAGTTGAATGCTTCGCGGCGCATTATGCCGCGTACGTCTTTTTTACACACAAAAGCCCCGGCCACTGAATGGTCGGGGCTCTGTCGTCAATTGTGGGAGCTGACTTGCCAGCGATACCCGCCGCGCGCTTACCGCGAAACCGCACGGATGTAATCGTTAGCAAGCCAACACCCACAGCTGACCTTCGTTTTAGAAATGGAAGCTGGTGGTCAACAAGGCTGTACGACCCGCCGCCTGGCTGGCGAAGTGCGAGGCGTAGGCTTTGTCGTAGTAGGTTTTGTCGGTCAGGTTTTGCACGTTCAGTTGCAGGTCGATGTTTTTGGTCAGCTTGTAGCTGGCCATCGCGTCGTAGCGAGTGTAAGACGGCACATAAACCGTGTTAGCCGTGTCGCCATACACTTTGTCCACATAGTACGCACCGCCGCCGATGGTCAGCTTTGGCATCACCTCATAGGTGGTCCACAGGCTGAAGCTGTTTTTCGGGGTGTTGGGCATTTCGTTGCCTTTGTCCGAACCTGCGCTCACCACACCGTTGCGACCTTTGAGGCCCGAATCCACCAGCTCGCTTTTCAGGTAGCTGTAGCCTGCAAACACTTGCCACTTGTCAGTGATTTTTCCGCTGGCAGACAGCTCGATACCGTCTACGCGGGACTCACCGGCGTTTTGGTAGGTGAAAGCGTCAGTCAGCACGCGGGTGTTTTTCTTCTCGGTACGGAATACAGCAGCGGTCAAGGACAGACGCTCATTAAACACGTCCCACTTGGTGCCCAGTTCGTAGTTAACGGTTTCTTCAGGCTTGAGGTCGCTAACGCTGTTGGTAGTCACCAGCGGGTTACCTTCTGCGCCTTCGCCTACCAGTGCACCTGGCGGCGTCGCCGAGGTGGCGTAAGAGAGGTAAACGCTACCGTTATCTAATGGCTTCCATACCAGGCCAGCCTGCCAGTTGAAGAAGTTGCTGTTGTTTTCAGCTTTGCTTCTGCCGGACGCAGCGTTGGTGTTGGCGGTTACATCAAACTGGTCGTAGCGCAGGCCAGCATTCAACAACCACTTGGGATCGAGCTCGATGGTATCGAACACGTAGGCAGCTTTGGTCACGCCAATCGTGTTGGTGCCGTTGTAGTTGCGATCAGTGGTGCCGATCCACTGGTCACTTGGGTTCGGGTTGGACAGCGAGGTGCACTGGCCGCCGCTGTTGCCAACTTTGTCCGGGGTGCAATTGGGATTGCTGTTCGGGGTCACGGTATAGCCGCTGGCGCGGGTTTCTTCGCGAGTGAACTCAATACCCGTGGAGTAGGTGTTTTTGAAACCCATCACGTTGAAGTTGCCAAACAGGTCGGTCTGGTTGGTAGTGGTTTCGGTGGTCGAGACACGGGTGTTGGCGCGGCGCCATACGGTGCCGTACTGGTTGACGTTGTGTTGGCTGTCGTCCGGCTGGGTGAGGATGTAGTCCTGACCGGTGTTGCCATGACGAAAGGTGTTCTTCACCGTCATCGAGTCGCTCAGATCGTGTTCGAACGAAATGGTGCTGATGTCGGCGCGTGTTTTGCGGAAGTCACGGTCTTTGAGGCCGTAGAAGTTGCTGCTGTTGCCGCCATCATCTGGCTTGTCGTGTTCGTGAACCGCTGTTTTAGAGCTGTTGCTGTAGCCGTATGGAATGCCCGAGTCCGGTAGGTCGTTGCTTTCCAGATGGTAGTAGCTGAGGTTCAGGCGGGTTTCAGTGCCCAGGCCGAAAGTCAGCGACGGCGCAACGCCCCAGCGGTCGTAGTTGATCGATTGGCGACCGGCAACGTTTTGCTCATGGCTCATCAGGTTCAACCGGAACGCTGCGGTGTCCAGGAACTGACGGTTAATGTCCACGGTGTAGCGGCGGGTCTGGTCCGAGCCGTAAGTGAACCCGCCGTTGAGGAAGTCACCCAGCTTTGGGGTCTTGCTCACCAGGTTCAAGCTACCGCCCGCCGAACCACGGCCACCGAAGGACGAATTCGGGCCTTTACTGACCTCGATGGATTCAATGTCGAAAATTTCGCGGGTCTGGCCGCCCGCATCGCGCACGCCATCCAGGTAGGTGTCGCCCTGGGCGTCAAAGCCACGGATGAAAGGACGGTCGCCTTGCGGGTTGCCGCCTTCGCCAGCGCCGAATGTCACGCCCGGAACAGTGCGCAGTGCGTCCTGCAGCGAAGTGGCTGCGGTGTCTTGCAGCACTTGTTGAGGGATCACGGTCACGGAGCGCGGGGTGTCGACCAGTGGTGCAGTGTACTTTTGCGAGCTGCCTTTGTCGGTCTGATAAGACTGCTGGGTTTGCTCGCCTGAGACCGTGGTCGCGCCAAGAGAAATACTGTTGCCCTGCGCTTTGCTTTCAGTGCTTTCGGCGGCTTGAGCCAGATGCCCAGCCGAAGTTGCAGTCATTGCAACACCGATGGCCGAAGCCAGCAAACGCGGTGAACTGACCGGTATTTTTATGAGTTGGCGCGACATTTGAAAATTCCTTCCCCCAGAATTTGAGCCGCGAAATATAGTGCAAACAATTCTGTGTATCAATTGAGAGGGATTACTATTCGCGCGAAATTTACAATCTTTACAATTTGGTTTTACGGTTTTTTCACCGTCGTTCGTCTCCGGGGTTCTTAACAAGGTTTTACATAACCAATAAGAATCAATACCATCGGCATCCTTTTCCTAATCAGGTATCGCGCCATGCTGCTGCATATTCCCGGCTTGTTCTCCCGTGAAGAAGTGCAGCGCATTCGCGAGGCGCTGACGCAGACGCAATGGGCCGACGGCAAAATCACTGCCGGGTTCCAGTCCGCCAAGGCCAAGCACAACCTGCAATTGCCCGAAGGCCATCCGCTCGCCAAAGAGATTGGCGCGGCGATGATTGACCGGCTGTGGAAAAACCCGCTGTTCATGTCGGCCGCCTTGCCGCACAAAGTCTTCCCGCCGTTGGTGAACTGCTACACCGGGGGCGGCAGTTTCGATTTTCATATCGACAATGCCGTGCGCCAGCCCAAAGGCAGTCAGGAGCGAGTGCGAACGGATTTGTCAGCGACCCTGTTTTTCAGCGATCCCGAGGACTATGACGGCGGCGAATTAGTGATTCAGGACACGTACGGCGTGCAGCAGGTCAAGTTCCCGGCGGGCGATATGGTGCTGTACCCCGGCACCAGTTTGCACAAGGTCAACGCCGTCACCCGTGGTGCCCGTTTTGCGTCGTTCTTCTGGACCCAAAGCCTGGTGCGTGAAGACAGCCAGCGTACCTTGCTGTTTGAGATGGACAGCGCGATTCAGCAACTGACCCGCGACGTGCCCGATCATCCCGCACTGGTGCAACTCACGGGCACCTATCACAACCTGTTGCGTCGCTGGGTTGAGGTGTAAGTCATGAGCTTCCAGTTACGACGTGAAGAAGTGCTCGATGGCGAGCAACTCAAAGCCATGCTCGCGCAAAACCCGGCGCGTGCAGCACAGGCCATTTTGATGGCCGCCAAGCACGGCATCGTTGAAGGCCAAGCGTTACTGGGGCAGATTCTGCTCGATGGACGGGGCATTGAGCGCGATGTTGCGTTGGCCTTTCGCTGGTTTGGCATCGCGGCCGAGGGCGGCCATCTAATGGCGCGCAATATGCTGGGGCGTTGCCTTGAACATGGCTGGGGTTGCACGGCTGACGCGCGGGCGGCAGCGACCCATTACCGGCTTGCTGCAGAGGCCGGGCTGGATTGGGGGCTCTACAACTACGCCAACTTGCTGGCCACGGGGCGCGGTGTCGAACAGGATCATGGCGCAGCCTTCAGCCTCTATTTAGCAGCCGCGCAGAGCGGGCACGCCAAATCGATGAATCTGGTGGGGCGTTATCTGGAAGTGGGCGTGCATTGTGCTCGCGATTATGAAGCGGCCTGCCTCTGGTATAAGCGCTCGGCGCAGGGTGGCGATTTCCGCGGTCAGTTCAGTTACGCATCGGTTCTGCTTGAGGCGGGTAACGTTGACCTGGCTGTGCAGTGGTTTCGACGCGCCCTCCACGAAGGGAACCTGAATTTCTTGCGCGTGGGTTATCAAACATTACTGCATGCCCAGCCGGTGGAAGTGCGTGAACTTAGCACTGAATATAAAAAACGCATCGATGAGTTGTCAGTGAATGTGACTTGAAAGAGTCAGTGTGTGCCGTGTTTGTGTTTTTTTGATAGCGCGAGAGCGCTTTTTGTTGTTAGGGTGATTTCCTTTTTTGTACTGCTGATTTCTTACGAGCTTGAATCTTTTTTCCGGTTGAGTTAATTATTTTAAAGGCTAGCCTGTTAAAGGTGAGTTAAACATAAATAAGGAGCTAAGCATGGATGCTTTGACATTAAAAAGTACAGCAGGAAGTGTTGATGATTTAAGTGTGCGTGATGCGGCGCGTGATGTGCCATTGAGTTATTTTGGTATTATTTCGGGTGTAGAAGAAACCGCCATCGACCGCACGGATTTAGGTTTTTTGATTCGTGCTGAAGATATTCATAATGTGCGGCGTTATGTGAGGGAGTCCAAAGTGTTGGCCCTCACCCTGGCCAATGTCAGGAAATACCTAGGTTATAACAAAATCAACATTCCTGAATTGGAGCCCGAGAGTATTTTAGATTTTAACAAGCGTGTGAAAGTGCATGCGGATAAGTGGGAAGGAGTCGAAGATACCACTAAAGAATTAGCCAGAAAGCTAGACGTTTTTTCCACAGACTTTATAACCGTTGGTGACACTATTCTTCGGCTGGTGAGTGATATAAAAATTGGCCGAAGATTGACCGGTACGTTGCGTGATCTTACGGAGCAAGAGCGAATAAGCATGCGGGGCATGTTGTTGGGTGACGACCGGGCTGGTGTGGTTGAAGCGTTGAACCATTACCTCAATGCGGCACTTGAAAAAACCAATTCATTTATTGTTGCGGTGAGAGAAGTTGAAGGGCGGGCAGCCGATTTTGAACATGAATTGACAGATTATCTAATTCCGATGCTTAGCGTGAAACTCCAGGCGCATAAGCAGTCGGGTCGTAAAGACCAGCGAGATAATTTGATTGATGATATACGGGTGTTGGATGAGCAAATCACTTCTCTGGCAGAGGCTTATAAACAACAAGTAGGGCACGCTTTTACCGGGATGATTTTTGGGGTGTTTGGACTGGTTGTGACAGGCGGCATATTTGGCGCTCAGGCTGAAAATACCCGTAAGGAGAAAAACAAGTTAGTGGCTCAAAGAAATGAGCTGAGAATAAAGGTAAAAGATTTCGACCGCATGGCCCTTCTCCTGGATACCTTTCAGCAGCAATTTTCTGACTTGCATGGTCGCATGCTGTCCGCTGAGGTTGGCGCCAAACAGTTAGCGCAAGTATGGGGCTATATCCATAGCTATCTCGAAGAGGCCAAAACCGAGCTTCAAAGCATCGACACGATGGAAAAGCTGCACATATTTGCGTTGGATTTTTCGTTGGTATTAAATCCCTGGCGAGAAATTAAAGGGTATTCGGCGCAAATTTCGAATGCGTTCAATAAATTAATACAAGCTAATAAAAATTGATGAATAAGGAGCTGTCTTGTGAATGGAATTACTCGGTTGAGCCTCTATCCGTTTGTCGATAGCGGCGTTATTAAAAAATCATTGCGATCGTTCGATCAAGCCGCGCTAGGGAACCAGTTTTCGTTTATTCCGAATTTTCAGGAGCGTGTGGTCAGTGCCAGGACACTTCTTAGGAAGAATGCCCGTACTGTGGCCTCGGAAATAGTAGCGATCGAGGTGGCGCTGTCAAATTTTGGTTTGAATGATATTGCTGCACAGTGGGAAGAAATCTGCCATTCCACTTCACTGGCCGAACCCATAAGAAAAAATGCGTTGGCAGCCCTGATAGACGTCTGCAAAAAGCGCTTAATCAATATTATGACGAAGGTGGAGAGAGTACAGCTCTCGGTCAAACTTCTGAATGATGAGATAAGGGCACTGACACTTGAGCATTTTTCCAATGCGCTTGTGGAGTACGACGCCAGCAGGCTTGAGGGATTTTTACTGCGAGATAGCCGGCTGGTGAGCGAACGAGATGAATTGCTGCTGGATAAGCAAGCGCTTGAAGAAGCGAGTGTCTTGCTAGGGACTCACTTCTGGATTGATCAGGCGAAAGACTTATTGCCCACGCCTGCTGAGCTTGAAGTGTTGGTATCGACGGCAGTTGTTCCTAAAGTCGATGCACAGCTGATTGGTGTGGTCCTCGGGCGTTTGAGTAAATACGTTGACTTGTTCGGGAGCGTAGCCAAGCGCGCCTCCCTCACACAGGCAATTGTTAATGTGTCGATTAAAATTGCGGACAATGCCCAAGCGCGCAAAGACAATAACAGCAAGGTTCAGGAGCTGAAGGAACGAAAGGAAAAAATGGATGCTTACGAAGGGCTATTGCTTGCCAAAACCAATTGGTTGAGCAACTCACTCTTGTTTCAGAATGCCTGGCAATCTTCTTGAAAAACTCTGCTCTTGTGATGTCCCCCGTAGGTGGGGATATAGAGAGTTTCAGGTCTCATATTGTTGGTTTTAAAGAAATTACTCGACGCATGAGTGCGTAAATGTCCACGTGAATACAGCATTTAAATAGCGTGTTGTTACGTTAACGGTTGCGCCCAGTAGCAAATCTACCGGGCGCAATTGTCAAGGGCTGTATTACAGGTAGAACGATTTCAACGGCGGGAAGCCATTGAACTCAACGGCGCTGTAGCTGGTGGTGTAGGCACCGGTCGACAACCAGTACAGACGATCACCGATGGCCAGGTTCAGTGGCAGGCCGTACTTGTAGTTCTCGTACATGATGTCGGCGCTGTCACAGGTCGGGCCGGCGATGACCACTTCTTCCATCTCGCCTTTCTTTTCAGTCCAGATCGGGAACTTGATGGCTTCGTCCATGGTTTCGATCAGGCCAGAGAATTTGCCCACATCGGTATACACCCAACGCTCGACGGCGGTGCGTGATTTACGTGCGACCAACACCACTTCACTGACCAGGATCCCGGCGTTGGCGATCAATGAACGGCCCGGTTCCAGAATGATTTCTGGCAGGTCGTCACCAAAGTCTTCTTTCAGGAAACGAATGATTTCTTCGGCGTAGGTTTCCAGGCTGTTGGTGCGGGTAATGTAGTTGGCTGGGAAGCCGCCGCCCATGTTGATCAGCTTGAGGACGATGCCGTCTTCTTCTTTGAGGCGCTCGAAGATCACTTTGACTTTGGCGATGGCAGCGTCCCACACGCTGATGTCACGTTGCTGCGAACCCACGTGGAACGAGATGCCGTAAGGCACCAGGCCCAGGTCGCGGGCCAGAATCAGCAGGTCCA
This sequence comes from Pseudomonas sp. NPDC096917, assembly GCF_044762555.1. Lineage (NCBI taxonomy): Bacteria > Pseudomonadati > Pseudomonadota > Gammaproteobacteria > Pseudomonadales > Pseudomonadaceae > Pseudomonas > Pseudomonas sp. NPDC096917. The sequence continues at coordinate 45,554 of NZ_JBIWEO010000009.1, read as the reverse complement.
TGGCCATGTCGGTCTGGCAGCCGAATTTACGGGACAGAGGCCAGTCAGCCGTGGTCGAGCCTTCGGTCAGAATCCGCACGTAGATTTTCGCGCCCGGTGCCGCCTTGGCGATGTTGCGCAGGTCAGCTTCGGAGTCGGTGGAGAACAGGCGCACGCCTTTCTCGTAGAAGTAGCGAATGTCTTTGGATTTTTTGATGGTGTTGCCGTAGCTGATGCGATCCGGGCTAACGCCTTGGGCCATCACTTTGTCCAGCTCGTAGATCGAGGCGATGTCGAAGCTCGAGCCTTTGTCGCGCAGCAGGTTGATGATTTCGACGGCCGGGTTGGCCTTGACCGCGTAATACACCTTGGCGAATTCGAAGCCAGCACGCAGGTCGTCGTAAGCCTTGCTGATCATGGCGGTGTCGATCACCACGAACGGGGTTTCCTGGGTGTCAGCGAACGCTTTCATTTTTTGAAAGGTTTCGCGCGCGTAATAGTCTTCGATCTGAATCGACATGCGTAGGGACTCCTAGTGGCAAACGTCATAAATAAATGGGCGCAACTGAACATCCTCCGTATCCCCACTTTGGTTCGCCTACTTCCCAAGGCATGTCCGCCGAAAGCAAATAAGGTAAATGGACCTTGCTGTCTCGTCGTCAGTACTTGAGCCGGATGGATCGTTTCCAGCATGGATGTTCGGCGCGAACTTTAGGGTGTGAGTGCGTTGAGATCAACAAAAAATGTCGCGTTTTTGTACGCGTTCGTCGTGGGCACATCGACAGCTATTTAAGTAACCGACCTTTGTGACACTGAGGCGTTCGCGCGCAGGGCATTTGCGGGGGAGGTAAGGGGGGCAAGCAGTACAACCGAGTCGCCAGTATCGCGATAAAGCCGACTTCCACAGGGGCTTTTGCCTGGCTTGAATTGAATGACATCACACAGACCTTGTGGGAGCGTGACTTGCCCGCGATAGCCTCTACGCGGGCAAGCAGCACGCCCGAGTTACACGCATCGCGAGCAAGCCCGCTCTCAGAGCCGTTACGCCAAGGCGATATCCGCCGGCGATACAATGCTGGTCTTGGCCCCGCGGGAGCGGCCCGAGCTCAGGTATGCAGCAATCGACTCTTGCGTCACTTCACCCTGGAACACACGCTCGGGGTCCATGACCGGCAACCACGAACGGTTGAACTCATACATGCGCGACAGCAGGATGCGCAAATGTTCATCCGAGGCAGCAGTGGCGGTGAACTCGCGCAGGTACTGGCCGCACGTACCGGTCTGGCGGTGCAAGTCGCGACGACGCACATAGCCCAGGGCCTTGTTATCGGCGCATGTTACGACGACATACCGACGGTCGAGTTCGTCCATCAGTTCCAGTGCTTCAGCCACCGGCGTTTCAGGGCTAACCGACGGCGCGTTGTCCGCGGCGTCTTCTGCCTTAACCAGCAGCAGGCGCTTGAGCGTGCTGTCCTGGCCCACGAAGTTGCTGACAAAGTCGTCGGCCGGGTGGGCGAGCAGGGTGTCCGGATGATCCATCTGCAACAACTTGCCGCCACGGAAGATCGCAATCTTGTCGCCCAGCTTGATGGCTTCGTCGATGTCGTGGCTGACCATGATCACGGTCTTGTTCAGTGCCCGCTGCATCTCGAAGAATTCGTTCTGGATCATCTCGCGGTTGATCGGGTCAACGGCGCCAAAGGGTTCGTCCATTAATAGCAACGGTGCGTCAGCGGCCAAGGCACGAATCACGCCGATCCGTTGTTGCTGACCGCCCGATAACTCTCGCGGATAACGGTTGAGATACTGCTTGGGCTCAAGCTTGATCATGCTCATCAGTTCGCGGGCGCGGTCATGGCACTTTTGCTTGTCCCAGCCCAACAGACGTGGAACGACGGTGATGTTCTCCTCGATGGTCATGTTCGGGAACAGACCGATCTGCTGGATCACATAACCGATATTGCGACGCAGGGTGACCGGGTCGAGGTCAGTGGTGTCTTCGCCGTTGATCAAAATCTTGCCGGAGGTCGGCTTGATCAGGCGGTTGATCATTTTCAGCGTGGTGCTTTTGCCGCAACCCGAAGGCCCGAGGAACACACAGATTTCGCCTTCATTGACGGTCAGGCTCACCGAGTCCACGGCCTTTACGTCTTTGCCGTTACTTTGGAACGTTTTGCTGAGGTTTTGAAGTTCGATCATTTGAGCAGTCCTTTTGGAGTCAGCGAGCGTTGCAGCCATTGCAGAAGCAGGTCAGCGATGATGGCCAGAATACTGACCAACACGGCGCCAACGATCAGCATCGACATGTCGCTACGGCTGATTGCAGCAAGAATAAGTACACCCAGACCGCCAGCACCGATGGTGGCGGCGATGGTCATGACGCCGATGTTCATCACGACGGCTGTGCGCACGCCGGCGAGAATCACAGGCACCGCGATGGGCAGTTCAACCATGCGCAGGCGCTGGCTGAAGGTCATGCCGATGCCGCGTGCCGCTTCGCGAATACCCGGTTCCACGCCGGTGAGGGCGAGGAAGGTGTTGCGCATGATGGGCAGCAGTGAATAAAGGAACACTGCAGTGATGGCGGGCATCGGGCCCAGGCCTTGGCCGAATTTGGAGTAAAACGGCAGCAGCAGGCCAAACAGGGCAATGGACGGAATGGTCAGCAGCACGGTGGCGCTGGCTTGCAGCGGGCCGGCCAGTGACGGGAAGCGTGTCATCAGTACACCCAACGGCACGCCGATCAGGATCGCCAGAATCACGGCGATGCCGACCAGGCTGATGTGTTGCAGGGTCAGATGTAAGACTAGCGACCAGTCCATATGGGAAAAGGCGTTTAAAAATTCCATGTCTTTTCCTTAGTTAAGTGGATGCTGGCGCAGGAAATCTGCGGCCACCGTGGAGGGGCTTTCGTGGTCGACGTCGACCCGTGCGTTGAGTTGGCGCATGGTTTCGTCGTCAAACAGATCGGCCAGCGGCTTGAGCAGGCCTTCGAGGTTCGGGTGCTGATCCAGATAGGCTTTACGTACCACCGGGGCTGCGGTGTAGTCCGGGAAGTACTGCTTGTCGTCTTCCAGCAGCTTGAGGTTGAAAGCGTTCATGCGTCCGTCAGTGGTGTACACCAGACCGGCAAACACCTGGCCATTTTTCAGTGCGGTATAGACCAGCCCTGCGTCCATCTGGCGAATGTTATTGCGGGTCAGGTCCATGTCGTACAGCTTGACCATGCCCTGCAAGCCGTCGGAGCGATTGGCGAATTCGGTGTCCAGTGCCACCAGCGCCCCTTTGTTTTTCGGGTCACGCAGCGCCTTGTCCAGGTCGCTGATGCTGTTGATGTCCGGAAACGCCTGCGCCACGTTTTGTGGCAGTGCCAGCGCATAGGTGTTGCTGAACTTGGACGGGTGCAGCCAGATCAGGCCCTGTTTCGCGTCGACTTCCTTGACGCGGTCGTAGGCGTGATCTTTGTCGAGCTTCTCCGTGATGTGGTTGTAGGCCACCAGCGAGACACCGGTGTACTCCCACACCATGTCCAGTTGCCCGGACCCCTGCGCGGAACGTGCCAGGCTGCTGCCCAGCCCGCCTGTAACCTGAGCGTTGTAGCCCTTGCTATTGAGGTATTGCGAGGTGATTTCAGCGAGCAGGGTTTGCTCGGTAAACACGCGCGCCCCGATGCGGATCAAGGGTTTTTCAGCGGCTTGGGCAATTCCCGCGCACAGCAGGATGCAGCCTAATAAAAAGCTAATTTTCTTCATGGTTATTCCTTTGCTCAGCCGGACCTATGCAGGTCGCAGACCGCGTTCCAGCCAGCGGCGGCTGATGAGTATCACCAGACCGTCGAGCAGCAATGCCAATAGCGCGGTGCACGCTGCGCCAAGGATTAATTGCGGCTGATTGTTAAGGGCGATGCCAGGGAAAATCAGGCTGCCCAGACTGTTGGCGCCGATCAGGAACGCCAGCGGTGCAGTACCGACGTTGATCGCCAGAGCCACTCGCACACCGCCCATGATGATGGGCACGGCATTGGGCAGTTCGACCCGCCAAAGTACCTGGCGCGGGGTCATGCCGATGCCGACGGCGGCTTCCTTGAGTGAACCCTGAACGTTTTTCAGGCCTTCGTAGGTGTTGCGCACAATGGGCAGCAACGAGGCGAGAAACAGGGCGAAGATGGCAGGCCCGCTGCCGATCCCCAGAAAGCCCAGGGCAATGGCCAGTACCGCCAGCGGTGGCACGGTGTTACCGACGTTGAAGACCTGCATGAAGCGTTCCGCACGTCCGGCCATATTCGGTCGGCTGAGGAAAATGCCAGCGGGTATCCCTACAAGGAGGGCGGCAAGCATTGAAGCGAGTACGAGGTACAGGTGGGCTTGCAGGTAGAACAACAAATCATCTTGATAGTGTTCGATAGTGCTGATGCCGATCCAATGGACCAACAGGGCCAGGAGGGCGGCAACAGCCACGCATCCTACAAGCCCTTTTCCATAGCGATTTGCCACAGACGGACTCCTTTTTTTCAGTCGGCGGACACATTCGCGTGTAGCAAGGCCATTTCTGGCTGCCGGCAATGTGTTCGCGAAGAGCAACAAGTGGGTGCGAAAAACGCCTCCATCACCTGTCATTAGCGCAGCCTCGTCAGGCTAACTTGCTGATATTTCAGCCCCTGACGGTTTGTCGTATCAGGAGAGTGGACGCCTCCACTGCGCAAAAGGTTCACATTTTTTACGGCACATTGCCACCCTTGTCCGACGAGCCAGGGTACCAACGGTGGCTGTACAGCCCTGATTTGGGCTATAATCCGCGCCCTTTTTTGAATCAATCGTCAGGCGATTTCCCATGACCCAACAGGCCGCCGAAGTCGCGAAACGCCGCACTTTCGCAATTATTTCCCACCCCGATGCGGGTAAGACCACCATCACCGAAAAGCTCTTGCTGATGGGTAAGGCGATTGCTGTCGCCGGTACGGTGAAATCGCGAAAGTCCGACCGCCATGCCACCTCCGACTGGATGGAAATGGAGAAACAACGGGGTATTTCGATTACCACGTCGGTCATGCAGTTCCCGTATCGCGACCACATGATCAACCTGCTCGACACCCCGGGCCACGAAGACTTCTCGGAAGATACCTACCGCACATTGACTGCGGTCGACTCGGCCCTGATGGTGCTCGATGGCGGTAAAGGGGTTGAGCCGCGGACCATCGCTCTGATGGACGTGTGCCGTCTGCGTGACACGCCTATCGTCAGCTTCATCAACAAACTCGACCGCGATATTCGCGACCCGATCGAATTGCTGGACGAAATCGAAGCGGTCCTCAAGATCAAGGCAGCGCCGATCACCTGGCCGATTGGCTGCTACCGCGACTTCAAGGGTGTTTATCACCTGGCTGACGACTACATCATCGTCTATACCGCGGGTCACGGTCATGAACGTACTGACGTCAAAATCATCGAAAAACTCGATTCTGACGAAGCCCGCGCCCACTTGGGTGACGAGTACGATCGCTTTGTCGATCAGCTGGAACTGGTTCAAGGCGCCTGCCACGAGTTCAACCAGCAGGAATTCCTTGATGGCCAACTGACTCCGGTGTTCTTCGGTACGGCGCTGGGCAACTTTGGGGTCGATCACGTGCTCGATGCCGTGGTCAATTGGGCGCCCAAGCCGTTGGCCCGCGTGGCCAATGAGCGAACGGTTGAGCCGGTAGAAGAGAAGTTCAGCGGTTTCGTGTTCAAGATCCAGGCGAACATGGACCCTAAACACCGCGACCGTATTGCCTTTATGCGCATTTGCTCGGGCAAGTACGAAAAGGGCATGAAAATGCGCCACGTCCGTACCGGCAAAGACGTGCGTATCGGCGATGCGCTGACGTTCTTCTCCTCCGAGCGTGAGCAGCTTGAAGAAGCCTTTGCGGGCGACATCATCGGTTTGCATAACCATGGCACCATCCAGATCGGTGACACGTTCACTGAAGGTGAGAGCCTGAGCTTCACCGGTATCCCGCACTTCGCCCCGGAACTGTTCCGTCGCGTGCGTCTGCGCGACCCGCTCAAGTCCAAGCAACTGCGTCAGGGCTTGCAGCAACTGGCCGAAGAAGGCGCCACACAGGTGTTCTTCCCGGAGCGCAGCAACGACATCATCCTGGGTGCTGTGGGTGTTCTCCAATTCGACGTTGTCGCGAGTCGCCTGAAAGAAGAATACAAAGTGGAATGCTCCTACGAGCCGATCACCGTGTATTCGGCGCGCTGGATTGACTGCGACGATAAAAAGAAGATGGAAGATTTCCGCGTCAAAGCGGTGGAAAACCTGGCCGTGGACGGCGGCGGTCACTTGACCTACCTGGCCCCGACTCGCGTCAACCTCGCACTGATGGAAGAGCGCTGGCCAGACGTGAGCTTCCGCGCTACGCGTGAGCATCACTAAGGGCACAGGCCTGACGTACAAAAAAGCGAAGCCCTTGGGCTTCGCTTTTTTTTGCGTTGCACCTGCTGTGGTTGCTTGCGAATGCAAAGTTTGGTCGGTGGATTAGTCCAAAAGGGTCTATGGCAGCCTGCAGGTTTGTGGAAAAAGTGCCCCGGGCGGGCTAGCGTTAAATCGTCTCTTTCTCAGCACAGGATGGAATTTGCCATGAGGATTTTTCAACGCATTGTGTTGTTTCTGAAGGTGCTGGTGCTGCTGACGGTGAGTGCGTCAACGGCATGGGCAAGTAGTGCGCCGACGAATGCCGGGGCTGGGGTTGCGGCCACGGGGCCATTTGGGTCAGCCACGCATGGGGTTTACCTGTTGGCAGCCGAGAAATCGGGTGATGACAGTGGTTCTGGCGGTGATGATGACGGCGGCGCGGACGGTGGCGGCGATGACAGCGGCGATGACGGTGACGAAGGCGATAGCCAGACGTAGTCATTGAATAAAATGCCAAACCTGTGGGAGCTGCCGCAGCCTGCGGCAGCTCCCACAGGGAGGGTTAGCTCTGCAAGAATTGCTCGGCGTGATGGCAAGCCACTTGACGGTTATCGAGCAGGCGCAAGTCCGGCTCGTGGGTGATGCACAGCTCGGTCGCATACGGGCAGCGCTTGTGGAAGGCGCAACCTGAGGGCGGGTTCAGCGGGTTGGGCAACTCGCCGACAATTTTGATTTTCGGCTTGAGCGGGTCCGGGTGGATGGTCGGGGTCGCTGACAATAGCGCCTGGGTGTAGGGGTGCAGCGGTCGGGTGTAGATCTCTTCTTTTGGGCCCATTTCCACCGGGCGGCCCAGGTACATCACCAGCACGTCATCAGCCACGTGCCGCACTACCGCCAGGTTGTGTGAGATGAAGACGTAGGCGGTGTTGAATTCCTGCTGCATGTCCATGAACAGATTGAGCACCTGCGCTTGAATCGACACGTCGAGCGCGGAAGTCGGTTCGTCCGCCACCAGCACTTTGGGTTGCAGCATCATCGCCCGTGCCAGGGCGATGCGTTGACGTTGCCCCCCCGAGAACATGTGCGGGTAGCGGTGGTAATGCTCCGGGCGCAAGCCGACCTGTTTCATCATGGCCTGGACTTTTTCGCGGCGTTCGCTGGCGCTCAGCTGGGTGTTGATCAGCAGCGGCTCTGCCAACTGATCCCCGACCTTTTGCCGAGGATTGAGCGAGGCGTAAGGGCTCTGGAAGACCATCTGCACGTCTTTGCGCAGTTGTTTGCGCTCAGTTTTGTTGGCCCCTGCGACTTCTTGCCCGGCGATTTTCAATGAGCCGGACGAAGGCTCTTCGATCAGGGTCAGGGCGCGGGCCAAGGTGGATTTGCCACAGCCTGATTCGCCCACCACGGCCAGGGTTTTTCCGGCTTGCAGTTCAAACGATACGCCGTTGAGGGCGCGCACCAGTGCGTGACCCTTGAACAGGCCGCGGGACACTTCGTAATGACGGGTTAGGTCGCGGGCAGTAAGAACAACAGTCATTACGCCACCTCCTGATTCAAGGGGAAGAAGCAGCGCACCTGGCTATGGGCTTTGGGGAAAAGGGCCGGGCGTTCTTGGCGGCAGCTGTCTTGCACGTACGGGCAGCGCGGTGACAGCAGGCAACCTTGCGGGCGGTCGTAACGGCCCGGCACGATGCCGGGCAAGGTCGCCAGACGCGCAGCACCCATGCTGTGTTCCGGGATTGCGGCCAGTAGCGCTTCGCTATAGGGGTGAGCGGGCACATCGAACAGTTCGGGCACCTGGCCCACTTCGACCGCCTGGCCGGCATACATCACGCATACCCGCTGTGCGGTTTCAGCCACCACGGCCAAATCGTGGGTGATAAGCACCAGCCCCATGTTCTGTTCGCGTTGCAGGTTGAGCAGCAAGTCCATGATCTGGGCTTGAATGGTCACGTCCAGTGCGGTGGTCGGTTCGTCGGCGATCAGCAGTTTGGGTTCGCCGGCAATCGCCATGGCAATTGCCACACGCTGGCTCATGCCGCCCGACAGTTGGTGCGGATAGGCCTCTATGCGACTGGCGGCGCCGGGGATTTCTACTATTTCCAGCAGTTCGATGGCGCGTTTGCGAGCGTCTTTTTTTGACATGTTGAGGTGCAGGCGCAGCACTTCTTCAATCTGGAAGCCCACGGTGTAACTGGGGTTCAGCGCGGTCATCGGGTCTTGAAAGACCATCGCCATGTCTTTGCCAACAATTTGTCGACGTTGGCGCGGGCTAAGGGTGAGCATGTTTTTACCGTCAAAATTCAGCGCGTCGGCGGTGACGATGCCGGGGTGCTCGACCAGGCCCATCAACGCCATCATGGTCACGGATTTGCCGGACCCCGATTCGCCGACGATGGCCAGCACTTCGCCTTTATCCACAGACAGGCTCAAACCATCGACCACCGGCACGGCATTGGCGTCGCCAAAACGAACGTTGAGATTCTTGATTTCTAGCAGTGACATGGGAATCTCCTCAGGCGGCGTTCTTGAGTTTCGGGTCCAGCGCATCGCGCAGCCCGTCACCCATCAGGTTGATTGCCAGCACGCTGAGCAAAATGGTCAAGCCGGGCAGGCTCACGACCCACCACGCACGTTCAATGTAGTCCCGGGCCGAGGCCAGCATGGTGCCCCATTCAGGCGTTGGCGGTTGTACGCCCAAGCCTAGAAAGCCCAGGGCGGCCGCGTCGAGAATCGCCGAGGAAAAGCTCAGCGTGGCCTGTACGATCAACGGCGCCATGCAGTTGGGCAGCACGGTGATGAACATCAGGCGCGGCAAGCTGGCACCGGCCAAGCGAGCAGCCGTGACGTAGTCGCGGTTCAGTTCGCCCATCACCGCCGCGCGGGTCAGGCGTACGTAGGACGGAAGCGAGACCACGGCAATCGCGATCACGGTGTTGATCAGGCCAGGGCCCAGGATGGCGACAATCGCCACCGCCAGCAGCAGCGATGGCAGGGCCAGCATGATGTCCATTAAGCGCATGATGCCGGGGCCAAGGAGGCGCGGGAAAAACCCGGCAAACAGCCCCAGAATCACGCCCGGGATCAACGAAATAACCACGGATGACAAGCCGATCAGCATCGACAGGCGCGAACCTGCAATCAGCCGCGACAGCATGTCCCGGCCCAACTCGTCGGTGCCCAGCAGAAACTGCCAATTGCCGCCTTCAAGCCAAACCGGCGGGGTCAGCAGGAAGTCGCGGTATTGCTCGCTCGGGTTATGCGGTGCGACCCAGGGGGCAAAAATCGCGCAGAACACGATGATGCTCATGAAGATCAGGCCGGCCACTGCGCCTTTGTTTTTGGCGAAGGCCTGCCAGAACTCTTTGTACGGGGATGGATAAAGCAGGCTTTGATCCACTTCAGTCGCGTTGGTAGATGTGCTCATGGTCAGGATCTCAGCGCTGGTGACGGATGCGTGGGTTGGCAAGGCCGTAGAGGATGTCCACCACGAAGTTGACCAGAATCACCAGGCAGGCGATTAGCAGGATGCCGTTTTGCACCACGGGATAGTCCCGGGCGCCAATGGCTTCGATCAGCCATTTACCAATTCCAGGCCACGAGAAGATGGTTTCGGTGAGTACGGCCCCCCCAAGCAGGGTGCCGACTTGTAGGCCGATCACCGTTAGCACCGGGATCAGCGCATTGCGCAGGCCGTGCACGAAGACCACGCGTGCTGGCGACAGGCCTTTGGCTCGGGCGGTGCGGATGTAGTCTTCGCGCAGCACTTCGAGCATGGATGAACGGGTCATCCGGGCAATCACCGCCAGCGGGATGGTGCCGAGCACGATGGCTGGAAGAATCATGTGGTGCAGCGCGTCCCAAAAGGCCTCGGGCTGGTCGCTGAGCAGGGTATCAATGAGCATGAAGCCGGTCTTGGGCTCGATGTCGTAGAGCAGGTCGATACGTCCGGTCACCGGGGTCCAGCCCAGTCCGACGGAGAAGAACATGATCAGGATCAGAGCCCACCAGAAGATCGGCATGGAGTAACCCGCGAGCGATAACCCCATAACCCCGTGGTCAAACAATGAGCCTCGCTTGAGCGCCGCAATAACCCCGGCCAGCAGCCCGAGAATGCCTGCAAACAACAGGGCGAACATTGCCAGTTCAAGGGTGGCTGGGAACAGCACGGTAAACTCGCGCCACACGCTCTCACGTGTGCGCAACGACTCTCCCAGGTCGCCGTGGGCAAGCTTGCCGATGTAGTCAAAATACTGCTCGTACAGCGGTTTGTTCAGGCCCAGGCGCTCCATGGCCTGGGCGTGCATTTCAGGGTCTACCCGACGCTCACCCATCATGACTTCGACCGGATCGCCGGGGATCATGCGAATCAGGGCGAAGGTCAGCAAGGTGATGCCGAAGAAAGTGGGGATCAACAACCCCACTCGGCGGGCAATAAAACTAAACATCGTGTGGTGTACCTCATCAGCCGTTTAGGCAAGTCCGCCATTGCCCGGGTGAGCGCTGGCGGGTTTCTTATTTTTCTACTTCACCTGGGTAGTGGCGAAATTGTTATTGGTCAAAGGGCTTAGGGTGTAGCCCTCGACGTTTTTGCGCATGGCTGTAAAGAGCATAGGGTGTGCGACGTTTATCCAGGGTTGTTCGTTATGGAATATCACCTGTGCTTGTTCATAGAGTGCAGCCCGTTCTTTGGGTTCACTGATGTTACGGGCTTTGGTGATCAAGTCTTCGAAGGCTTTGTTGCACCAGCGTGCATAGTTCTCGCCGTTTTTGGCGGCGTCACAACTCAGCAGCGGGGTCAGGAAGTTGTCCGGGTCGCCGTTGTCGCCGCCCCAACCGGTGGACACCAGGTCATGCTCGCCGGCTTTGGAGCGCTTAAGCATTTCACCCCACTCCATGACCCTGATGTCGAGTTTGAGCCCGATTTTTGCCAGGTCCGATTGCAGTAACTGAGCCCCTAGCATCGGGTTGGGGTTGGTCGGGCCGCCGCCGTTGCGGGTGAACAAGGTGAAAGTCGTGCCTTCGGGTACACCGGCTTCCTTGAGCAGGTCGCGTGCTTTGTTTAGATCTCGTGGCGGACTTTGCAGTGTTGTGTTGTACCCCAGCATAGTCGGCGGGTAGGGATTGATGGCCAACAAGGCATTGCCTTCGCCGTGCACGCTGTTCAGGTACGTTTGTTTGTCAAAGGCGATGTCGATGGCCTGCCGCACTCGCACATCGCTGAGGTATTTGTGGCTCGTGTTCATGGCGATGTAGCTGGTCATCAGGGCGGCCAGTTCATCGACCTTGAGGTTGGGGTCTTTACGAATGTTGGAGACTTCATCGGGTTTTGGGTACAGCGCGACCTGGCATTCGTTGGCCCTGAGCTTTTGCAGGCGTACGTTGCTGTCGGTGGTCACGGCGAAAATCAGGTTGTCAGTCGGCGGCTTACCACGGAAATAGTCCGGGTTGGCTTTGAAGCGCACCTGGGCGTCTTTGTTGTAACGCACGAAAATGAACGGGCCGGTGCCAATCGGCTGGCTGTTCAGCTCGGCCGTTTTGCCGGCCTTGAGCAGTTGATCCGCGTACTCGGCGGAGTAAATCGAAGTAAACGGCATGGCCACATCGCGCAAAAATGGCGATTCGGCGTGGTTGAGCGTGATTTTGACGGTCATGTCGTCAACTTTTTCAACGCTCTTGAGCAGGTCTTTGAAGCCCATGCTTTCAAAATAAGGAAAACCGACCAGCGAGAGAGCGTGCCATGGGTGATTCGGGTCCAGTTGGCGCTGAAAGCTCCAGACCACATCGTCCGCGTTAAGGGGGCGGGTCGGTTTGAAGTAATCGGTGGTGTGAAACTTGACCCCGGGGCGCAGGTAAAACGTGTATTGGAGGCCATCGGGGCTGATGTCCCAGCGTTCAGCCAGGGCGGGCTCAACATCGGTGGTGCCCGGCTTGAAGTCGACGAGGCGGTTAAGGATGGTTTCGGCCGAAGCGTCGGCCGTCACAGCGGTGGTGTATTGAACAATGTCGAACCCTTCAGGGCTGGCTTCAGTGCAAACCACCAGGTTTTTGGCGTTAACACTCACGGCAGCACTGAGCAGTGCTGCGGCAAGGGCGGTGCGCAGTAGGTTTGGTTTCATGGCTACCCTCTCCTGATTGGTTGAGTCTTGGAAGCACTGCGGTAGGCGCATAGAACCTGCCGCAGTACTGTTGAGTATTAAGAGTCGCTTACAGAATATTGAACGGTATGGTCGTTACCAGACGGAACTCGTTGATGCTGCCGTCAGACTGGTTGCTGCTGGCACGGTGTGTGGTGTAAGTCGCGCGGATGGCCGTAGCTTTCAGTGGACCGCTTTGGACTGCATAGGATGTGCCAATGCTGTATTCCGAATGTTTTTCGCCATTCATGTTGCGCACATCATAGGCGGTGCCTTTGTAGTGGGTGCCGTCAATGTCCCATCCTCGTGCGTGGTAGGCGTTGAAAGCGAGCCCGGGGATACCGTATTGCGCCATATTGATGCTGTACGCCAATTGCAGAGACTTCTCGTTCGGGCCGTTAAAGTCCGAGAGCAAGGAGTGGGCCAGGTGAATGCCGTTGGTTTCGTGCAGGTAGTCGAAGTACTCGTCGCCGATGACCTGTTGGTACGACAAACTCACGGTGTGGGCCTGGTGGGTCAGGCCCAATGCCAGGCTGTAGGCGTCGTTGTTGATCTCGCCCATGGCTTTTTTGCCGGTGTCGAGGGTCTTGTAGTAGTTGAAGTTGGTGTTCAGGCCCAGCACGGCATTGTCGCCCCAGTCATGCACGGCACCGAAGTAGTACTGGTTCCAGAAGTCTTCAACGTGGGTGGCAAACAGTGAGGTTTTCAGGCTTTTGAAGGGTTGATAGTTAAGGCCCGCGACGCTGGCGCGATCAGTTTCTATCCCCAAGGCGCCATATTCACTGCGGAACTTGCTCAAGCCTTGTTCGGTGCGCGGCGATACACGGTCAAACGATCCGGCGTCGAAGCTCAGGTTGGTGAACTCTTCGCTGCGCAGTCCCACCCCTTGGAAGCTTGAAGGCAGCGAACGGTTACCGATCACATCGAGGGTCGGGCTGCTGAAATTCTGTCGGCCTACGGTCAGTGTGGTGTTGGAAGCTCGTGCCTTGATGTTCGCCAGCCCCAGCTTGCTCCACTGGCCAACGGCGTCGCCGTCGTTGTGGCTGAGGGTGCGGTTGTTGTTGCCGGCGATGTGCTTGACGTCGCGATCCAGTGCGATGGCATTGTAGGCCGCTACTTGAGTGCTGAAGCCAACGGTACCCTGGGTGAAGCCCGAGTTGAAATCAAGAATGGTGCCTTGCGTCCAGTTGATCCGGCGTGGGGTCGTTTTGGTGGTGCCATGGTCGTTGTAGGTGAACTGACCGCCTCGGCGTTTGAGTTCATTGGCGTACCAGTTGCGTGTGGTGCCGCTTAAGGTGCTGCCTTCTACAAAACCGTCGGATTTGCTTTGCTCGCTGGCGTCAGACTTGAGTTCAATGCCCATAAATTCGTCGGCATAGGGCATTGTTGAGAGGCTGCTGATAGCCAGGGTTAACAGCGCGCTGTGTGTAAGTTTCATGGTTGAGGCTCCTGTGCTTTTTTATTGCTGTTTTTGTTAGCGAAGCGGCGGTGTGGCTACGTGTGGAGCGTTGCGATCGTTTGCTTGGGCAAAGCCTCGGCGGGCCACCGTGGGGCGGCCTGCTGATGCACACGTGATTAAGGGTTTTTCAATCGTCGAGGCTGACGCCCGAGAAGGCATTGCGGCCAAAGGGGCTGACTTGGAAGCCCTGCACCTTGATGCTTAAAGGTTGATTGACCGTTGAGTGGGCAATCGGAGTGATCGGGATTTTTTGCTTGAGCAACTGTTGGGCTTGTTTGTACAAGACCGTTCGCTGGTCGCGGTCTGTGATGGTTTTGGCTTTTTTGATCAGTGTGTCGTAGGCCTTGTCGCACCACATGGAGTAGTTATTGCCGCCAATGGCATCACAGCTGTACAGCGTTCCGAGCCAGTTGTCGGGGTCGCCGTTGTCCCCGGTCCAGCCGATCAGGGTGATGTCATGTTCGCCATTTTTGGTGCGTTTGACGTACTCGCCCCACTCATAGCTCACGATATTGACCTTGAGCCCGATCTTGCCCCAATCGGATTGCAGCATCTGCGCCATGAGTTTGGCGTTAGGGTTGTACGGACGCTGCACGGGCATGGCCCACAAGGTGATTTCTGTTCCTTCTTTCACCCCGGCCGCCTGAAGCAGTTCTTTGGCTTTTTCAGGGTCGTAAGGTGCGTCGACCACGGTGTCGTCATAAGACCACTGCGTGGGCGGCATCGCATTGACCGCTTTCTGCCCGGCGCCTTGATACACCGCCTTGAGAATGGCGTCTTTATTGACGGCCATGTCCAGAGCCTGACGTACCTGCAGTTGGCCGAGTGGAGGGTGCTGGACGTTGTAAGCGATATACCCCAGGTTGAAACCTGGCTTTTCAATGACCTGAAGTTTTGGATCGGCTTTGAGCCCGGCCACATCGGCCGGGCGTGGGTTTAGCGTGACCTGGCACTCGTTTTTGCGCAGCTTTTGCATGCGGGTCGAGGGGTCGACGTTGATTGAAAAAATCAGGCTGTCGAGTTTGACCTGACTGGGGTCCCAATACGCCTTGTTGGCGACATAACGGATGCTCGAGTCTTTTTGATAGCGCAGGAATACATAGGGGCCGGTCCCAATCGGTTGTTGGTTGATGTCGCCGGGCTCGCCTGCTTTGAGCAGTTGATCGGCATATTCGGCCGAGAGTATGGAAGCAAAGCTCATGGCCAGATTTTGAATAAATGCCGCGTCCACCGAATTGAGCGTCATCACCACAGTCATCGGGTTGGTTTTTTCGATGCTGGCGATATTTTTGTTAAGGCTCATGCCACTGAAATAGGGGAACTCGGTGGGGTAGGCCTTGCGAAAGGGATGCTCGGGGTCAAGCATGCGGTTGAAGGTGAATAAAACGTCATCGGCGTTAAAGTCGCGGGTCGGGGTAAACCACTTTGTAGTGTGAAACTTCACCCCTTCGCGTAGGTGGAAGGTGTAGGTCAAGCCGTCTTCGGAAACCTCCCAGCGTGTTGCCAGTGCGGGGCCTACAGCCGTACCGCCTTTTTCAAACTCGGCAAGGCGGTTGTAGATGGGTTCTGCGGCATCGTTATCGGTGGCCGCGGTGTATTGCGCCGTATCAAAACCAGCAGGGCTGCCTTCGGAGCAAAACACCAGGCTTTTGGCAGCGTGCGTGAGAGGGCTGCCGGCAAGTGCACCGGCGCTTATCAAGGCAGATAAAACCAGAGATTTACGCATCGCTATCCCTATCCTTCTTATTGTTTTTGAGTTCTGAATGCGCGCGCCTTATGAGTCGTGCGCGCGTTCGGAGCATTGAAAGCATCAGCCAAGCGGGGCAATGGCCGGCTGGGGTTAGACGTTAGAGGGGAAGAGGCGCGTGAGTAAATGCGCTGGGGCTGACAAAGCTGTAGGAAGCGTCTGAGAGTCCTATAGCTTCTGCTGTAGTACGAAGTGGCTTAAATATGAAGGGGTTTTCTGAGGGGGATTAGAGCAAGTGAATGCGGCGTCGTAGCCGCATTCACGGGGGGGCTTATTTGTCGATGCTGACACCGTAGAAAGACATCAGGCCCAGTGGGCTGATCTTGAAGCCTTCGACGTTTTTGCGCATCGGTTGATACACCGTCGAGTGGGCGATCGGTGTCATGGGTACCTGGCTTTTGAGCAGGTGCTGAGCTTGTTGGTAGAGCTCGGTGCGCTTGGCAACGTCGGTCGTGTTTTTAGCCGCTTTAACCAGCTTGTCGAACTCTGGGTTGCACCACTTGGAGAAGTTGTTGCCTGCTATCGCGTCGCAACCGAACAAGGTGCCGAGCCAGTTGTCGGGGTCACCGTTGTCGCCGCTCCAGCCAATCAGCATTGCGCCGTTTTCACCGCCTTTGGAACGCTTGATGTATTCACCCCACTCGTAAGTCACGATCTTGGCCTTGATACCGATTTTGCTCCAGTCCGATTGCAGCATTTCAGCCATCAGCTTGGCGTTCGGGTTGTACGGGCGTTGAACCGGCATGGCCCACAACGTGATTTCGGTTCCTTCCTTGATCCCGGCTTCCTTGAGCAGTTGCTTGGCTTTTTCGGGGTCGTAGGGCGCATCTTTGATGGTGTCGTCATACGACCATTGGGTGGGCGGCATGGCGTTAACTGCTAATTGGCCCGCGCCCTGATACACCGTATCAATGATTTGCTGCTTGTTTACGGCCATGTCCAGCGCCTGGCGAACCTTGAGCTGAGCCATTGGGTTGGGCTCGTCGCTACCTTTGATCTTGTCCATCACGTTGTAAGCGATGTAGCCGAGGTTGAAGCCCGCCTGGCTTGGCATCTTCAGGTTTGGATCTTCTTTGAGGGCTTTGAGATCGGCTGGGCGAGGGTAAAGCGTGATCTGGCATTCGTTCTTTTTCAGTTTTTGCATCCGCACCGACGGGTCGGTGGTGATGGCGAAAATCAGGTTGTCAATTTTGACGTCTTCAGGCTTCCAGTAGTCCTTGTTGCCGGTGTAGCGGATGTTCGAGTCTTTTTGGTAGCTCTTGAACACGAACGGGCCAGTACCGATTGGCTTTTGGTTGATGTCGGAAGGTTTGCCTTCCTTGAGCAGCTTGTCGGCGTACTCGGCGGACTCGATGGATGCAAAGTGCATCGCCATGTTCTGAATAAAGGCTGCGTCGACAGAGTTCAGGATGAATTTGACGGTTCTGTCGTCGACTTTTTCCACCTTGGCGATGTTTTTATCCATGCCCATGTCGGTGAAGTAAGGGAACTCGGTCGGGTAGGCCTTTCGGAACGGCATGTCTTTGTCGAGCATGCGATTGAAGGTGAAGAGCACGTCGTCGGCATTAAAGTTGCGGGTAGGGGTGAAGTACGGCGTGGTGTGGAACTTGACCCCGTCACGCAGATGGAAAGTGTAGGTCAGGTTGTCCGGTGAAATATCCCAGCTCGTGGCCAGCCCTGGAATGACCTGGGTGCTGCCGCGTTCAAATTCGCTTAGGCGGTTATAGATCGTTTCGGCTGAAGCATCGAAGTCCGTACCAGTGGTGTACTGGCCCGGGTCAAAACCGGCTGGGCTGCCTTCTGAGCAGTACACCAGATTGGTTGCTGCGTGGGCGAAAGGTGCGCTTGCTAGCAGGCTGGCGCCTACCAGAAACGGAATGACCGCGTGTTTAAACATGGAGACCTCATTATTTTTTTCATTGTTGGTGCGAGGGCGACCTTGTGAGTCGACGCCTCAGGACTTATGCGCACCCATATAGCCCATGCAATGCGCACAGGGCGATCCTCGGTGAAGCTGAATCTTTTGTAAGCACATACTGGGCCATCATTGACGACCCAATTGATTGCGTGTGATTCGACCGATTTAAAGTCGATTAGTGCTGGCATCGGGCGCGGGTGTTACTTATCAAGGCTCTTGTCGAGAAAAGATGTCGGCAAATGAGTGTTTGAAGTGTAGGACTTATCCGTTTTTTAGCTTTTGTGCCGGCAAAGGCAAAGATCAGGCACAAAAAAGCCCCTGCAGCGCTGGGCTGCAAGGGCTTGGCTCAAGCCGTTTTACTTAAGGCATTTGCACTTCAATCACGCCGTCAGCACTCATGCTGATCTCGCTGGTACCGGCCTCGACTTCAGGTGTCGGCGCGGAGTCCATCGCCGGGGCGCTAGTTTTCATCATCATCGCGCTGCGCAGGTACGGTTGTGGATAGCCATTGCTGTTGAGGTTCAGGTTGATGATTTTGTAACCCGTGCCGCCCAGGGCGTCGGTGGCCAGTTGAGCACGGGCCTTGAACGCATTGACCGCGTCTTTGAGCAGGGCGTCTTCGCTGGTTTTGCGGGTGTCATTACCCACAGTGAATTGCATATTGCCCATTTTCAGGGTTTGCATCAGATCGCCGGTGAGTTTGGACAAGGCCGCAAAATCGGTGCTTTCCAGGCGCAATTCGGCGCGCTCACGCCAGCCGGTGATCTTTTGGGTTTTGTTGTCGTAAATCGGGTAGCTGTTACGGTTGCCCTGGCGCAGGGTGACTGCTTTAACGGGCTTGGCCTCGCCAATGGCTTTGTTCATGACCGTTGTGACCTCGGCTGCCAGCTTGGCCGAATCAGTGTTTTGCGCCTCGGTGTACAGCGTCACGATCATCAAATCGCGCGGCACTTCCTGACTGGCTTCTGCGCGCAGCGAGACCTGATTGTAATTAACCCCTTCGGCAAGGGCTGGCAGGCTGGCGAGTGCTCCTATGCTTAGGGTCAGAAGGGCTGCAGTGCGCTGAAACGTAAACATAAAAGCTCCTTGGATGAGGTCAGCAAGACTTATAAGACTCCAGTGGCCAGCATTCAGTTCGCTCAGTTACATTTTCAGTACAACTATAGAGAGAGGCGTCCCTAACTTCTGTCGGGGCGAGCTTTTAAAAGATCAAAAGATCGCGAGACAAGCTTGCGCCTGCCGAGTCCGCTTTCGCTTATGTGGGCAGCATTGCACGCTACAGAAGGGCTTTTAGCGTTCTTTCAGAAAAACGCACTGTGGCCCATTGCCGCACTTTTGCCTGCCAGGGCGTCAGCTTGGTTATACTCCGTACCGTCCGCCTGGAGCACTCATCAGGAGAGCTCATGCTCGCCCCCGTTCAGTTATTGTCAGCAACCCGTCAGAACCTCTGGCGTCTTACGTTTATCCGCATGTTGGTGCTGGTCGCGCAAGCGGGCTCAGTGGGCATCGCCTATGGGTTCGATCTGCTGCCGCTGCCTTGGTTTCAGCTGTGCCTGACCTTGGGATTTTCTGTGCTGTTGTGCGCGTTTACCGTCATTCGCTTGCGCACCACATGGCCGGTCACTGAGCTTGAATATGCGTTGCAACTGGCTTGCGACCTGTTTATCCACAGCGCCTTGTTGTACTTCTCGGGGGGCTCGGCCAACCCCTTCGTGTCTTATTACCTGGTACCTTTGACCATTGCCGCAGTGACGCTGCCGTGGCGCTATTCAGTTATTTTGACCAGCATTGCGCTGGCGCTTTACACGTCGCTGCTGCTGCAGTTTTACCCGGTCGATGCTGCACCGTTCTTCCGCGAAAAACTGCAGATTTACGGCATGTGGCTAAGCTTTGCGCTGTCTGCCGCTGTCATTACCTTCTTCGCCGCCAAAATGGGTGAAGAACTGCGCCGCCAGGAAGAGCTGCGTGCCTTGCGCCGCGAAGAGGGCCTGCGTGACCAGCAGTTGCTGGCCGTTGCCACACAAGCAGCCGGTGCCGCTCATGAACTGGGCACGCCACTGTCGACCATGAGCGTGTTGCTCAAGGAAATTCGCCGCGATCACCTCGATCCCGAGCTGCAAGACGACCTGAGCGTGTTGCAGGACCAGGTCAAGCTGTGCAAGGAAACCTTGCAGCAACTGGTGCGGGCTGCTGAGGCCAATCGACGTCTGGCCATTGAAGAGCAAGAGGTTACCGACTGGCTGAATGAAGCGTTAAACCGCTGGCATTTGATGCGCCCTGAAGCGACTTATCGCTTTCAGTGCCTGGGGCACGCGCCCATTCCGCGCCTGGCGCCACCGCCGGATTTGACCCAAGCGCTGCTTAATTTGCTGAACAATGCCGCAGACGCCTGTCCGGAAGGGCTGGAGGTGACTGTGGATTGGGATGCGGTTGATCTGACCATCAGTATTCGTGACCACGGTGCGGGTGTGCCGTTGGCCATCGCTGAACAAATCGGCAAACCTTTTTTTACCACCAAAGGCAAAGGCTTCGGCCTGGGCCTATTCTTGAGCAAAGCCAGCGTGACACGCGCAGGCGGCTCGGTAAAACTCTACAGTCATGAGGATGGCGGCACGCTCACCGAGCTGCGCCTGCCACGTGTCGCCCGAGGAAACGAAAATGAGTGAAGAAATTCAGGTCGAAGGCGAAGAACTGCCGCATTTGCTGCTAGTGGATGACGACGCGACGTTTACCCGAGTCATGGCTCGCGCCATGGCCCGACGCGGGTTCCGCGTCAGTACTGCCAGCTCGGCCGAAGAAGGGTTGATCCTGGCTCAGCAGGACCTGCCTGATTTCGCCGCGCTGGACCTGAAAATGGAGGGCGACTCGGGTTTGGTCCTGCTACCCAAATTGCTGGAATTGGACCCGGAAATGCGCGTGGTGATCCTGACCGGTTATTCGAGCATCGCCACGGCGGTTGAGGCGATCAAGCGTGGCGCCTGCAACTACCTGTGCAAACCTGCCGATGCTGACGATGTGGTCGCAGCCTTGCTGTCCCAGCATGCCGACCTTGAGACGCTGGTACCGGATAACCCCATGTCGGTAGACCGCCTGCAGTGGGAACACATCCAGCGCGTGTTGAGTGAACATGAGGGCAATATCTCCGCGACCGCTCGCGCACTGGGCATGCATCGGCGTACCTTGCAGCGCAAGTTGCAGAAGCGTCCGGTCCGTCGCTGAACACAAGCTGTCGCCATTTCGTTACAACTTGCAACGCAATGGCGACAAACCCTAGTCTGTATTAAGACGTTTCAGTGCGTCGTGCGCCGATCGTCCTGATCGGCTCGCAGGTTGCTCTTTCCTCCTACCGAGCCTGAATGATGAGTCAGAACGCTGAGCCTTCTGTTGTGAATGATGCTGTGCGCGCAGATTTCATCCCTCGTGTCTGGGGGTTGATAACGCCTTACTGGCGCAGTGAAGAGCGGGCCAAGGCCTGGCTGCTGTTGATCGCAGTGATTGCCTTGTCGCTGGTCAGCGTGGGTATTTCGGTGTGGATCAACCATTGGTACAAAGACTTCTACAACGCTCTGGAGAAAAAGGACGGCGCGGCCTTCTGGAGCCTGATCGGTTACTTCGGACTCATTGCGGCGGCGGGTATTGTGGGGGCGGTGTACCGGCTATACCTGACCCAGATGCTGACCATTCGCTGGCGTCGCTGGCTCACCGAGCAACACTTCGCCCGCTGGCTGGCGCATAAAAACTACTACCAGTTGGAGCAGGGCGGTTACACCGACAACCCTGACCAACGTATCAGCGAAGACCTTAATGCGTTCACGGACAACACCCTGACCCTGGGGCTGGGCCTGATTCGTACCGTGGTCAGCTTGGTCTCGTTTTCGGTCATCTTGTGGGGCGTCTCTGGCAGTATCGACGTATTGGGCATCACCATCCCCGGCTATATGTTCTGGTGCGCGCTGCTGTATGCCGCGGTGGGCAGTTGGCTGGCGCATTTGATCGGTCGACGCTTGATTGTTTTGAGCAACCAACAACAACGGTTCGAAGCTGATCTGCGTTTTTCAATGGTACGGGTCCGTGAGAACGCTGAAAGCATTGCTTTGTACAACGGCGAATCGAATGAGCATGAGCGCCTGAGCACCCGTTTCAACCGGGTGTGGCAAAATTTCTGGACGCAGATGAAGGTGACGAAGCGCCTGACCTTTTTCACGGCCGGCTATTCGCAAATCGCCATTATCTTTCCGTTTATCGTCGCCGCGCCGCGCTACTTCGCGGGCAAGATCGAGTTGGGCGAGCTGATGCAAATCAACTCGGCTTTCGGCAATGTGCAAGAGAACTTCAGTTGGTTTATTGACGCCTACGTCACCCTGGCTTCATGGCGGGCGACCTGCGATCGTCTGCTGAGCTTTAGTCAGGCGATGACCGACAACGAACAGCGCCAACCGGCGATTGATGTACAGGCCCAGGGCGATGCGTTGAAGCTCAATGACCTGAACCTGGATTTAGCAGATGGCCGCGCTTTGTTGCATGGGGCCAACTTGCAAGTGGCCGCGGGTGATCGAGTGATGCTGCGCGGGCGTTCCGGCAGCGGTAAAAGTACATTGCTGCGGGCGATGGGTGGCCTGTGGCCGCAGGGGGGCGGGGCGATTCGCCTGCCTCAAGAGCGCGCACTGTTCTTGCCGCAAAAGCCCTATTTGCCGATAGGTACCTTGCGTGACGCGCTGAGTTATCCACAGGTCAGTGAGACCTATACCTCTGAGCGTTATGCAGAAGTGCTGCGCACCTGTCGCCTGGAGCATTTGATTCCCAAACTCGACGAGGTCAATCACTGGCAGCGTGTGCTGTCGGGTGGAGAGCAGCAGCGGTTGGCCTTTGCCCGTGCGCTGTTGTATCGCCCGCAGTGGCTGTACATGGATGAGGCAACGTCAGCGATGGACGAAGAAGATGAGGCGATGCTGTATCAGGCACTGATTGATCAATTGCCGGGGCTGAGTATTGTCAGCGTGGGGCATCGCAGCAGTCTGGCCCGCTTCCATCCGCGCCTTGTGCGCATAGACGCGGGCCAGTTGGTGGCTCAGTAACTGGTCGCTGCAGTGACATTGTTTGACGAGCCTGGGGCATATTATTCAGCCAGCTTGAGTCCAAGGGTTTTTGACGTTTTGGGGGCTGCCAGGTTGACGACGTAATAGATGTCCACGCGCGCATAGTTTTCGGGATCGAAAAGCGCCATGGTGATTTCCCAGGTCGCTTTTTTGGCCTTTGCTTCTGCCTCCGTGAGGGTGTGCGTGAACGTCCAGTTATTCGCTTTGCTGCCGTCCGCTCGAATGAACTGCAGATGTTGATCCAGTGCATGACCGGCTGCCATTTGCGGGTAGCTGATGCTGATGATCACGAATGCGTCGCCACCCTTGTAGTGAAGGGTGTGGTCGATCAGGAAGGGCGCAACAGGCGCTGGCAAGGTGCCTGCATCTAATTTATGTGAGCTCTTGCTGAGGTCTCTTTGGGTGATTGGGTGTGCAGGAGGAGTGTTGGGCATGATCGATTCCTGTCGATATAAAAGAGTTTTTTTGCACGGTTGGGCAGGTGCGCGTCTGCCCAACTGATTGCTGACCTGCTGTTGTTGCGCTAGCGGACCTTTCTTGCCGCCTGCTCATGGA
Organism: Pseudomonas sp. NPDC096917; assembly: GCF_044762555.1. Taxonomy (NCBI): domain Bacteria; kingdom Pseudomonadati; phylum Pseudomonadota; class Gammaproteobacteria; order Pseudomonadales; family Pseudomonadaceae; genus Pseudomonas; species Pseudomonas sp. NPDC096917. The sequence goes on along the minus strand of NZ_JBIWEO010000009.1, from coordinate 22,270 downwards.
CCTGAAAGCAGAAAACTAAATAATCGTGGATACACACGTGGGTTGAAACGCACCTCGAAATGGCTCTGACCGGGGGGCGTTCCCAATGAAAGCGTTTTGTGTGGCAGGCGGGGAGCTGGTGCTGGCAAAGCCTGTTTAGGCAGGCGCTGAGGAACCCGTGTCGGTTTTGCGGCGAGAGTTTGCTGGCCATGACATTTCCGAGTGAGTGGTGAGACATTTCGCAAACCGCTTTGGGTGAAGCATGACCTGCATTTATCCACGTTTATGAACGTTGCACAGCCTGTCAGAAATGACAGTAATGACGACCGGTCATGCTTGGCACAGGCACATGCTAGAGTGCCGCTCTAGTCTTTCGGAGCCGGTCATGAGCCGCTTACTTATTTGTGTTGCCCCGTTTCTATTGCTGGCGAGCTTGCCCTTGGCGGCAGCTCCGACCGTTACTGCGCCTTTGCATGCGCAGTTCTTGCCGGCCGATGACTTGCAGTTGCGTGCCGAAAAGCCTGAGCAACAGCAATTGATGATGGTGACCACCTACTCGGTGGTGGTGGGCAGTCAGCGTCAATCTAATCAACAGCCGATCCCGGTTACGTTTCCGCTGCTGGTGCGTTTGAAAGGCAAGCCAATGAGTCAGGGGGCCACGGTGCGAGAGGTGCTGATTTCATTCGATGGCGAGAGCAAGAGCCTGAAAAAGCCTGCATTTGACAGCCAGACCAAAACCCTGACGCTGTCGTACCCGTTGTCTCAGTACCGGGTCGTGATGGATTTGCTGCGTAACGATACTGTCTATTGCCAGTTTTTGACCTATGCCAATGGCCATATTTGGGCGGACCTGCACACCGGCAGCGTGCGCGCGCGCTGAGCCTTGGGTAAACTGCGGCCCTCGTGAAGTATCAGCAGGCTGGAGTCGGACATGCGTAAAGATAAGAAGCAGTTGATTGGTGATGAGATCGGCGACGAGCAGATCAAGTTGTTCCTGGACTTTGAGCCTGTGGACGCTACTTCGCCTTCGCATCACAAACTGATCAAAGCCTATCGCGGGCTGCGTATCGACGATTTCGGTCGTTTCCTGACCTTCTTCAAAGAAGCCGGTTACGACCTCGATGGCAAAGACGCGCATGGCCTGACGTTCGTTGAGGTCATCAAAGATCAACGCCATGCCGACGAGTACATCGAACTCATCGAAGCTGCGCGCGGCTGATCCCTTGTAGGAGCTGGCGCAGGTCGCGGCAGCTCCTACACATGTGCACAGGCACCCATTAAGACACTTCCCACACAACCTGCGTAATTTGCGACGGGGTGCTTTTGTGTGGGCGAACGATACTCAAGCGTGCCCATAAGGATGGTGGTGCAGCCTTTTAACTTGAATGGAATCGAATAATGAACCGCACACTAGGTGTTTTGAATCGATTGTTTTTGGCGCTTGTATGGGCTGCTCTGGCTTCTACGGCGCTGGCGGCCGATGAAGTACTGGAGGTCGAGGTGTTTAATGCGACCGCTCAGGCCATTTCACCGGGGGATGATTTTGGCTGGCTGGAAAGCCCTGAAAACAGTGGGTATGACTTTGTAATTGGCCCTCAGGCCAGTCAGGAACTGCTGTATTACTTGCCCAAGTCCAGGGGCACCGAGACGTTCACTTATCGCCAGGGCGAGCAGGCGTGCCTTTTTGGTTTTGGTCATCTGACACCGGGTGCTGGCAATCTCAATCGCTGGGCTCAGGCCAAGTCGACGGGGGCGCTGCCGGTTGCGTGTGCAGCTGAGTTGATTGCAATACCCGACGATGATGAGTTTGTAAGCCATGGCGGCTCGCGGGTGATGTTTACCATGGGCTAGGGTCTGTTCCTGCACTCGACAAAAAGCCCCTGACCCAAACGGGCAGGGGCTTTGAGTGGCGTATCAATACCCGAAGGCAATGTTACGCGAGGTGGGTCTCAGCTGTTTTTGGCTCTATCAGTTCCAGCAACTCGGAGTTGCGGGTGCTGATTTCTCGGTAGAGCTCGGCGTCAGTTTCCAGGACCTTTTCCCGTGCCGGGAAGATTTCCTTGAGCTTGGCTGCCCACTCACCGGTGGCTTTTTGCGCAAAGCAGCGCTCAATCAGGTCGAGCATGATCGAAACGGTCACCGAGGCACCAGGCGAGGCACCCAACAGAGCGGCCAGGGAGCCGTCTTTGGCTGCAACCAGTTCGGTACCGAATTGCAACACGCCGCCTTTTTTCGGGTCTTTCTTGATGATCTGAACCCGTTGGCCTGCCACTTCCAGACGCCAGTCTTCAGCTTTGGCCTGCGGGTAGAAGCGACGCAGCGACTCAAGGCGTTGTTCCATCGACTGACGCACTTCGCTGACCAGGTATTTGGTCAGATCCATGTTGTCCCGCGCAACGGCGAGCATTGGCCCGATGTTGCTCAGACGGATCGACATCGGCAGGTCAAGGAACGAGCCGTGCTTGAGGAACTTGGTAGTGAAGCCTGCGTAAGGTCCGAACAGCAGGGACTTTTTGCCATCAACGACACGGGTGTCCAAGTGTGGAACCGACATCGGCGGTGAGCCCACGGCAGCCTGGCTGTAGACCTTGGCCTGGTGTTGCTTGACCACTTCTGGGTTGTCGCAGCGCAACCACTGACCGCTGACCGGGAAGCCGCCGTAACCTTTGCTTTCTTCGATGCCAGACGCTTGTAGCAGCGGCAAGGCCGCGCCACCCGCGCCCAGGAATACGAACTTGGCATCAACATGGCGGGTGTTGCCGCTGTTGATGTCTTTAATGCTCACGGTCCAGCCGCTGCCGTTGCGCTTAAGTCCGGTGACCTTTTTGCTGTATTTGATCTGAGTGTCAGCAGCGCTGCCCAAGTGATTGAGCAATTGTTTGGTCAAGGCGCCGAAGTTGACGTCAGTACCGTGCATGACACGGGTGGCCGAGATGTGCTGGTCCGCTGGGCGCCCCGGCATCATCAGAGGCATCCACTCGGTCATCTTGGCTTTGTCTTCGGTGTATTCCATGTCGGCAAACGCATGGTGCTGGCTCAGCACTTCAAAGCGTTTTTTCAGGAAGGACACGCCTTTCTCGCCTTCGACATAGCTCAGATGAGGCACTGGGCTGATGAAGGATTTGCACGAACCGAAGGTGCCTTTTTGGGCCAGATAGGCCCAAAACTGTTTCGACACTTCGAACTGGGCATTGATGTGCACCGCTTTTTTGATATCGATCGAACCATCCGCCGCTTGCGGGGTGTAGTTCAATTCGCACAAGCCAGCGTGGCCGGTACCTGCGTTGTTCCACGGGTTGGAACTCTCCGCAGCCCCCGAATCCATCTGCTCAACAACTTCCAGCGTCATACCAGGATCGAGTTCTTTGAGCAGCACGGCGAGGGTGGCACTCATGATGCCGGCTCCAACCAGTACTACATCGACTGCTTCGTTATGCGCCATTAACGCGTCTCCAAAATCTACGGCACCAAATTGACGGCATAGCTGTCAGGTGTACCCGGGCATGTATCAGATAAGGCCTCAGGTCACGCATGACAAGGATCGCCATGTCCGATTCTTCGCAATTCCTTGCAACTTCAGCGGACGCCACCAGCCGGGCCTTCAAGGTTCATATGAACGCATTTCAGTGCTCGGGAGGCAATTCGACTTAAGGTCAAGAGCGTCCGATTGTGCAACCAAATCCGTAAGCGGACAGGCTTTCAGTCTCGAGCTGTGGAGCCGAGGTTGTTCCTGCTTGGTGAGGTTGTTTCAGACACTAATGGTGCATGTTCAGACGCAAAACTTTTCATTTGCTCGCCACACTCTTGTGAAGTTGTGAAAACCCGTTTTTTTCACGCTCTCTTGAAGACGTGAACCTCAAAAAAGGGCTGTCACGTACTGGCACCTGCGTATAAGCATCGCAGCGGCCGAGCAAAATGACAGCTCTGGCAGATCGTGCAACGGCGGACTCAGGTAATAAACAGCAAGCTCGCCAGCTTCACATGATCTGTGTGGGCGGCTCTCTGTGGGCAGTGCGGGGGAGCTAATACAAGTGCATTAGCGATGCTGCGAAGCCCGATCAGGAGACGTCCTTATAATCGGGGGGAGATTGTAGCGAAGAAACGCGAGCAATTGATGCTGTTAAATGACTTTTATTGGTCTGCCAGTCAAAGGCCTAACAGCGGTAGCACCGCCAAACGGGGCCCACGCGCAGGGATACGGGCGCTTGCCGGTAGTACCTGGTGCAACCAGTTGAGGCGAATTTCTTTAATTTCGACCCAGTGGTTGCCGACCGGCGGTTGTTTGCACTGCTTGAACGCCTGGCAGCGCCCGGTTGAATCCAGTCGTGCGAAGCAGCGATGCGGTTGCAAAAACGAGAATAACGACCCTGTACTTTTCATGCGCAGCACCTGTTGATTCAGTAAGCCGAACCTTACGTGCTGGACGTGACATGCCGATGTATTGGCTGTGACAGCGCGGTGACAGCAAGCGGCTATTTCCAAGGGCCGCCGCACCGCTATACTGGCGCCCTGTTTTACCCAGTCCTGGAGAGATGAGCATGTTGCAACGCCTGTTGTTCGGTTTGATTACTGTGACCAGTTTGACTCTGGTCGGCTGCGCCCACAGCCCGCAACAACTCAGCCCGCAACCCAAGCTGACCAAGCAACTCGCGCCTGTCGGCCGTGGCCAGCCAGTGGTTGTGCGCGTGGTGGATGGTCGTCCGTCACCGACCCTGGGGACCCGTGGTGGCATGTACCCTGAAACCAGCGCGATCAGCGTCAGCGGGGCTGATGTGATTCCAAAGCTGCAAGCTCAAGCCGAAGCGGCTGTGCGCTTGCTGGGCTACACGCCAACCACGAATGCGATGAACGCACCACAGTTGACGGTTACCTTGGCCGATCTGAAATATCAGTCGCCCAAAGACACCATGTACGTCACTGAGGCGACCATCGGCGCGACCTTCCGTTCTGATGTGAAGAACGGCGGCCGTAGCTACACCGGTCGTTATGCTGCCTCGCTGGATCAGCGTTTTGGCATGGCGCCGAATCAGGAAACCAACACCAAGCTGGTGAGCGACGTGTTGAGCGATGCCCTGACCCGCGTATTTGAAGACCCGTCGGTCGGCCGTTTGCTCGGCGAGTAAGGGCGGATCAACCAAAAAGCCCGAACTCAGCGAGTTCGGGCTTTTTTGTGTGCAAAGGGTTTAGGCCGCTTCGGCATACACTTCAAGACGGCTAACGCCAGTGAACAGGTCAAGTTCTGGCAAATCGGCGTGGGTGTGGCCGCTCAGGGCGCAGTAGACCAGCCAGTGGCGGTCTTGAACGTTGAATGCCAAACCCTCGATGAGTGCCTGTTGTTCGTCGCTGGGAGCGATCAGATAGAGGCGATCCTGGTTTTCAGCGTGCAGCATGACAAGCTCCGTGTCGGTGTCGAGGGGCCACAGAGTGGCCTCTGGACATGACGATACGGTGACAGGAAAAATTAATCGGATTGAGTGTGATCCTGTGGGAGCTGGCAATGTTACAACGCCAGCCCAGCCTTGATTCGGTACTGGTTGCGCACCGGCATGGCGTATTGCAGCACCAGGTACGGGCGGTGCTCGACAGGGCAGGCGTCGAGACGGCGTTGCCATTCTTGCTGGGCCTTGGCCAATTCTTCGGTCGGGAATACCTCGGCGGCGCTCGGAACCTGTAATTGCGGGTCGGCATCGCTCCACTGTGCATAGGCTAGGTAATGGGCCGGGAACAGGCGGTAGCCACTGAGGATATGGCGATCCATTTCGGCTGCCAGCAATTTGCTGTCTTCGAATAACTCGGTAATCGGCGCTGCAAAGTTCACGTGAACGCGGCCTTTGTAGCCGGTGATGCCATTGGCAATGCTGGTGTCGTCTTCGCCCGGCGCCTTGCTGTACGTACCAGTGGTGGCGCGGATGTAAAGCTCGCGAGCCTTGTCCTGATCGCACGGGTCGTATTCGTAACTGATCGACACCGGGGTCATGTTCAGCGACTTGACCACCTCGGCGAAGGGTTCGTCTTTACGGCTCATGTGAAACATTTTCAGGATGGCCGAGTCGGTACGATCATCCCCGTCTTTGGCGCGGCCTTCGGCTTGAGCGATCCAGATTGACTGGCCGTCGCTGCGAATCGAATGGTTGATGTACGCCGACAACAGTTGATACGCCGCCAGTTTTTCGCGGCGGCCGGTGATCGAGCGGTGCACGATAAAGCTCTTGTTCAGTCGCATCAGATCGCTGACAAAGGGCTTTTGCAGCAGGTTGTCGCCGATTGCGATGCGCGGTGTCGGCAAACCCGCGTGGTACACGGCATAGTTGACGAAGGCCGGGTCCATCACGATGTCGCGGTGGTTGGCCAGAAACAGATAGGCAGTGCCCGACTTTAAGTGCTCAACGCCGGTGTACGTTACGCCATCAGTGGCATGTTCGATGGTGCGGTCGACGTACACTTCGACCTTGTCCTGCAAGGTCGCAACTGATGTTACGCTCGCGAATTCTTTGCGCAGGCGGTGCGCTATAAGGGGTTTTAACAGCCAGCCGAAGGCGCCAGCCAGGCGCGGGAAGCGAAAGTGGGTCAGGATATCTAGAAACGCCTTGTCGCTGAGCAGCCGGGCCAGCACTGCTGGGACTTCGGCGTCGTTGTAAGGTCGGATGGTATCGAATTCGCCCATCATGCTCTCTTGTTGGAAACGGCTAGGGTTAGTACACAGGGCAGGACAACAATTAGCCCTGCAAATAGACCGGCGATTATACGCACAAGTCACTCTGGAGACCGCGATGCTTGAAACTGAACCCTATGATTGCCCTTATTGCGGTGAACCTGCCGAGGCTGTGCTCGACCTCTCGGGGGGCGATCAGCAGTACATTGAAGATTGCCCCGTGTGTTGCCGACCTATTGTGTTCACGCTCCAGACAGACGGTCATGAGTGGATGCTCGATGTGCAAAGTGAAAACGAGTAGCAGGTGAGCCTGATGCAACGAATCTACGAGCCAGAAAACCTGATGGAAGCCGAGTTGTTGCTGGGCATGCTGGCCAGTGAAGGGGTCAAGGCCTGTTTGCAGGGGCGTGATCTGATTGGCGGGACGGGCGAGCTGCCAGCAATGGGGCTATTGGGTTTGGCAGTGGACAATGAGCAGGCGCGATACGCGCGAGAGTTGATCGATGCGTACAATGGCGCGTCGCCGATGGCAGACGATGAGCTCGACAGTTTCCCCGATGTGCTGGACTGCTGAGCGCCGCGGCCTTTTTACTGCCTTTATTCAGAAGAGTTGTGCTGCCCCATGTGTGGACGTTTTGCCCTGTTTCGCTGGAACCCTGCGTTTGCAGCCTTGCCAGGATTTCCGGCTGACCAACAGGCCCAGTGGAACATTTCACCCAACGACTCCGTATTGATTATGCGCGCCGGTGCCGAGCCCGGTCAGCGTGAGCTGGCGCGTGCACGCTGGGGGCTGACCCCGCCGTGGCTGACCGATCTGTCGAAAACCCCGGCTCACGCCCGCGCCGAAACCCTGGTCGAGCAGCCGATGTTCCGCGACGCCTTTCGCCAGCGCCGCTGCCTGATTCCGGCCAACGGTTTTTATGAATGGCGTGGCACCACGCGCAAACGTCCGTTTTGGCTGACGCCGGGTGAGGGCGCTTCGCTGTTTTTCGCGGGAATCTGGGAGGCTTACCCGGTTGAAGGGCATGTCTGGTTGAGCACCGCCGTCGTCACCCAGGCTGCCGCCAGTCAGCGTCGTCCGCTGATTCTGGATGAGGCCGGTCAACAGGCCTGGCTCGACCCACAAACCCCGCTGCATGTTTTGCAGGCGCTGCTTGCCAGCCCGCAATTACCGCTGCGCGAACGGCCATTGGCCAATCTGGTCAATGACCCCAAACTCAATGCGCCCGAGTGCCTGACGCCGGGTTGAGATACGATGCGCGCCATCTATAGGGAGACTCATGATGGGTAAGTTAGCAGTAGTGTGCGCACTGGGCGCAGGCGTGTTGCTCAGTGGCTGCCAGGCAGTCAACACCACCCGTGGTGGCGCGGTGGGAGTTGAGCGCAAGCAGTACATGTTCAGCATGCTGTCGAGTCAGCAAGTTGACCAAATGTACGCACAGTCGTACCAAGAGACCGTCAGCACGGCTAACGCCAAGGGCGAACTGGACAAGACCAGCGCCAACGCCAAGCGTTTGCAGGCCATTGCCAACCGCCTGATTGCCCAGGCCCCGGTTTTTCGCCCCGATGCTGCTCAATGGAACTGGGAGGTCAATCTGATCAAGAGTGACGAACTCAACGCCAACTGCGGGCCTGGCGGCAAGATCATTTTCTACAGTGGCATCATCGACCAGCTCAAGCTCAGCGACGACGAAATCGCTGCGGTCATGGGGCATGAAATCGCTCACGCCTTGCGTGAACACGGGCGCGAGTCCATGTCCAAGGCGTATGGCATCGAGATCGCCAAACAGGGCGCGGGCGCGCTGTTAGGGTTGGGGCAGGACAGCCTGCAACTGGCAGATACTGTGGTCAACTACAGCCTCACGTTGCCCAACAGCCGCAGCAATGAGAATGAAGCTGACCTGATTGGCCTGGAGTTGGCGGCACGTGCGGGATACAACCCGAATGCGGCGATTACGCTGTGGCAGAAAATGGGTCAGGTCTCGCAAAGCGCACCGCCTGAATTCATGAGCACTCACCCGGCTTCCAGCAGCCGGATTGCCTCGCTGGAAGCGGCGATTCCCAAGGTAATGCCGCTGTATCAACAGGCTCCGAAAACTCAGTAACGGCTGGCTCTCTCCCTCTAACTCTGTGAGAGGGAGAGAGCCGATTTCAAGTCCAGCGATAACTACACCCAGCCGCTCGTCACCATCGCCTTGTACACGGCCACGATGGCCAATACGAAGAACGCAGTGGCTGCCAGTCGGCGAATCAGGGTCAGCGGCAGTTTGTCTGCGGCAAAGTTGCCCGCCAATACGACCGGCACGTTGGCAATCAGCATGCCTAGGGTGGTACCGATAATCACCAGCCACAGATCCGGGTACTGCGCGGCCAGCATTACCGTCGCGACTTGGGTCTTGTCGCCAATTTCGGCAATAAAGAATGTGATCAGTGTGGTGACGAAAGGACCGTACTTGCGTGCAGTGCTGGCTTCGTCGTCGTCCATTTTGTCCGGGACCAGGGTCCACAGCGCCGTGGCGGTAAAGCTCGCGGCGAGTATCCAGTGGAGCATCATATCGGTGAAGAACGTACTGAACCAGGCGCCCACAGCACCCGCTGCTGCATGGTTGGCGAGGGTCGCCACCACGATGCCGGCGATGATCGGCCAAGGCTTGCGAAAGCGAGCCGCCAGGATGAGTGCGAGCAGTTGCGTCTTGTCGCCGATTTCGGCCAAGGCAACGATTGCGGTAGGAACGAGTAAGGAATCGAGCATCATCAGGTAATTTTCCAGGGGCGGGTCGACACGGCTATGACACGTACAGCCTCCCCGCCCCGGGTAAGGTGTTCGTGTCATAGGTCTTGTCAAACCCTGGTCCGTCTGGGCGGACGCCTGGGTCGCATGCACCATGGTCTGTTGACCAAGTATGTTGACGCATGCCGGATGAGCTTAAGGCTCAAGGGAGACTACTCCCCTAGGACGGAGCGGATTCTGCCTAGGCAAATCCGATCCGGCAAGTCCTGTTTTTCAAAGGGTGTTAACGACGCTTGGCGCTGTAGATCCGAAAGCCTTGCCCTTCGGCCTTGATAGCACAGTGCCCGAATTGCTCCTCGATCAGCGGCTGGTACCGTAGGAAACTATTGGCTACAAGGCGCAGTTCGCCACCTGTTTTCAGATGTTTCACGGCTTTTTTCAGCAAGTTTTCGGTGGCGTGATAGTCGGTGTGAACGCCTACATGGAACGGCGGGTTGCTCAAAATGGTATTCAACCCCATCGGCGCTGCGTCGATTCCGTCGCCGGTAATGACGTCCGCTTCCAAACCGTTGGCCGCCAGTGTCAAACGGCTGCTGGCGGTGGCAAAGGCATCGACATCAAGCAAAGTGACGCTGTTATGCGGATAACGGCGTTTGACGGCTGCCCCCAGGACGCCAGCGCCACATCCGAAATCCAGCACGTGACCACTGGGCAGTTTGTCCAGGTGGTCAAGCAGCAAGGCGCTGCCGCGATCCAGGCGGCCGTGGCTGAAAACGCCTGGCAGGCTGACCACTTTCAGCGGGCCTTCGGCCAGATCCAGTTCATAGTGCTGCGCCAATTGCTCAAGCACTGGCGCGGCGGGGGCGTTTTCCACGGTGACTTGCCACAGTTGGCAATGCCGCGCGCTGTCGAGCTTGCGCGGCTTGCCTAATGGGATGAGTTGTTTGGACGCGCCTTCGATCCCGCCTTTCTTTTCACCGACCAAAAATACATCGGCGCCCGGCAAGCGAGCGGCCACGGCCTTGAGCACGTAATCGCTGAGTTCCTTGGACTTGGGCAGAAAAACCACCGCAGTATCGAAGGCCCGGTCCGGGATTTCGACGCCAAAATGCACGCGCCCGGCAAAGCGGGCGTCGAGCGCCGCTTGATCGCCTGCGTGCCAGCACCAGCCGTGGGCGTTCGGTAACTCGCTGAGCAATTCATCAGCCGGCAAACCGACCAACAGTACCGAGCCTTGAAAGTAGTCAGGCTGACGAAGCAGCACTTCACTGCGCGGATCCATAATCTGCTCCTCAAAAAGGGGCGCAGTCTATCAACTGACGACCCGCAGCGCTGTACCGTTGAAGAACGCCTGGGCGTTTTGCGTGAGTTGAGCGACGATTCGCTGCCGCGCCTCGCGGCTGCCCCAGGCGCTGTGCGGGGTGATGATCAGGCGCGCAATGCCTGCGGCCAGCAGCGGGTTGCCGTCGCGTGGCGGCTCTACGCTTAGCACGTCGGTGGCAGCGCCGCCCAAATGACCGCTGCGCAAGGCATCGGCCAGCGCCTGTTCGTCAATTATGCCGCCGCGTGCGGTGTTCACCACAAACGCGCCGGGCTTGAGCAGCGCCAGTTCACGGGCACCGATAAAGTTACGGGTGTGTTCGTTGAGCGGGCAGTGAAAGGTCAGGGCATCGACCTGCGGCAACAGTTCGTCCACCGGCAGGCGGTCGGGGCGGGCTGGACGACCTGGGATCTGCCCGATCAAGACGCGCATGCCGAAGGCTTCGGCCAGTTTGGCCACAGCGCTGCCCAGTTCACCGTGGCCAAACAGGCCAAGGGTTTTGCCTTCCAGTTCGACAATCGGGAAGTCCAGCAGGCAGAACTGTTTAGCCTGTTGCCATTGGCCTTCAGTTACTGCTTTTTGATAGTCGATCAGCCGCGTGGCCAGTGCCAGCAGCAGGCTCAAGGTGTGCTGCGCCACCGATGGCGTGCCATAACCCTGACAGTTGGCGACGGTGATTCCCTGGGCGCGGGCGGCTTCAAGGTCGACATTGTTGGTGCCGGTGGCAGCCACCAGAATCAGCTTGAGGTCGGGGCTGGCGGCGAGGGTTGCAGCGTTGAGCATGATTTTATTGCTGATGACGACGCTGGCGCCCTGCACGCGTTCGACCACGTTGTCGGGCGTGGTGTCCGAGAACAGCAGCAACTCGCTGAACAGGCTGCGCAGAGGGCTGAGGTCGAGGTCGCCCAGATCCAGGGATTGGTGATCAAGGAACACGGCGCGGTGAGTATTCGTCATCAACTGTACCTTTTGTGCTGTCGAGTGAAGGCGTAATGTGGCGAGCCTAACAGAAGAAACAATTTGTAATGGAGCCGTGCATGTACTGGACAGAATTTTTGACCGTTGCCCTGATTCACTTGCTGGCGGTGGCCAGCCCAGGCCCGGATTTCGCCGTGGTGGTACGCGAAAGTGTGACCCATGGTCGTCGTGCTGGCATTTTTACTGCCTTCGGCGTGGGCACGGCAATTTTTGTGCATGTGGGTTATTCGTTGCTGGGTATCGGGATCATTGTGTCGCAGTCGATTGTGCTGTTTAACGCCCTAAAGTGGCTGGCCGCGGCTTATTTGCTGTACATCGGGATCAAGGCGTTGCGGGCCAAACCGGCAGATCCGGCTGGCGCGACGGCAGCGCTGCCAGTGGGTGAGCGAACGGCGCGCGGGGCATTCACGGCGGGTTTCGTGACCAATGGTCTGAATCCAAAAGCAACGCTGTTCTTCCTGTCGTTGTTCACTGTAGTGATCAATCCGCACACGCCGCTGACGATTCAAGCAGGTTACGGCGTGTACCTCGCAGTGGCGACTGGCGTGTGGTTTTGCATGGTGGCCATGTTGTTCAGCCATCAGCGCGTACGTACCGGTTTTGCGCGCATGGGCCATTGGTTTGACCGCACCATGGGCGCGGTGCTGGTGGCGCTGGGCGTGAAACTGGCCTTTACCGAGATGCATTGATCGACCTTTGACCTTGCTCGCGATCGGTTGAGCGTTCAAAAGATCGCGAGCGAGCCCGCGCTCGCAGTAAGGCGATTGATCGCGGGTCATCTTGTCAAATTCTGGTTTTCCTTCATCCTTGCGAGCTTATTGCAGCGTGCGCACGGAGAAGTATCGATGTCCTCAGTTAACCGGTTCTGGAGCCGAGCCAAACTGCCATTGGCAGTCAGCCTCGTCTCGGCGCTCGCCGGGCCCGCCTGGGGCGTTAGCTTTAACATCGGTGAGGTCGAAGGTCAGTTGGATTCCGAGCTGTCCATCGGCGCCAGTTGGTCCACTGCCAAGGCGGATCACAACCTGATTGGCGCCAACAATGGCGGCAAAGGCCAATCCCAGATCTCCGACGATGGCCGCCTGAACTTCAAGCGCGGCGAGACCTTTTCGAAAATATTTACTGGCGTACACGGCCTGGAGCTGAAATACGGCGACAGCGGCCTCTATGTGCGCGGCAAGTACTGGTACGACTTCGAACTGCAAGACGACAGCCGTCCTTTTAAACCCATCAGTGACAGCGGTCGCCGGGCATCCGCCCAGTCTGCGGGCACGCAACTGCTGGACGCGTTCGTCTATCACAACTACGCGATTGGCGATCAGCCGGGCGCTGTGCGCTTGGGTAAGCAAGTGGTCAGTTGGGGCGAGAGTGAGTTTATCGGCGGCGGGATCAATGCCATTAACCCCACAGATGTTTCCGCTTATCGACGGCCGGGCACTGACATCAAAGACGGCCTGGTGCCAGTCAATCTGTTCTATGTCTCGCAAAACCTGACCGATAACGTCTCGGCCGAGGCGTTTTACCAGCTCGACTGGGAGCAGTCCGACGCCGATAACTGCGGGACGTTCTTCTCGCAATCCGACGTGATTGCCGACGGTTGCAGCGGCAATTACAGGGTGATGAGCAAACGCTCGGCGCTGGATGTGGCCGATCTGGCGGCGCTGACCTCGGCGGGCGTCGATGTGAATGGCGAAGGTGTGTTGGTGCGCCGAGGGTCTGACCGCGATGCGCGCAACAGCGGGCAGTTTGGCCTGGCCATGCACTATATGTTTGAACCGCTGGACACTGAATTCGGCGCGTTCTTTATGAACTACCACAGCCGTGACCCGATCATCAGTGGTCGCGCGGCGTCGCAGTCGGTGTACAACGCGGTTTCAGGGGCGGGCAGTCTGGCGCCGATGATTGTAGCCGGCAATTCCAGCTACTACGTTGAGTACCCGGAAGATATTCGCCTGTACGGGCTGAGCTTCAAGACCACGTTATCCTCAGGCACGACCTGGAAGGGTGAGCTGAGCTACCGGCCCAATGCGCCGGTGCAACTCAACAGCAATGACTTGCTCTACGCCAACGTGACATTGCTGCCTGGGCTTGCCGATGCGTCCCCCTTGAGCGTTACGCCGGGTGCTGATTCGCAAGGGTTTCGACGTAAAGAGATCAGCCAGTTTCAGACTTCGCTGACGCATATCTTCGACAATGCCATGGGCGCAGATCGACTGACGCTGATTGGCGAAGTGGGCGTCACGCATGTGGCGGGGCTTGAGGGCAACACTGACCTGCGTTACGGACGCGACCCGGTGTTTGGGTCTGCCGGTAATGACGGTTTTACCACCGCCAATGCCTGGGGCTACCGCGGGCGAGCGGTGTGGGAATACAAGAAGGTGTTCTCGGGCCTTGACCTGAAGCCCAATCTGGCCTGGTCGCATGACGTCAGCGGCTACTCGCCGGGGCCTGACAACACCTTTGAAGAAGGTCGCAAGGCGATCACTTTGGGTATTGATGCCGAATACGAAAACACCTATATCAGCAGCCTGTCGTATACCAATTTCTTCGGGGGACGCTACAACACGCTCAGTGACCGCGATTTTATGGCGCTGAGCGTGGGGGTTAAATTCTGAGTGGGTTTATTAATTGCGGTGACCGTTTAAGTCGGGAATGCGTGATGTCTTGCCTGTACGTTCCGGTCAGCAATAAAACCTCTAAAAAGTAAACGGCAGGCCAGCGGTGCTGCGGCCTGCCAGGGCATCCTGATTTGTGGGCTGGCAATCAAGCGACTATCTTTTGCGGAGTGAGAATATAAGCGGGCCAAGGAATTTTTACCGTTGCCCGCGTTCCAACGCCCTACAGAGGTCTATTGGCAGAGACCTTTGCCCCCAGAAAGATTGATCAGGAGCTTCACCATGTTCACCTCGCGTCGTTTGATTATTGCTGCAAGTGCGATTGCCTTGTTAGCCGGCTGCGCCTCACCGAACCCGTATAGCAACCAAGGGCAGGGTTCTTCGGGGATGAGTAAAACAGCCACTTACGGTGGTCTGGGGGCCTTGGCGGGTGCTGTTGCAGGTGCTGCCATCGACCATAACAACCGTGGCAAGGGCGCTTTGATTGGCGCCGCCGTGGCGGGTCTGGGGGCTGCGGGTTATGGCTACTACGCGGACAAGCAAGAAGCTGCGTTGCGTGCCAGCATGGCCAATACTGGGGTTGAAGTTCAGCGCCAGGGCGACAACATTACCCTGGTGATGCCGGGCAACATTACGTTCGCGACCAGCTCTGCGAACATCGCGCCAAGCTTCTATCAGCCGCTCAACAGTCTTGCCAACTCGCTGAAACAGTTGAATAACCAGCAGCAGATTCAAATCGTGGGTTACACCGATAGCACCGGTAGTCTCGCTTTCAATGAACAGTTGTCGCGCCAGCGTGCGCAAAGCGTCGCGACGTATCTGACATCTCAGGGTGTCAGCAGTCAGTACCTGTCGGTCATCGGTAAAGGCCCGGCAGATCCGATTGCCAGCAATGCCACTCCAGACGGTCGCGCTCAGAATCGCCGTGTACAGATTACTCTGATGCCTATCCCGGGTATGAATTACCAGCAACAAGGTCAGGTTCAGCAGTACCCGTAATGTGCCAGATGTAGTCGCCGTCTTCGGCAGCGGCACCCACAAAAAAGCCCTGCGCTCATTGCTGATCGCGGGGCTTTTTGTTTAGCGCTTTGCCGGATGAATTACTTCTTCAGGCCGTAATGCTCGTCGAGCATGCCGGGGGCGTCCGGGGTTTTTGGGGCGTAATCCTTTGGTGGCTCGGCGCTGTGCGGCGGAGTCAGGCGCTCGCGGTGCGGTTGTGGCGCGTCAGAGTGCAGTGCAGCCAGCAGGCGTTGGCGAGTTTGCTCGTCCAGGGCCAATTGGTTGGCGCCCTCGGCGAGGTGGTCTTGCACCTCCTGGTAGCTCTGAGTGAGTTTTTTAACCAGCGTGGCAGTGCTGTTGAAGTGGGTGACCACTTCACTTTGATAATTATCAAAACGTTCCTGGATGTCGTCCAACTGACGCTGCGTGCGGCTAGGCGCAGCGTTTGGCAGCAGACGGGCAATCAGAAAACCAATAGCGACACCGGCAACCAGGGCGAGAGTCGGTAACAACCAAATCAAGAGCGAGTGTTCCACGAGTCCTTCCTCTATAAACGGCTTTGCTTTACGTTAACGGCTCGGACCTGCGCTGTATACCGCGATGCACTCGCAAATATGTCAGACAGAATCTATCAGCTAGACGTGTCGACCCACTTTGAGGTCACGGAGTTCCTTCTTGCTTACCCGCGAAACCCCTGTAGTGATTGATGGCCCGGTGGGCCAATTGGAAGCTTTATACCTGGATTCTGCTGAGCCGCGCGGCCTTGCGCTGCTGTGCCATCCCAACCCGGTTCAGGGTGGGACGATGATGAATAAAGTGGTGTCGACCTTGCAGCGCACTGCTCGCGATGCTGGTCTGATTACGTTGCGATTTAATTACCGCGGCGTCGGCACCAGTGCCGGGAGCCACGATATGGGCACCGGCGAAGTCGATGATGCGCTGGCGGCCGCAGATTGGCTTCGCGCCCGGCATCCTGAATTGCCGCTGACGCTGCTCGGTTTTTCATTCGGTGGTTTTGTCGCGGCAAGCCTGGCCGGCCGACTTGAGGCCCAGGGAGAAAGCCTGTCGCGGTTGTTCATGGTGGCGCCAGCCGTGATGCGTTTGCGTGACGAAGACGCGCTGCCGCAGACTTGCCCGATCACGGTGATTCAGCCCGAAACTGACGAAGTGATTGATCCACAGCTGGTCTACGACTGGTCAAACAATCTCTCGCGCCCCCATGAGCTGCTGAAAGTGGCAGAATGCGGACACTTTTTTCACGGCAAGCTGCCTGAACTCAAAGAGTTGGTAGCGCCACGCCTTTCGAATTGATTGCAGCCTGATAAGCGATTAGCCATGACCACTCGTACTCGTATCCTCACCGGTATCACCACCACCGGTACACCGCACTTGGGCAACTACGCCGGGGCCATTCGCCCGGCAATTGTTGCCAGTCGTGACAGCAATGCCGACTCGTTTTACTTTTTGGCTGACTATCACGCCCTGATCAAATGTGATGACCCGCAGCGCATTCAGCGTTCGCGTCAGGAAATCGCAGCGACCTGGCTGGCGGCCGGTCTGGATGTCGAGCGTGTGACGTTCTATCGCCAATCAGACATCCCGGAGATCCCTGAACTGACGTGGCTGCTGACCTGTGTGGCGGCCAAGGGCCTGCTCAACCGGGCGCATGCTTACAAGGCCTCGGTCGACAAGAATCTGGAAAATGGCGAAGACCCGGATGCGGGTATCTCCATGGGCCTGTACAGCTACCCGGTATTGATGGCGGCGGACATTTTGATGTTCAACGCGCACAAGGTGCCGGTCGGTCGCGACCAAATCCAGCACGTTGAAATGGCCCGTGACATTGGTCAGCGCTTCAACCACTTGTTCGGCAATGGCAGAGAGTTCTTCGCCATGCCTGAAGCCTTGATCGAAGAAAGCGTGGCCACCTTGCCGGGTCTTGATGGTCGCAAGATGTCGAAAAGTTACGACAACACCATTCCGTTGTTCAGCAGCGCCAAAGACATGAAAAGCGCGATTTCGCGGATCGTGACCGACTCCCGCGCGCCGGGCGAGGCCAAGGATCCTGACAATTCGCATCTGTTTACCTTGTATCAGGCGTTCTCGACGCCTGAGCAGTCTGCACAGTTGCGCAGCGAGTTACTGCAAGGCTTGGGCTGGGGTGAGGCTAAAGAGCGTCTGTTCAAGCTGCTGGACGCAGAGTTGGGCGAGGCCCGCGAGCGTTACCAAGACTTGATGTCGCGCCCTGGCGACATGGAAGACATTCTGCAGGCCGGTGCCCTAAAGGCGCGTGCAACCGCGACGCCGTTCTTGGCCGAGCTGCGTGAGGCTGTTGGCCTGCGTTCGTTCGTGAGTGCCGTGCAGGCCCCTGCATCGATCAAGAAGAAAGCCGCCAAAGGCCCGCGCTTTGTCAGCTTCCGTGACGAAGACGGCAGTTTCCGCTTCCGCCTGTTGGCCGCCGATGGTGAACAACTGCTGTTGTCGCGCACCTTTGCCGATGGCAAAACCGCAGGCCAGGTGACCAAGCAACTGCAATCCGGCGAAGCGCTGGATGTGCGTGTTGATGGCTTGAGCTTCAGCGTTTGGCTGCAAGATGAGTGCGTTGCAGACAGCCCGGCATTTGCCGATGACGCAGCGCGTGATACGGCAATCGAAGCACTGCGGCTGGCATTGGTGCCCGCCCTAGACTGAGAAAGTGCGACGTTTCGTCTCAGGTTTGATTGCCATTCCCCAGGGCCGTCGCTACAGTGACGGCCCGTTTTTGTTGCCTTGCTAACGAATTATGACGCCTCTAGAACGATATCAAGTTGATCTGAAACGCCCGGACTTCTTCCACGATGCCGCGCAGGAAAACGCTGTGCGCCATTTGCAGCGTCTTTATGACGACCTGGTTGCAGCTTCGCAGAGCAAGCCTGGTTTGCTGGGCAAGCTGTTTGGCAAAAAAGAGCAGGCGCCCGTCAAAGGCTTGTATTTCTGGGGCGGTGTTGGCCGGGGCAAGACTTATCTGGTCGATACGTTCTTTGATGCGCTGCCGTTCAAGCAGAAGGTGCGTACGCACTTCCACCGCTTTATGAAGCGTGTGCACGAAGAAATGCGCACACTAAATGGCGAAAAGAACCCGCTGACCATCATTGCCAAGCGTTTTGCTGATGAGGCGCGGGTGATTTGTTTCGACGAATTCTTCGTGTCGGACATTACCGACGCCATGATTCTCGGCACCCTGATGGAAGAGCTGTTCAAAAACGGCGTCACCCTGGTTGCCACCTCCAATATCGTGCCAGACGGTCTGTATAAAGATGGTCTGCAACGTGCGCGCTTCTTGCCGGCGATTGCGCTGATCAAGCAGAACACCGAGATCGTCAACGTCGACAGTGGCGTTGACTATCGCTTGCGCCATCTGGAGCAAGCCGAACTGTTCCACTTCCCGCTCAACGAAGCCTCCGAAGCGAGCCTGCGCGAGAGCTTTAAAGCGCTGACGCACAACTCCACCCGAGCGGTTGAGAACGATGATCTGGTCATTGAAAACCGGACCATTCGTGCGCTTCGCACCTGCGATGATGTGGCCTGGTTTGATTTTCGTGAGTTGTGTGACGGCCCGCGCAGCCAGAACGACTACATTGAACTTGGCAAGATCTTCAACGCTGTGATCCTTAGCGGTGTTGAGCAAATGGACGTTAAAACTGACGACATTGCCCGTCGCTTTATCAACATGGTCGACGAGTTCTATGACCGTGGCGTCAAGCTGATCATTTCGGCTGAAGTGGAGCTCAAGGATCTCTACAAAGGGGGGCGTCTGAACTTCGAGTTCCAGCGTACCTTGAGTCGTTTGCTTGAGATGCAGTCCCACGAATACCTGACACGCGCCCACAAGCCGTAGTCGAGCGCGTGTCCTCTGTAGGAGCGTGCGTGCCTCGCGATCTTTTGATCGTTTAAAAGATCACGAGCAAGCTCGCTCCCACAGTCGTTGGTTAAGTTTGCCTGCGCAGATTACGCCGCTTGCTGAAACTGTTGCCGGTACTGGTTGGGTGACAACTCAGTGTGCTGGCGAAATAGCCGTGCAAAGAAACTGGCGTCGTCGTAACCCACGTCATAGCTGATGGTCTTGATGCTCTTGCGGGTTGCTGACAACAAGCCTTTGGCTGTTTCTATGCGCAGCCGCTGCAGGTAGTGCAGGGGCTTGTCCCCTGTGGCGATCTGGAAGCGGCGCATGAAGTTGCGGATGCTCATGCCGTGTTCGCGAGCCACATCTTCGAAGCGAAACTTGTCGGCAAAGTGCTCTTCGAGCCAATGCTGAATCTGCAAAATGATCACGTCTTGATGCAGCTTTTGTCCGCCGAAGCCAATGCGCCCCGGTGAGTAGTTGCGCTGCACCTCATACAAAATGTCGCGGGCCACGGCCTGGGCGATATTGGCGCCGCAGAAGCGCTCAATCAAATAGATATAGAGGTCACAGGCCGAAGTCGGACCGCCAGCGCAATACAGGTTGTCGGCGTCGGTGAGGTGTTTGTCTTGATTGAGGTGCACCTGCGGGAAACGTTCGGCAAAGGTGTTGAAAAAGCGCCAGTAGGTGGTGGCTTCTTTGCCGTTGAGCAACCCGGCTTCGGCCAGCCAGAACACCCCGGTGGCTTCTGCGCAGAGCACTGCACCGCGTGCATGTTGCTCGCGCAGCCACGGCATGATTTGCGGGTAGCGCTGGCAGAGGGTGTCAAAGTCGTCCCAGAAGGCCGGGAGGATGATGATGTCCGTGTCTTCAAGGCCGCCATCGACCGCAAGCATGACATGACTGAAGCTGTTGACGGGCTGGCCGTCCGGGCTGACGAGTCGGGTTTCAAAGCTGGCGTTGAGCCCTTGGCCTAGTTGCTTGCCGTGGCGCAGGCTGGCCAGATGAAAAAAATCCTTGGCTTGCATCAGGGTCGAGGCGAACACTCGATCGATGGCCAGAATGCTGACGCGCCGCAAGGGCGTGGAGAGTTGGTTAGACATGATTTGATTATTCTTATAGGTGAAATTGGTCAACTTACGGCTGGATCGTCTTATGTTTTCTCCTGTGTGTCTAGGGTCTGTTCCCGTTTCATTACAGTCGCGACGAAAGCCCGCGTGGTGCAGGGCAAGGCGCGAGAAGCGTAGTTTGGTTGTTCCCAATAAGCTTCGAGTAACGCCGCCCAGCGACGCGGCTTGCAATGAAGCGGGAACAGACCCTGGGGGCTTCAATAAGCCTGTAGCCGCCGCTGCCAAAGGCTGAGAAGGGCTGCAAAGCAGCCCGTTATCGGCAAGTCACTGCGGACTTTTATCGCAGCTTTCGACAGCGGTCAGAGGGTTTGGTCGTTAAGGCGCCGGGTTTGGCTGGTCCTTGTGAATGGCTTCAATGCCGGCTAGCACATCATCCGAGAGCTTCAGATCAAGGCTTGCGATGTTGCTTTTCAGCTGTTGCATCGTGGTCGCGCCGATGATGTTGCTGGTCACGAAAGGCTGTTGGTTGACATATGCCAAGGCCATTTGCGCAGGATCCAGCCCATGCTCGCGTGCCAGTGCGACATAACGTTCGCTGGCCGCCACGGCTTGTGGGTTTGAGTAGCGCGAAAAGCGGCTGAAAAGGCTCAGGCGGCCTTTTGGTGGGCGGGCGCCGCTCTCGTACTTGCCCGTCAGCATGCCGAACGCCAGGGGCGAGTAGGCGAGCAGCCCGCATTGTTCGCGAATGGCGATTTCGGCTAGGCCGACTTCAAAGCTGCGATTGAGCAGGTTGTAGGGGTTCTGGATCGAGACTGCGCGCGGCCAGCCACGGCTATCGGCCAGTTGCAGGAATTTCATCGTCGCCCAAGGGGTTTCGTTGGACAGGCCGATGTGGCGGATTTTGCCGGCTTTGACCTGTTCGTCCAGTGCTTCGAGGGTTTCTTCCAGTGGGGTAAAGTCTTCTTCTGCGTTGTGTGTGTAGCCCAGTTGACCGAAGAAATTGGTGCTGCGCTCCGGCCAGTGCAGTTGGTAAAGGTCGATCCAGTCGGTTTGCAGGCGTTTGAGGCTGGCATCCAGCGCTTGCACGATGTGGGCGCGGTTGTGCTTGAGGTGGCCGTCACGGATGTGGTCGATGCCGTTGCCCGGTCCGGCAATCTTGCTGGCCAGTACCCAATCGGCACGGTCGCCGCGGGCCTTGAACCAGTTGCCGATGTAGCGCTCGGTGCTGGCGTAGGTTTCAGCCTTGGGCGGCACCGGGTACATTTCGGCAGTGTCGATGAAGTTGATCCCGGCGTTTTTGGCGTATTCGATTTGCCCGAAGGCTTCGTCCTGGGTGTTTTGCTCGCCCCAGGTCATGGTTCCAAGGGCAATTGCACTTACTTTCAGGTTGCTGCGGCCAAGCGGGCGGTAGTCCATCGGTCACTCCTTCGGGTAAAGAATCATAAAAGCAGGTTGTAATTTTTTGTGCAATCTGGATAATCATCGACCTCTTTCTGCAGTGGAAGTGATGCGCCGCCTGCCGAAGAATCTTGCCGTTGAACGGACGCGCTGACCCGAGCCCCCGATAGCGTCTGTATCCGGCTGCCTTTGACTTGTCAAAGTACGCACTATTCAGTAAGATCCGACGACTAATTTACAGTGCTGCCCCTGAGGCTATAAAGAATGAAAACTTTTACTGCTAAACCAGAAACAGTAAAGCGCGACTGGTTTGTCGTCGACGCTGCTGGTCAGACCCTGGGTCGTCTGGCCACCGAGATCGCGAGCCGTCTGCGTGGCAAGCACAAGCCTGAATTCACTCCGCACGTTGACACCGGTGACTACATCGTAGTTATCAATGCTGAGCAGATTCGTGTCACTGGTGCTAAGACCTCTGACAAAATGTACTACTCTCACTCCGGTTTCCCGGGCGGGATTAAGTCGATCAACTTCGAAAAGCTGATCGCCAAAGCTCCTGAGCGCGTGATCGAGACCGCGGTTCTTCGGTCGAAGGTGACAAGCGTTTGCTGCTGCAAATCTTCTCTGAGAACCTGATGGGGCCGGTGTTCTTC
>NZ_JBIWEO010000008.1:0-246222 GCF_044762555.1 Pseudomonas sp. NPDC096917 | reverse complement strand
CTCAGCCAGCGGGCCTTGGAACGTCAGCGGGCTGATCGGTGTCAGGCCAGCGGCAAAAGTGACCAGGGCGCCTTAAGCAGCGGCCGCTTCATGACCCTCAGCGAGCACCCGCAGGCCACCTGGAACGCGATGTGGTTGTTGACGGCAATCGAGCATCAAGGCAAGCAGCCGCAGGTGCTGGAAGCGTCCGGTACCGCGCCCGTTGAAACACCGGCCGACGGCTTTGTGCAGGGCTATCGCAACGACTTTATCGCCACCCCGTGGGACGTGTTCTACCGCCCCGCACTCAAGCACCTCAAGCCCCAGGTACTGGGCATGCAGACGGCGCGGGTCTGCGGCCCGGCCAACGAAGAGGTGCATTGCGATGAGTACGGCCGGGTCAAGGTTCAATTCCAGTGGGACCGCGAAGGTCAGCACGACGGCAACAGCAGTTGCTGGCTGCGCGTAGCCTCCCGTTGGGCCGGTGACCGTTATGGCGCCGTGACCCTCCCGCGCGTGGGCATGGAAGTGCTGGTGGCGTTTCTTGAAGGCGACCCCGACAAGCCGGTCATTTCGGGTTGTCTGGCCAACAGCATCAACCCCACGCCGTACCCACTGCCCGCCCACAAAACCCGCAGCGTATTGCGCAGCCGCAGCACCCCAAACGGCACCGGCTACAACGAACTGCACCTCGAAGACCGCAAGGGCCAGGAACTGATCTACCTGCACGCCCAGCGCGACCTTGAGCAACACATCAAAAACGACAGCCATCTGCAAGTCGACGGCCTGCGCGAAGAAACCATCACCGGCAACAGCGTCTCGGTGCTCAAGGGCGAAGACCAGCGCACGGTAAGCGGCGATCGCAAAGTGCAACTCAACGCCAACGATTTTCGCCAAGTGGCCGTCAGCAGCCACACCACCGTGGGCGTGGCAATGGCCGTCGAAGCGGGCATGGAGGTCACGATCAAAGCCGGAGCCCATGTGGTGTTGTCGGCCGGAGCCTGCATCTCGCTGACGGCCGGCGGCCAACACCTGCTCGTCAGTGCCGCCGGGATATACGTCAGTTCACCGATCTTGTTGGGAGGGGTGCCGGTGCCGGGGACTGCGGCCATTCCTTTAGCGCTTGGCGAGCTTGGCGAATTGATCAGCGCAGACCTGTTAAACCAGCCCAATACCTTGGCAGG
Source organism: Pseudomonas sp. NPDC096917 (assembly GCF_044762555.1). Taxonomy (NCBI): domain Bacteria; kingdom Pseudomonadati; phylum Pseudomonadota; class Gammaproteobacteria; order Pseudomonadales; family Pseudomonadaceae; genus Pseudomonas; species Pseudomonas sp. NPDC096917. Next base: position 245,059 of record NZ_JBIWEO010000008.1, on the reverse strand, counting down.
AGCCCGTCTGGAAAAAAGGCCCATGCACGCCGAAAAAACGTCGCGCATGAGCATCAACGTCCGCCCTTTGCCCAACGTTCCCGGCTATGAAAATGAGCCTTATCAATTATTGGCCGACGCCTTACAGGTCCAAGAAGGATTGACCGGGCCAGATGGATTAATTGTGTTCGCTCCAGTTCCCGGCTGCGAGGCATACACCGTCGAACTTGCCAACGGCCATGTATTCAGACTGCAAAACGCGAACTCCTCCGCTGATTCACCGGCCCTTCAGTATTTGGCACAACAAGGCCACCGAGCCTACGAAGGCCATGAGCTTCAGCACAAACCTAATACGTCGTCTCTCGATCATCGAGCGCAAGCCTCAAAACCCGGCTCAAACGCTGAGGAATCTATCGCATGAAAGACCTTTACAGCCCAGAGACGATCACCTTTGATCCAAGCTTTACTGGCACGCTCAACCTGACGCTCGACTGGTTTGCCAACAAATCGTTTTATCCGCCCCGCGCAGGTGTCACGGTCGAGCCTTTGGTTAATGGCCAAGCTGCATTTGGTGCCGTGAATGACGCGATCGACAAAGCCCAACACAGTGTCGACGTGATCACCTGGGGCTTTGACCCGGCTATGCGCCTCAAGCGTCCCGAGGGGTTGCGGGTAGGTGAGTTGCTGGCAGCCAAAGGCAAGCAAGGGGTAAAAGTACGTGTACTGGTGTGGCGAAATCGGATCGCCAACCTTGTTGAAAACACGTTACCCGGCGCGGGGTTCGGCGGCTCAGGAGGCACAGCGTTGGGGTCGGGAATACTCAAGGGCGATGCGGCCGAAAATCAGGTACTTCTGCTGGATAAGCGGCGCACTCAAAACCGCATCGATATGCGTGGGCTTCAGCAAGACCTGCTACAGGCACAGCACTACCAGAACATAAAATCGCGTAGCTACGATCCCGTGTTCGTCGCCAACGCCAACGCCAACAACCGCCTGCTCGCACTCGAGGCCGAAAATGCTGAAATCGAGCGCCTGTCAAAACAGGCCGAGAGTGCCCAGGGGTATAACAAGCTTTCAGGTTCAGGCGGCACACAACAAGATCCTTGGGGCCAAATCTACACTCGCGACTGGTTTAAAGACGTTAACAGCGCACGCATGGTTAACGTGGAGTTCAGGACGCGCGACTTCGATGGCAAGGCCAAAAAGGTAATGGCGGGCGATCAGCGTCGAGTCGTCCGTGGCCGTCTCGACTTTCTCTATGATTTGCTGGCTGCCGAGGGCATTACCGATTTGGGCGTTGGCCAGATGGTGCTATTGACCATGTTCGCCAGTCATCACCAAAAGATGGTCTTGGTTGACTACGGCACACCACAGGCTATCGGCTTTGTCATGGGTCACAACTTGCACCGCAATTATTGGGACACCGACGCCCACCTGTTTGATGATCGTAGCGCCGGGCGCGATTTAGGTTTTGGCCCTTGGCAAGACATCTCGATGAGGGTCAACGGCCCGGTATTAGCGGATCTGAGCCAAAACTTCTCTCAAGCCTGGGACCTGGAAAAGCCCTGGTACAACCGCTGGTTTGGCAAAGAGTCACTGCAAGCTGAGCGCAATGCACTGCCCGTCCCTGGGGTCGCGACACGCGGCGCCCACAGCGTTGCACAGGTCTGTCGTACCCAACCGCAAGACAAAGAAACCTCGATTTTGGAGCACTACCTCAAGGCCATCGGCAACGCCACCGACTACGTGTACATGGAAAACCAATATTTCCGTTATCCGGACTTTGCCAAGCGCTTGGGTGACATAGCCAAAAACCGTAAAGCCCGAGGCGTGCCGGGCGACCTGTACCTGTTTGTGGTCACCAATACCCCTGACTCAAAAACAGCGTCTGCCACCACCTACGAAATGCTTCAAGCATTGGGGCAGGAACAATTGATGCCGCAAGTGCAGCGCGATTTGTCCGAAAGTTTGCGTGAATATCAAGCGCAAATCGAGGAACTGACCAATGACACTGACGCGCGTTCATCGCCGTTCGCAAACCTCAATCGGCTTAAAAGTATTGAGCGACTGCAAGCTAAAATTCAGGCCCTGCGCGACCAGGGTGTGACCACTCAGGTTGAGGAGCGCATGCGCGGTCTGCAACCGGATTACATCCCTGAATTGGCGGAGCACATCGACGAAAATGACGATAAACCGTTTCAATTGAGCGACATTCCGGGCCTGAAGGTCGTCATTGCTACCCTCGCCACCAGTGACCCTGCGCCCGGCAGCCCGCCGCCTGTTCGCTTGTCCCCAGAGGCCGAAGCCATACTCAACGCCCCACAGTTAAAAGCCCGTTACAAACACATCTACGTGCACTCAAAACTGCTGTTGGTGGATGACGTTTACACATTGCTTAGCTCCGCCAATATCAACATCCGCAGCATGCACAGTGACTCGGAACTGGGGATTGCGCAGCCAAATCCGGAGTTGGCGAAATCGTTGAGGGAGAAGTTGTGGGGGATGCATGCGGGGAAAGTTAAATCGTCAGTTATTGAGAACTACAAACACTGGAGTAAACAGATGGACAATAACTGGAGAGCACAAGTTGCAGGTGATCCGCTGATGTCCCATTTACTTCGTTTTTGGGACGTTGTCACACCCTACAGTCCTAACTTTACGGTGGATTAATGTTTATTTTTAGGTGCAGTGTTCTTTTCCTATTTTTAATTTCTGGAACCCCTGTAATGGCTGAAGCTCAACCGTTTATATGTGTGCATGAAAATAAATATTTACCAGCACTCGATCCCGTGGCTGACGCATGGTATCTAGAAGCAGTAAAATTAGCCAAGCCAGATACCTTAAGGCCTTGGCACCATATTGTTGAGTTGTATGAAAAAGCAATTGAACGTAATCACTGGAAAGCGATGCATAATCTTGCGGCGCTTTATCGCACGGGGTGGCCAGGCGGTGTTGAGAAAGACACCAAAAAAACGATAGATCTTTATCAGCGAATGATCGAACTTAATATTCCACAAGGCTTTTACAATATGGGAGCCATGATCGGTAACCGATTGGGGACCACTAATCCGGCAACTGATGGCCTCACTTTCTTGGGTAAGGCTGCACGCATGGGTAATCCACCGGCACTCACGCAGCTAGGAAAGCTATATATATATGTTGGAAAAAAAGAAGAGTTGGGGTTGCAATACACTCGCTGTGCGGCAGAACAGGGTTATGGTCAAGCCAATTATGAACTGGCGGCTTATTACCAGGTAATCAATAAAAACTTCCCAGTTGCACTGCATTATTACCAGCTTGCACTTTCGCAAGGTCATGCTGGTGCTGCGTTTACGATGAAAGAGATCTTCGATAAAAGCACACCTCCACATATGGCTCTGTGGTACTCCCCTGAAGACTCCCTGAGCCAGCTATACAACGACTTCTACCAGCAACTATTAACCGACCCCGACCTACGCTTCCCCACACTCATGAAAGACCATCCACTCCCGCCACATCCGACTCAAGGCTATGACGCAGACAGGCCCGATTGGGCACCGGATCAATAGTATTAAAAAGACTATTGCCTTGTTTTTCAGTTTTTCAACTTGAATGTCAACTCATCGAAGGCAGTCCCTGAGAGTTGATAGTCGCACACCTATGAGAGAGCTCCTATGCAGACGAATGCTTTGTTTTATGCGATCTATTCAGTGCTGGCCATACTGACTAACCTGTTTCTTCCGCTCTCGACGTTATTGGGTATTGCCCTGGCCTCGGCACTGACGGTGTTTATTCCTGTTGTGTTAGTGGGGCACAACCAAAAGTCGTTCAAATCTATCCGTAAGAACTGGGCTTCCTCTCTGGGCTGTTCTTTAGTTCTCGGGATTATATTCACGGTGGTATTTACCGCAAAAATGTACCTGCTGACCATTGTGATCAGTATTACTGGGGCGCCCTATCACGTGCCTGCAGTCGATTTTGAGCGCATATTTCTGCTGTGTTTAGGCACTGCGTCTATAGCCAGCGCAGGTGTTTTCTTTGCCTATGACGGTTTTAAACACATGAGGCGTCAAAGTGCACAGGTTAAAGGCGTTCCGGATGCCAACCCAGCTGTGCTTGGTACGAAACCTGATCCTGATACCCAATCAGATGCATAGGCGTGACTGTCTGCATGCCGTCCCGCAGAGTAGCCGTGAGAGCGGGTGCAGGCTGCGATCTTAAAACCATCAAAAGATCGCAGTAGCTCCCACGTGTTGGGCTTGTGTAGCGTTAAATCGACAACTGCAACGCACGCTCGTTCTGCTTGGGCTGCGACGCGCTGCGTTTGTTGACCTTCAACTCCCCAAGATTAATCAGCAAGGTGCGGGTCACGTTGCGGCTCAGCCCCAGCAGTTTGGCGGTGTGTACCTGGTTGTGGTGGCAGAAGCGATAAGCCGCCCGCAACAGGCGGCGTTCGACGTTTTCATGCAGGTTGTCGGATTGGCTTTCGAACAACCGCTCAAACGCGTGCTCCAGTAAGTCTTCGGCGCTTTGATCGCTGCTGGTGACGCTGTCCTGGCGAGCAATGCGCAGGTTGGACATGCGCAAGTCATCACTCTGGATCACGCCATCACGGCAGATCAGCAGGGTGTGGTGGATGACGTTTTCAAGTTCGCGGATGTTGCCCGGCCAGGTGGAGTTGGCGAGTTTTTGCTCCGCTTCATGGCTCAGCACCACGTCGCCGTAACCCAGTCGCCGGCTGTAGGTGTCAATGAAGTAGCGCGTCAACGGCAGGATATCGCCGGGCCGTTCGCGCAGGGGCGTGAGTTCAAGGTTGACCACATTCAAGCGGTAAAACAGGTCTTCGCGAAAGTGCCCCGCGTTGATGGCTTTCTCCAGTTGCACATTGGTCGCTGCCAGCACTCGCACGTTGATGGGAATACTTTTGCGCGAGCCCAGGCGCACCACTTCGCGCTCTTGCAATACACGCAGTAATTTGACCTGGATCGGCATGGGCAGATCGCCGATTTCATCGAGGAACAAGGTCCCACCATTGGCTTCTTCGAACCAACCCGCCTTGGCTCCCAAGGCGCCGGTGAACGCGCCTTTCTCGTGGCCGAACAGTTCGGACTCCACCAGCGACTCAGAGAAAGCTCCGCAGTTGACGGCCAGAAATGGCTGGTTTTTGCGCGCGCTCAAGTTATGGATGTGGCGCGCGATCAGTTCTTTGCCAGTGCCGGTCTCGCCAATGATCAACACACTGGCATCACTGGGGGCGATTTGTTGCAGGTGCTGGAGCAAGGCTTTGGATTTTGGGTCTTCAAAGACTTGCGCAGTCGCCCGGATCGAGGTGGCCAGGGCGGGAGAGGGGGGGAGGGTTAGAAGTTGCATGACGGTCCCTATGAATAAAATGTCGGGATGGGGGACGTGCCGTTGAGTGCCCAATCGCCCAGTTCCTGAAGCTTGTAATCCAGAGGGTCATGCAGGCTCTGCGTGCGCAGGTTGCGCCAGTGCCTGTCGAGTGCCACCGAGGTTTGCGTCGCACGCGCGCCGGTGACATCGAAGACCTTGCTACACAGTTCCAGGCCATTGCGGCTGGCGGCGACTTTGGCGGTGGCGATGGCGATGGCCACTTCGCCGCGCTCCTCGCTGGTCAATGCCGAACCTTTGGCCCATGCGGTGTCCAGCACCACGCCTGCACGCTCAACCAGCAGGCGAGTGCTTTGCAGAGCGACCCAAAAGTCGCCGTAGTGGCCGAGAATGTACGGGTCCTGTGTGTTATGCGTGGCGCTGGATTTGAACCAGGGCCGGGTTTCTTCCAGGGTGTATCGGCGCGCCTCTTCAAAGGCGCCTTCGGCGATCCCGAGAAAGATATTGGCGAAATGCAATTGGGCAATCAGCGGCCGCAGGCAGGCAAAGGGCGTGCTTAGGGGGCCGGGATCAAGCAGCAGGTCCGACTCTTCAACGCGCACACGCTGAAAGGTCACGCTGCCGCTGTCAGTTTGACGCTGGCCCATGTTGTGCCAGTCGTTGTGCAAGGTAATGCCGGAGCGAGCGCTGGGAATCGCAGCAATCAGCAGCTTGCCACCGGCGCTTTCGTCGATAGCAGAAGCAATCAGCATTTCTGAATCGCTGGCCCCTGAGCAGAAGCTTTTCTTGCCGGAAAATTCGCGCCAGCCGTCGCGGTCCTTGACCACGGTACGGGTGTCCAGCGGGTTGAGGGTGTTGCCCCAGAACCAGTTTTTGTTGGCCGTGAGTTTGAACCAGGTTTGCCATTGCGACGGTTTGGCGAACAGCCGCACCGTGGCGAGCATCAGGTGATGAAAGCCGAAGACATGGGCAATTGAGCTGTCGACCCGGGCAAACGCGCGCACCACTTCGAAGGTCTCGGACCATGTGGCATTCAGGCCGTCAAACTGGCCTGGAATGCTCATGGCCAGCAGGCCGCTGTCGCGCAACAGATTACGTTCATGCTTGGGCGTACCGCCTTTGGCGTCACGCTCAACGGCGGTAAGGGCGAACTCCACTACCAGCTCTCGGGCAATGTCCAACGGCGCCTTCCTGGCATTTAGCACTGTGACAGTCACGTATCTTCACCTCATTTGAGTGTCGCCCCCCCCGGCGTCATGTCGGGAGGGGATGCCCGCAGGCTGCTGTTCACTTCATTTGGCTGTGATGACCGACAGTTTGGTGATACCTGCCCGTTCAATCGAGGCCATGGCCCGTGCGACTTCGCCGTAGTTCACGCCGTTGTCCGCCTGCAATTGCACGCGCACTTCGGGGTCTTTGGCCTTGGCCGCGTGCAAGTTGAACTCCAGCAGGCTCGGCTCAACTTCATCTTTGTTGATGAATACTTTGCCTTTGTCGTCGATGCTCACCACCAGCGGGTCTTTTTGCTCCACAGGGGCGACCGAGTCAGTCTTGGGCAGGTTGATCGGGATCGCATTGGTCAGCAGCGGAGCGGTGACGATAAACACCACGAGCAGCACCAGCATCACGTCCACCAGTGGCGTGACGTTGATTTCACTCAGCACTTCATCAGTGTCTTGGGTTGAAAAAGCCATCTCAGGACGCCTCCTTCACTTTGGCTGCTGGCGCTGCTGATTTGTTCAGCACCGGGTGCAGGTGCACGCGAAAGGAGCTCTTCTGGGCCAGGCTGTAGAAGTCGTGGGCGAAGTCATCGAGGTCAGCGGCGGTCAGTTTCAGACGGCGCAGGAAGTAGTTGTAAACCAGTACCGCTGGCACCGCGACCGCGATCCCGACGCCGGTGGCAACCAGTGCGGCGCCAATCGGGCCCGCCACGGTTTCAAGGCTCGCGGAACCGGCCGCGCTGATGCCTTTCAAGGCCGACATGATGCCCCACACGGTGCCGAACAGGCCGATGAAGGGCGAGGTGCTGCCGATACTGGCGAGGATGGCCAAACCGGTTTCCAGCGAGCGGCGCTCGCGCACGATTTGCTGGCGCAAGGAGCGCTCAAGGCGGTCTTGGTGGTTGATGGTGTGGGCCAGGTCATTGGCTTGCGGTGCTTCGGTGACTTGAATCGCGGCATAACCCGATTGCGCAACGCGGGCCGCAGCGCCAGGGGCGGTATTGGCCAGTTCGGCGGCGGAGTCGAGGCTGGTCGCGGCCCAGAATTGCTTGAGGAAGCGGCGGTCCTGGCGTTTCAGGCGGCTAAACTGCACGCCTTTGAGCAGGAACAGGCCCCAGGTGGCGACCGAGAAAATAATCAGCAGCCAGATGACGGCGTGTTCAATGGATTCGAAGGGGGATGCAATAAGGTTCATGGTTCAGGCTCTCTTAATTAGGGCATCAAAAACGGTCAGAGCGATGCGCCTTTTGTCAGGTAGCCCGCGATGCAGCAAATAGGGTGTCGGCTTATTTGATTTTGAAGTCGATGGGCACGCTGACCCAGCCGTCAATCGGGTCGTTGCCTTGTTTGGCCGGCACAAAGCTCCAGCGTTTAACCGCATCTTTGGCGGCGCTGTCGAGTTGGTCGCGACCACTGCTTTTCTGGATCTGGATTTCTCCAGGTTTGCCGCTGGCCAGTACATGAACCCGCAGCAGCACGGTGCCTTCCCAGCCACGGCGCATGGCCAGTGACGGGTATTCAGGCGCCGGGTTGTGCAAATAACCGGCGTTGGCAGACGCAGGGGTTATCGGTGCTGGCGCGGGTGGCGCAGCAGGTGCGGGTGCGGCAACGGGTTGTGGGGGTGCAGCAGGTTGCTCAACAGGCTTGACCTCTGGTTTTGGAACAGGCTTGACCACCGGTTTCGGCTTTGGCTTTGGAATCGGCTTGGGAGGTGGTTTTACGGCCAGTTCGTCTACCACGGGCGGCGGCGGTTCGACCACCGGTTCAACGATGGGCTCGGGTGGCGGTGGCTGAACCGCAGGAGGGGCCGGTTGGGAAAACTCGATGGTCATCGGCGGAACTTCCGGCGGCACGATCGGCAGAGCAGGCGTCGGGTTCTGACTGATCCAGTAAATCACCGCACCGTGTAACGCCAGCGCGAAAACCCCCAGCAATACCGCTTCACGGCGGCTCAGGATGCGCTTGGGCGTACTCTGCAGGCGTGACAATGACAGTGGGCCGCGAAAAGTGCGCCCCAGATCAAGCAGATCGCCGCCGGGGCCCTGGCGCCAGAGTACATCCAGCGCGCTGGCAGTTTGGACATTGGCCATTAATAACTCCTGGCTTTTAGCAAAACAGAGCGTATTCGTGGTTAATACGTTCCACTGGTTTCATCTGTTTGCCGAAGCAAACAGGTAGGCCGGAAAGTTAGAGCAAGAGCCATACCAACTATTTAAAGCACTCGAAAATCTGGGCTGTTGGGTTATTTGCTAAACATAAAGTTGTGGCGGGGGGCAACGCTTTGCTCAACCACTGTTGCTGGAGCAACAGCAAATGAGCAGTTACGTGTCTAAAAGCTCTATCTCGGGAGTCTTGGCGTCTTGGCGACACTGTAAAAGCATATGTATTAATCAATTTGTTATAAGCAAAGTTAAACTTTGTTCCGACTGTTTAAATGCAAACAGACCCTTAACAAACTGTTTGATCCACACAACAAGATTGCTGTTTAAAGCCATTGTTGAGCTGTTTTTGGCTGGCATGAACCCTGCAAAAGTGAGTGTGAGAGCGTAACTATACCAATAGATGCTCCACCCACTAATCGCCCATGCGGCGTGTAGATATCTGGGCACTCACCGGCAGGAGCATTAATTGATGTGGAACACGTTAGAGAGACGCGCACTGGCGACAGCCTCCAGCATGGGGATTGTCCTGATGCTGATTCACGCCACCGCTGTTGCCGCCGAGGATAAAGATCCAACGCTGGCGACAGTGGTGGTGACGGGAGCCGAAGCCAGCGATGCGCAAAAGGCCCAGAAGGAACTGAAGAAAGTGGCGGGTAATACCGCCGTGGTCGACAACCGCGACATTGAGCGCGGCCGTGCCGCCAATGCCGAGGATGTGCTGGCCCTGCAACCCGGCGTGTTTGCACAGGCCACCAGCGGCTCCAGCGCCAACAAAATTTCGATCCGCGGTTCAGGCCTCAATACCTTCTACCAAGGCTATGTGCTGGGGATTAAGTTTTTGTATGACGGCCTGCCGCTCACGGGGCCGGGAGGCACCCAGGAAGACATGCTCGACATGGCGTCGGTGGACCACACGCAAGTGCTCTATGGCGCCAACGCTTACCGCTATTCAGCACTGTCGCTTGGGGGCGCGATCAATTTTGTGAGCAAGACCGGTCGCACCGATCCCGGCAATTACGCGCGTTTTGAAGCGGGCAGCTACGGGTATCAAAAGGAGCAACTGAGCACCGGTGGCGTGGTGGGCAATGCGGATTACTACGTCAGTGTGTTGCACAACCAGCGTGATGGTTATCAGGACGACACCTCCAACAAAGGGCAGGGGCTGGTCGCCAATTTTGGTTACGTGTTCAGCCCCCAGCTTGAGACGCGGTTCTTCCTGCGTTATCGCGAAGAAACCCTGACCCAGGGCAATACGCTGACCAAGTACCAACTCAAGCATGACCCTACCAGCAACGATGTACCCTTTGGCCGTAAAAAGAACGGCTCGACCTTGATCGGCAGTCAAACCACTTACACCTTTGACGACAACGCCAAGCTGGAAGTGGGACTGGGCTACAACAACTATCCCTTGATCAATGGTTGGCGTTATTCGGCGACACCCGGTGACTGGCACTCCACAGACCTGAACTTGACCCTGCGCTACTTGCGCACTGGCGATACGTTCCTCGGCTTGCCCAGTGACAGCAGCGTGACCTTCAGCAATACCCAGGCGTACCTGGCTGATGTGACAGCGCACAGTAGAAGCACGGGCGCCACGCTGCAAAAAACCGATTACACAGGCTCGCGTGACACCGTTTTTTCGTTGGGTAACGAACTGCAATTGGGGGATCGCACCTGGCTGTCCAGTGGCGTGTCGTTGATCAATGTGAAACGCAAGGCGCAAATTGAATACACCACGGGGGTCAATACCAGCCAGTTCCCCAGTGGTGTCGAATACACAGAAACCGATCTCGCTCCGCGCTTGGGCTTGCGCTATCAGCTAACCCCGGAATTTGAACTGTTCGGTAACGTCAGCCGCTCCGTTGATCCACCCGTCACCTGGCAACTGGGCAGCACCGGCGTGCCTTACATCCGTGATGTCAAACCGCAAAAAGCCAACACCGTGGAGCTTGGTATTCGCGGTGGGCACGGCATTTTCGATGGCAGCTTCACGGTCTACCGTTCGTGGGTACAGAAAGAACTGTTGTCGGTTGTGGTCAGCCAGGCGACGGCGACGCAGGACCAGATAGTGGCCACCTCCAATGGCAGCCCGACGATTCACCAAGGGATAGAAGCCGGGCTCAATGCATTGCTTTGGGAAGGCGCCAATGGTGACACCGTGTCGTTGCGTCAGGCTTATACCTTGAACGACTTCCACTACCGCAACGACTCGACTTTTGGGGATAACCAATTGCCAGGCCTGCCACGTCAGGTGTACCAGGCTGAACTGCAATACCGACAGTCGGGAGGTTTCTACGCGCAAATCAATGCCCGTGCGGCTAGCAGTTACTACGTCGATTTTGCCAATACCTTGAGCGCGCCGTCGTACACCCTGTGGGGGGCCAAAGTGGGCTACGAAGCGCCCAGTAAAAAATGGGAGGTGTTTGTGGATGCCCGCAACCTGACCAACCAGCGCTATGCCACGGCGACTAATACCGCCTATGACGCCAAAGGCAAGGACTCGGCTAACTTCTACCCCGGTGATCCCCTGACTGTTACCACTGGCGTGTCATTCCACTTCTAGCAGCTCAGTTCACCTGATCGCCACTCTCCAGCACATCGTGCTCCGCGTGTAACGCCTCATCTGTTCAGTGCCATGGATGGCCAACTTCATTCCCGGCGGGGGCAACTGATCCGTATTTTTTCGCTTTATCTGCGTCTGTTATGAGTGCAGATCAAGGTGCAAAATGCTTTCCAACCTTTCGAGACAGGCAAGAGCGCGAGACCCAAACATCACTCGCGTGTTGTCAGCCGATGTTCTGCACCTGTTTTATTACGAATGTTTGACGGGGTACTGTTATGGGCAAAATGGCATGGTTTTTAGGTGGTTTTTTAGTACTGACCATCGGTATCGGTATTTTGGCGACCATTCCGCCGGGTTGATCAGCGACCTTCATTCAGCAGCGGGCATGCCTGTTTGCCCGCTCTGCCAATGTGATGCCGACCAGGCCCGGAGAATGCTGAAAGCGTTTATTCGATTATGAAATCGACAGCGTAGTTGTAGGGGAAAATGGTCGAGTGTCGTCTTAACCGGGAACTGCATTTTCCTGGTCCTGTGACGCTATGCGTCCAGTAGTAATTAACTCTCGGCGACTGATGAAGATAAGACTTTTCATAGGCGTACAAGAAGCTGGTTTCAAAATACAGAATGTCTTCTCCCATGCGGTAGTTGAACTGAGTTTCAAAAAACGGTTTTTTAACACCGTACTCAATTAATATGTCGCCTTTGAGATGGGGTGACGCCTGAAACTGGAATAAATCAATAGCGTTGGCTGAAAACTGAGGCGGGAAGCTTCCCTCCCTGCCGTTGTGGGTACCTTCTACTCGGTTTAGTTGGTGCGGTGTGTTGTTGATAATGCGTACGTTAATCAACAGGGTGTCGCTGAATCTGTTATTCATTCTTGAGATCCTTCTCATGGGGTGAATAACTGAAGAATAGTGTCTTGATTTATATGTTATCGGTGACATTTTCTTTTCCCTGATACTGCTGGTTCTTTTTTTTATGTAGGAATCATTGTGGCTGTATCTCTGGTTGAAACCGCTATTTTTTATTGCGAGAGTTAGGCAGCAAGCGTTCTGCGCACAGCCGCCCCCGATGCCGCCAGTGTCGCGATTGCGTGAACGTTCAACCCGGGAAAACAGCTTTAACACTTCGCTCAATTCATCGACAGAAATGCCTGGCTCGCGATCAAGCACTTTGATCGAAAAGTTGCCACTGGCTTCAGCGCTGACGACTCGTTCAGCTGCCCCGGAAAATTTCAGGGGGTTGTCCAGCCAGTGGATCAGTAGCCGGCGCAGCGCATGGGGGCGAGTGTCGATAGGGGCGCGGTAGCCACACGATCTCGCGCGCATTTAATCATCAATACTGGGCCGCCCACTTCTTTGTCGATTCCAAGGGGCAGGTGCAAGTGAGTCATTTTAGTGAAGGACAGTTTCAGCAGTAGGAGCCGTTTATTCAGCGTTTATTTTAGGAACGTTACGAGGGCTGATGGGTGGCGCAGACATCCAAAGGGGGTGTTAAAGCAATGTGTAAGTTGATTCTGTGTTATCGGTGGGTTAGTTCTATTTAAGTATTTGGTTGGGGTTTTAAAAGGCCCTAGGTGCTTAACTTTTGAATTTATCAATCAAGAGTGAAGTGCGATGTTAACCCGAGAAATCATGTTGAAATTGTTTCCAAAGAGTGAACGGTTTGTTGATGCTTACTTACCCTTTCTGAACGCGACGACGGACCACTATCAGATTGACACGCCTCGACGCCAGGCGGCTTTTCTTTCACAAGTCGGGCACGAGAGTGCCGGTTTTACTGTGCTCCTCGAAAACCTTAATTACAGTGCTGACGGTTTAGCCATGACGTGGGGCATGCGTTTCGCCGAGAAAGATTCGGCCGGTAAATACATTTTGGTGAAGGACGGCAGTCGTTTGCGACGTATGCCTAACAGTGACGCGCAATCACTGCATCGCAAACCCGAAGCGATTGCCAACCGGGTTTACAGTGATCGGCTGGGCAATGGTTGCGAGTCTTCCGGGGAAGGGTGGTTATATCGAGGTCGGGGTTTGATTCAAGTGACGGGTAAGAGCAACTACCTGCAGTGCAGCCTTGCACTGTTTTCTGATGAGCGTTTACTCATAACCCCGCAATTACTGCAAGAGTGGCAATGGGCAGTGGCGAGCGCAGGCTGGTATTGGGCGTCGCGGCGTCTGAATGTACTGGCCGATGGCGATGATTTTGAACGCGTAACCCAAGCCATCAATGGTGGCTTGAATGGTCATGCCCAACGTTTGAAGGTGTATCAGGAGGCGCTGAGTTTATTGGGGTAATATGCCGCGCCCATTAACCCCGTTCTCGCAGGAGCCACACCCCCGTGATGTTTGAAATAAAACCGGTCAGCCCCGAGGTTTATCGTCAGCAAACCCGACGCAGCACGCTCTATATCGCGCTGCTTTTTGCGTTGTTGGCCGTGGCTATTTCCGGGTTGGCGGTCATCTTGTGGGGGACTGCGCACGGCGACAACTTTGGGCTCAACCTGACGGGTGTGCTGGTTGCGTTAGTCACGACCCTTGCGCTGGTGCGTTACGTTTTCTGGTCGCAACCCTGGATGGCGCCGGCCGTCTATGGATGGCAGCTCAAGCGCAGCTTGATGAAGGTCACCAATGTGATGCATTACGTGACAGCGGGTGTCATGGCCGGTGATGCAGTGGCTATGAAGCTGCTGCGTTTTTACCACTTGGGCATTACCCAGATGTACCAGCTGGATGCCAACTCCAGTGCGTTGAGCCAGATGGTGCGCGAGATCGACCTGCATAAGGCGCGTTTGGAAGCGCTGCACATCGACACTGGCCAGACCAGGCTTGATCCAGCCTGGCTTGAGGCGGTGAAACAGTTCACGCCATTGAAGTGATGCCTTTGATGGGCAAGCCAAGCGAGGTGCGTGCAGGATGCAACACTTTTCGCTCAGCGAGCCCTTCGGGATGGCAGATTAGCTTATGACGCGATAGCAGGGCACATAGGCCGCGCCGCCTGGCAGTTTCATACGGTGTTGTTCGACGAACGCATGCAGCAGTTTGTCCAGCGGTTTCATGATTGCAGGGTCGCCGTGGATCTCATACGGGCCGTGCTGTTCGATCAGATGAATACCTTTCTCTTTGACGTTGCCTGCGACAATCCCAGAAAAAGCCTGACGCAAATTGATCGCCAGTTCGTGTGGCGGCAGGTCGCTGCGCAATTGCAGGCCGGCCATGTTGGCGTGCGTTGGATCGAATGGGCGCTGGAACCCTTCATCGATTTTCAATAACCAGTTGAAGTGGAATGCGTCATTGCGTTCGCGACGGAACTGTTTGACCGTTTTGAGGCCCGTGGTCATTTGGCGTGCCACTTCAGCCGGGTTGTCGATGATGATTTGATAGCGGTTTTGTGCAGTCTCACCCAGCGTTGCGCCGACAAACTCATGCAATTGTTGCAGGTACGGTTCGGCTTCTTTGGGGCCGGTCAAAATCACCGGGAAGGGCACGTCAATGTTGTCCGGGTGCATCAGGATCCCGAGCAGATACAAAAACTCTTCAGCCGTGCCAGCGCCGCCAGGGAAGATGATGATGCCGTGACCGACACGCACAAACGCTTCAAGACGCTTTTCAATGTCCGGAAGGATCACCAGCTCATTAACGATCGGGTTGGGCGCTTCGGCGGCAATAATGCCCGGCTCTGTGAGGCCCAGATAACGGCCGCCGGTTAGACGCTGCTTGGCGTGAGAAATGGTCGCCCCTTTCATTGGGCCTTTCATCACGCCAGGGCCGCAGCCGGTGCAGATGTCGAGGCTGCGCAAGCCCAGTTCGTGACCGACTTTCTTGGTGTATTTGTATTCTTCGGTGTTGATGGAGTGGCCGCCCCAACACACCACGATCTTGGGTTCTACGCCGGGGCGCAAGGTGCGGGCATTACGCAGCAGGTGGAACACATAGTCGGTGATGCCGGCTGAACTGCTCAGGTCAATGCGCGGGCTATCGAGGCCGCTCTGGGTGTAGACAATATCGCGCAGGGCGCTGAACAACATCTCACGGGTGCTGGCGATCATTTCGCCGTCGACAAAGGCATCCGCCGGAGCATTGAGCAGCTCAAGACGTACACCACGGTCTTGCTGATGAATCCGGACTTCGAAATCTTTGTAGGCTTCAAGAATGGTTTTAGCGTTGTCGACATGCGCGCCAGTGTTGAGGATGGCGAGCACGCATTGGCGGAACAGGGTGTAACTGCTGCCTGAGCCGACTTCGCTCAGTTGTTGCACTTCACGTTGCGAAAGCGTCTCCAGGCTGCCTTTAGGGCTGACCGAAGCATTGATGACTTGTCTTTGGACCATTGTGGGCTTCCTGTGAGCGGGATCAAAAAATGGCTTGGCGCAGTTCTGTCAGTTTTTTATCAGCAATCCGCATCTGCCGAGCGAGAGGTCCCAACTCTTACGTCTTTAGGTTCATTCGATTTAAGCATAGCCGCCTCGGGTGAGGCATGTTGCAGAGCCATCAGCCTCACCTTGACCGCGTTGGCTACATTAACACTGCTCGCGCATAAGGCGAGCGCAGCCCTGAATAGATTCAGGCCCGGATTCGCGCGCGAGTTGAAAGACGCGCATGCATACGCGAGGGCGCAAGGCTCTCACGCCAGAGCGTGACTGTGTGCTGAACATGGGCAGTGCAAGGGCTTGTCTGTCAGGGGGTTCGACTGCCCGGCACGAGCAGTCGAAAGGCCGGAAGGCTAGGTGTCTGGCGCGGGGTGCTGGTTTAAACCGTCAGGGACGCAGAGGCAGCCAAGTTGTTCGTGGACAGGGCTTGCTGAAGTTTTTGCTCTTGCTCGGGCGACAAAGAAGTACGCAGCACTTTGCCCCTGAAGTCTGATTCTTCAAGCTCTTTGAGGACTTTCTCGGGCTGGTATTTGCGCAGCAGCACAAACAGCGCGGAAGAGTCATTGGGGATGGTCTCACTCAACTTCTTGATAAAGTCGTCGTCGATCCCATAGTCGCTCAATGAGCCCGACAGTGCGCCGGTGCCAGCGCCCAAGGCGCCGCCAATGGCAAAACCTGCCAGCGGGTTGAGAAACAGCAGGCCGACCAATGCGCCCCAAAGGCCGCCAGTGACCAGGCCCGAAGTGGCCCCGATTGCGGTGAGGTTGACGCTTTGTTTGATATGGATCTTGCCTTCGGCGTTGCGTACAACAATGACCGCGTCTTCCAGTTCAACCAAATGTTCTTTGCTGAGCGAAACCATTTTGGTGAGCGCGCGATCGGCTTTCTCGGTGTCTGAAAATCCCACTACGATTAGATCGGACATGTCTTTCATTCCTTGACGGTACAGGTCCAGCCCTGAAAGGGCTGACATTAGGAGGAGTCTTTCAAGTCGTCACAATTTATAAACGGCTTGGCCCGCAGTGATTCAGGTGGATTGAGTCTTCTGCGAAGATTGAGCGTGGTCGTAAACCTAGAGATGTCAAGTCAGCAGGAAATATCTGTTAACTGTCACAGGCTGGGAACCGGGGGAGGAGAGGTATCGGCAGGTCAATATTTTGAATTGTGGAGGGCTGGCTGCGCAGCCCTGACACTCACTCCAAGGGCTGATACCTCGCAGATTTACGGTTGAGCGTTTTTGTCGGCTGCAGTCAGGCCCGCCTGGATGCGTTGATAGATCTCTTCACGGTGCACAGCAACATCTTTCGGCGCGTTGATGCCGATTCTGACCTGTTGGCCGCTGACGCCTAAAATAGTGATCGTAATATCGTCACCGATGTTTATGCTTTCACCAACTTTACGGGTGAGTATCAGCATTTTTTTCTCCTTGATGGCTTTGTAAGGCACGTCTCTGAGACGGTGCGGCTTCGTTCATGGCTACAGAATACTGCTAAGTGCATATAAATGCGCCGCTCATTACAGACGTCACTGCCAGATGTAAAATTCCCTGCACGCGGGAAACTCTCGCAGGTGAACCTAAAATATGAGCGGATTGGATTTGTTCAAGGAGAGCAAAGGCCGCTGCCTCAGTGATAAAATCGACCCACTCAAATAGATAGGGGAAACTCAGTGCGTAAAGTCATCGTGATGACAGCAATATTGGCCTTGACGGCTTGCGGTCAGGAGTCTAACGATAAAATCGAGCGGGCTAAAGCTGCTTCTGAATCAACGGTGGTCCAGGTGCCGGTTGCTCATTGGGCGCTGGAACTCACTGAGGGCCAGAGAGCCACGATTACTGACACGACTGGCAGGCTTCTTGATAACGGTTTTGTCACTTACATTTTAGAAAAAGATGGCGTTCAGCATTTTTTGATCGGGCCCTTTGCGACCGAAGCCAAAGCCAAAGAGGCGCAGGCCCAGATCAAGCTCAAGCCTAAACTCGAAGGCATTGAAACCAATGTGATCGAGCTGCCACCATCACCCTGATTCGCCAGCACGTCGTTTGATTGCTAAGCGTAGCGCTATATTAGCGCTGCGCGACGTTTGACGGATAAATGTTTGTTCATTTCAAGAAAGAGGCGAATCGGGTGTGAAGGACACGTACGAAACGATTTGATGCCCGATGATGGTCGCATTAACGGCGATGCACTCGACAATGCGGGCACTCAGTTTTTGAGGTCTCAGTAGGGCGTAACCAGCCCCAGGGCTGTTGCTTTAATCAAGGCTGAGGCGCGGGTTGATACGCCAAATTTGAGACGAATATTGCCGAAATGGAAATTGACTGCTGATTCAGTGCATTTGAGGATCAAGGCAATTTCCCAAGATGTTTTCCCCATTGCCCCCCAGGTAAGCACTTCTTTTTCTTTTGGGGTGAGTTTAATGGCGTTGTCACTGATCGGTTGATGCTCTACGGGTCTGGCACGACGTGCTAATTGTCCGCTGGCTGTTGAGTGAGACTGGTGCATGGCAAGGCGCTCCCATCGATCAAAAACCTGGGCTATATGTATGAAGTATCCTTGTAATAATGGAAGGATATTCCGTAGGATTTTTCTTTGTCCTTAGGGATTGTTATAAACCGTTCTGCCCTCCTTGGAACCTGTCAAAAATGACAGGTCAGGCACTTTTTAGACGACACACAACCTAAAAAATCATCAGATGGGCGCGGCCGTAACCTGCTGTTCAATTGAATGGCATCATCAGGGCAAGCAGATGCCAGGGCATACACCGAAGAATCGCGATGCCGAGGGCACGATGCAATGAGCAATCACAAGATCGAAATTCGTCGTAGCAACGTCGAAAAAATCCTGCTTGGCGCTGAGAAGGTTTTTGCCGAGAAAGGATTTGCTGGCGCAGCCATGGCCGATATCGCCGCCGAAGTTGGATTGCCGCGCTCCAACCTGCACTACTACTTCAGCACTAAAACCGAGCTGTACAACGCCGTGCTATTAGGCTTGCTTGAGGTGTGGAAGCAGGATGCGCTGTGCTTCGAGACCTATGACGATCCGCGCCTGGTACTCAGCAGTTATATACGCGCCAAAATGACCCACTCGCGGACACGGCCTTATGGTTCGAAAGTCTGGGCGGATGAGATTATCCATGGCGCCCCAATGCTGGGCTTAAGGCTGGATGCAAGCCTTTATGATTGGGCCAAGATGAAAGAAGCCAAAATCCGCCAGTGGGTGGCTGACAAGCGAATTTTGGCGGTGGAGCCGTCCAGCGTGCTGTACATGATCTGGGCCTCGACGCAGCACTACGCAGACTTTGACCATCAGGTGAATATTCTGAACGAGCACCAGCCGCTGTCGGACATTCAGTTCGAGCGTGCGGTGCAGAGTGTCACCAGCATTATCCTGCGAGGGATCGGGCTGGAGCCGTGAGCGGCCTTTGTCCTGCCTGCAAAGGCCTGAAGCGGTGCGCTAATCCTTGGTGGGTGCTGGCGCAGGCTGCGCTCTTCTGATCTTTTACACGATCGCAGCCTGCGGGTTTGTAGGCTACGAAGCCACCCGGTAGGGGTTACGCGGATCATGGTTCCAATCCATGAATGGCTTACCGGTGCTTTGCGGCACCATCTCGATACAATCCGCGACCGGGCAGGTGATCTGACACAGGTTGCAACCTACGCACTCGTCATCAATCACTTCATAACGATGGGTTCCGTCAGCCAACGTCAAGCTGGCAATCGCCTGGTGAGAGGTGTCTTCGCAGGCAATATGGCAGCGTCCACAGCCAATGCAGGCCTCCTGATCGATCTTGGCAATGACTTGATAATTTATATCCAGATATTTCCAGTCCGTGGTATTGCCCACTGCACGCCCAGAAAAGTCCTCCAGACTCGAATAGCCCTGACTGTCCATCCAGCGCGATAAACCGTCTTTCATTTCGTCGACGATCCGAAATCCATGAAGCATGGCGGCTGTACACACTTGCACTGCGCCACACCCCAGCGCGATGAATTCAGCCGCGTCTCGCCAACTGCCAATACCGCCAATCCCACAGATCGGCAAACCTTGGGTCTGTGGATCGCGGGCAATTTCGGCCACCATATTCAGCGCTATCGGCTTGACTGCCGAGCCGCAGTAACCGCCGTGGGTACTCTGCGTCCCGACGATGGGTAATGCGACCATGCGTTCGAGGTCGACGCTGGTGATCGAGTTGATGGTGTTGATCAGCGACACCGCATCCGCTCCGCCGCGATAAGCCGCACGGGCGCTAAGGCGCACATCGGTGATGTTGGGCGTGAGTTTGACAATTACCGGCAGCGAGCAATACGTCTTGCACCAGCGCGTGACCATCTCCACGTACTCTGGCACCTGGCCAACTGCTGCCCCCATACCGCGCTCCGGCATGCCGTGGGGGCAGCCAAAATTCAGTTCGATGCCATCAGCGCCCGTGGCTTCGACCAGCGGCAAAATGTATTTCCAGGCTTGTTCCTCGCACGGCACCATCAGCGACACAATCAGTGCCCGGTCCGGCCAGTCCTTTTTGACTTGGGTAATTTCACGCAAATTGATTTCAAGCGAACGATCGGTAATCAACTCGATATTGTTGATGCCCATCACCTCGCGGTTAGGCCCAAAGTGCGCCGAATAGCGCGAGGACACGTTGACCGCTGCCGGGTCTTCTCCCAGGGTTTTCCAGACGACGCCGCCCCAGCCCGCTTCATACGCGCGGACCACGTTGTAGGCCTTGTCGGTGGGCGGCGCGGAGGCCAGCCAAAACGGGTTAGGGGCTTTGATACCCGCAAAATTGATCGAGAGATCGGCCATTTATGCGGCCTCCTGATTGAGCATGAGTTGGGCATGCATGGCTTCTGCGGCCAGCTTGCCGTGCTGCACCGCTTGTACGGTCAGGTCTTGTCCGAGCGAGGTGCAGTCGCCTCCGGCATACACCCCTGGGACACTGGTGCGCAGTTGTTCGTCCACCCAAATACGATCGCCTGTGCGCTGAAGTGAGTGCGCCAGTGGATCGCTCAGCGCGTTTTCATCAAAGGTTTGGCCGATAGCCTTGAACACGGCATCGGCGGCCAAATCAAAGGTTTCGCCGGTTTTGACTAAACGCCCGTTCTCAAGTCGGGTGCGGGCAAAGCGCATGCCGCGGACCTGGCCCTGTTCATCCAGCAACACTTCGTCGGGTTGTGCCCACGTCATCAGGCGTACCTGATTGGCCTTGGCAATGTCTTGCTCATGCCCGGTGGCCCCCATGTCTTCCAGCCCGCGGCGATACACCAGGTTCACCTCGCGGGCCCCAAGACGGGCCATTTGTACCGCCATGTCAATTGCCGTGTTGCCCGCGCCCAGCACAATGCAGCGCTCGGCCAAGGGCAATTGGGTCAAGTCGTCGCTTTGGCGCAGTTCGCGGATATAGTCAGTGGCCGCCAGCACGCCGGGGGCGTCTTCGTGGGGCAGCCCCAGTTGCCGAGTAGCGGCCAGGCCGAGTGCCAGAAATACTGAATCGAACTGCGGGTGCAATTCACTCAGGCTCAGGTTGTCGCCCAATCGCTGCCCATGACGCACCTCGATGCCGCCGATCTGCAACACGAAGTCCACTTCGCGCTGGGCGAAATCATCCACCAGTTTGTATTTGGCAATCCCGTATTCATTGAGTCCGCCGGATTTTTCCCGTGCCTCGAATATCACCACCTCATGTCCGTGCATAGCCAGTCGATGGGCGCATGCCAATCCGGCCGGGCCCGCACCTACCACGGCAATGCGTTTGCCGGTTGGGGCGGCACGCTTGAACGGGTGCTCGTTGAACTGCGCATGGTCGATGGCGTAACGCTGCAGCAGGCCGATCAACACCGGGGCGCACTCCTGTGCGTTGTTGCGCACACAGGCTTGCTGGCACAGCACCTCGGTCGGGCACACGCGTGCGCAACTGCCGCCGAGGATATTGGCCGAGAGAATTTTCTGCGCCGCACCTTGCACGTTTTCCTGTTGGATATTGCGAATAAACGACGGGATATCGATGTCGCTGGGGCACGCATTCACGCAAGGTGCGTCATAGCAATACAGGCAGCGCGAGCTTTCCAGTTCGGCCTGGCGTGCGCTCAGGGGGGGTGCCAGATCTGTGAAATGACTGGCCAGCACCTGAGCATTTTCATGCGGGTGCGGTAAATGATTCAGGGACTTGATCACAGTAATTGCCTCACGGTGGTGGGAAGCGTTCTGCCTCTATCGGGCAGTGGTTGTGCGCTCAGCGCTTAACAGCGACTGGTTGATGGTGCTCGGCGCGTTTTTTTAGCAGGTCGAACACGGCGGGGTAGGCCGGGCGTTCGATATAACGGCCAGCCCCGCGTTCGGCGCGCAGGTCGCCATCGGCCCATACCACACGGCCTTGGCTGATGGTGTGACTGGGCACGCCGCGCACGGTCTTGCCTTCGAAAATGTTGAAATCGACCTGTTGATGGTGGGTTTTAGCGGAAATAGTGCGGGTGCCTTGCGGGTCCCACAGCACCAAATCGGCATCGGCGCCGACCCGGATCGAGCCCTTGCGCGGGTACAGATTGAAAATCTTCGCCGTGTTGGTCGAGGTCAGTGCCACGAACTCCTGCATCGACAAGCGCCCGGTGTTCACGCCTTCATCCCACAACACGGCCATGCGGTCTTCAATGCCTGCCGTGCCGTTGGGGATCTTGCTGAAATCGTCGCGTCCGGCCGCTTTTTGTTCGGCGCAGAAGCAGCAGTGATCGGTGGCCGTGGTGTGCAAGTTGCCCGATTGCAAGCCATGCCACAGCGCTTGCTGATGACCACGCGGGCGGAACGGCGGGCTCATCACATAACCCGCGGCGGTTTGCCAGTCGGGGTTCTGATAAACGCTGTCATCGAGCAGCAAGTGCCCTGCCAGCACCTCGCCATATACCGGCTGGCCTTGGCTGCGGGCGTAGGTAATTTCGTCCAGAGCCTCACGGGTCGAGACATGCACCAGGTACAACGGCGTCCCAATGGTTTGCGCGATGCGAATCGCCCGGCTGGCGGCTTCGCCTTCAACTTGTGAAGGGCGCGACAGCGGGTGCGCTTCCGGGCCCGTGATGCCCTGAGCCATGAGCTTGCGCTGCAAGTGGTACACCAGCTCGCCGTTTTCGGCATGCACAGTTGGCACGGCGCCCAGTTCCAGGCAGCGCTCAAAGCTGGCCACCAGCGTGTCGTCGGCGGCCATGATCGCGTTTTTGTAGGCCATGAAATGCTTGAAGCTGTTAATCCCGTGCTGGCTGACCAACTCAGCCATTTCCTCGCGAACCTGCTCGCTCCACCACGTAATCGCGACATGAAAACCATAGTCCGAGGCTGACTTCTCAGCCCAGCCGCGCCATTGGTGAAACGCCTCCAGCAACGACTGCTGAGGGTTGGGAATGACAAAGTCAATAATGGACGTTGTGCCGCCCGCCAGACCGGCCGCCGTGCCACTGAAGAAGTCTTCACTGGCCACGGTTCCCATAAACGGTAGTTGCATATGTGTGTGCGGATCGATACCGCCGGGAAGTAGATATTGGCCGCTGCCATCCAACACTTCACAGCCAGCCGGAACATCAAGATGGGTGCCTATTGCACGGATTAGACCGTCGGCACAATAAACATCAGCACAATAACTTTCATCATGGGTCACAAGCGTAGCGCCACGGATTAACAGTGACATACCAAGTTCCTCGCAGGCAGACCGGCTATGGCCGGTTCTAATGTTGTTATTACGACCGTAGTACAGGATTTCATTCCTGTCACTGGTGACAGGAATGAAATCTAGTGGGTTGTTAGCGAATGAGCAAATAAAATTTTAAGCAGGCTATTTGTTTAGTAACTATATGATTATTAAGACTTTATTTATTTAAACGCCAAAATGGTGCACGCACTCACCGTTTCGGCGCACTTGACAGGAATCAAATATAGGCGAAGTTTCTTATGCTAAATCAGGTGCTTGAAGCACTCGGAGAACGCCCCGCAGCGAATAAAAGTAAATAAGCCTGCACTGATATGTTTCGTTTGGTTCTATCAAAAAATCGACAAATGTTTTGAGGCAGGGTTTAAAGGCGCGGCAAGGCTAATTGAAAGCGCTTTAAAACCAGCCAGTTGTAAGGCGTGAGCCCTGTTGCAGGCGAGCACTGCAACTAATACGGCACAGTTTTTGATTACCACTGCCTGTACCGGATGACCTGAGTCCAAAGGGAAACGCTCTGCGTCCGTGCGCAGAGTCGATCACTAAAACAAGAGCCTCCAAACAAGAGAGTGAGCCAGCATGCAACCAAGCAGATCCCAAGTCACCGAACGTAACGGTTTGTACGAGTTGCAAGCCGGGCCTGAAATTCTCGACAGTCCGCGCTACAACCACGACATCGCCCCCACCAAAGTTCACGAGCGTACCTGGAACAAATGGCACATCACCGCGCTGTGGATCGGCATGTCCATTTGCGTGCCCACCTACACCTTGGGCGGCGTGCTCACGGCTTATTTCGGTCTCTCGGTTGGCGAAGCGCTGTTGGCGATTTTGCTGGCCAATATCGTGGTGTTGATCCCCCTGACCTTGAACGCCTTTGCAGGCACCAAATACGGGATTCCGTTTCCGGTCCTGCTGCGCTCCTCGTTCGGCATCCTGGGTTCCAATGTGCCGTGTCTGATTCGGGCGCTCGTGGCCTGCGGGTGGTTCGGGATCCAGACCCTGTTCGGCGGCCTGGCCATTCACCTGTTTCTGGGGTCAGTATTTGAAGGCTGGAAAAGCCTCGGCGGCACAGGGGAAGTGATCGGTTTCATGCTGTTTTGGGCGCTGAACTTGTGGGTGGTCTTGCGTGGCGCCGAATCAATCAAATGGCTCGAAACCTTGTCTGCACCGCTGTTGGTGCTGGTGGGCGTCGGCTTGCTGGTATGGGCCTTGCCCAATGTGTCGATGACCGAGTTGTTGGCTCAACCGCCCAAGCGTCCCGAAGGCGCCAGCGTGTATGGCTACTTCTTCGCGGGCTTGACCGCCATGGTGGGATTCTGGGCCACCTTGTCGCTGAATATTCCCGACTTCAGCCGCTACGCCAAAAGCCAGAAAGACCAGATACTGGGGCAAATATTTGGCTTGCCGCTGACCATGTTCCTGTTCGCGGCCCTGGGCGTGGTAATGACTGCCGCGTCCGAAAAACTGGTCGGCGTGACGGTGTCAGACCCGGTCAGTTTGATCGGCCACATCCAGAGCCCTGCGTGGGTCGCGCTGGCCATGGCGTTGATCATCATCGCTACGTTGTCCACCAACACGGCGGCCAACATTGTGTCGCCCACCAATGACTTCCAGAACATCGCGCCCAAGCTGATCAACCGCACCAAGGCGGTGATGCTGACGGGCCTGGTCGGGCTGGCGTTGATGGCTCACGAACTGCTCAAAAAACTCGGCCTGCTGGTGTCCGATGTCAGCCTGGAAACTGTGTATTCCAACTGGCTGCTGGGTTACTCAAGCCTGCTGGGACCGATTGCCGGGATCATGGTGGTCGACTACTTCATCATCCGTCAGCAAAAACTCGACCTCGCCGGGCTGTACCACGACGGTGTCTACCCGGCCTGGAACTGGAACGGTTTCATTGCGTTCGGCGTCCCTGTGGTCTTGACCCTGTTGTCCTTGGGCAGCAGCGCCTTCAGCTGGTTTTATGACTACGGCTGGTTCACCGGATCGTTTCTCGGTGCGGCGATTTACTACGGCCTGTGCCGCCTGAGCAGCCCGCAAACAGCCGTTGCCAAAAGTACAGTTTGACCTCGATCAACCGTAGGCGTGAGCTCGCGCCTACCCATTGCGCGTCATTGCGATTTGACCTGTTTTTTATAAGAAACTGCCTGAGGAAAAAAACATGAACGCAGCACAAGACCTTCAGCAGCAACGCGCACAGTCGGTCAACGGCGAACGCTTGTGGGCCTCGCTAATGGAATTGGCACAACTGGGCGCTACCGTCAAAGGCGGTGTCTGTCGCCTGGCCTTGACCGACCTCGACCGCCAGGCCCGGGACATCTTTGTGCGCTGGTGCGAAGACGCGGGATGCACCGTCAGCGTTGACGCTGTGGGCAATATTTTCGCCCGCCGCCCTGGGCGCAACCCGGATCTTGCGCCGGTCATGACCGGCAGCCACATCGACACCCAACCCACCGGCGGCAAGTTTGATGGCTGTTTCGGCGTACTGGCCGGAGTGGAGGTGTTGCGCACCCTCAATGACCTGAACATCGAAACCGAAGCGCCATTGGAAGTGGTGGTATGGACCAACGAAGAAGGCTCGCGCTTTGCGCCGTGCATGATGGGCTCGGGCGTGTTTGCCGAAAAATTCACCCTTGAAGAAACCCTGGCCAAAACCGATGCCCAAGGCGTGACCGTCGGTGAGGCCCTGAACGCGATTGGCTATGCGGGCACACGAAAAGTCAGTGGCCATCCGGTGGGGGCCTATTTCGAAGCCCACATCGAACAAGGTCCGATCCTGGAAGACGAACGTAAAACCATCGGCGTGGTACTCGGTGCCCTCGGGCAGAAATGGTTCGACCTCAACCTGCGCGGCGTAGAAGCCCATGCCGGTCCGACGCCGATGCACCTGCGCAAAGACGCTCTGGTCGGTGCTGCGGCTGTGGTTGCAGCTGTCAATCAGGCCGCCTTGAGCCATCAACCCCATGCATGCGGCACGGTAGGGTGCCTGCAAGCGTATCCGGGCTCGCGCAACGTCATTCCGGGTGAAGTGCGCATGACTCTGGACTTTCGTCACCTGCTGCCTGAGCGCCTTGATGCCATGATCGACGAGGTTCGCGGCGTGATCGAAGCGACCTGCGCCCAGCATGGCCTGAGCTTCGAACTGACCCCGACGGCCGACTTTCCGCCGCTTTACTTCAACCCCGACTGTGTCAACGCCGTGCGCGAGGCCGCGGTTGAACTGGGGCTCAGCCACATGGAAATCGTCAGCGGGGCAGGGCACGACGCAATCTTTCTCGCCGAGTTGGGCCCTGCGGGCATGATCTTCGTCCCCTGTGAAGGTGGCATCAGCCACAACGAAATCGAAAATGCCGACCCCAAGGACCTGGCGGCAGGGTGCGCCGTGTTGCTCAAAGCGATGCTGGCGGCGTCGAAAACAGTGGCCGCCTCAGCCTCCTGAGACGCTAGGAACACGTGTGTCTCGCGATCTTTTGAACCATCAAAAGATCGCGAGACACGCTCGCATTTCAGGGGCCGCGTTCACTTATACGCGGGTTGCAGCATCACTTCTGTCCCTCCCACCCTCCACCCAAGGCGGTCAACAAGCCAACACTGGCCTGCAACTGTCGGGTGCGCAGGGCTTGCACTTGGCGTTGTGCTTGCAACGCCGCCGTTTGCGCGGTCACCACATCCAGGTAACTCACGGCCCCCGCCTCGTAGCTGTGGGTGGCCAAGGTTTGGGTATGTTGCGCTGCGTTGGCCGCCGCGTGTTCGTCGAGACTTTCCTGCTTCAGGTCGCGCAGTTGCGCTAGGTTATCTTCCACTTCTCGTACGGCGCGCAGCACTTGGCTGCGGTAGTGCGCCGACGCTTCTTCGAACTCGGCCTTGGCCTGGCGCTCTTGGGCGTCCAAGCGGCCACCATCGAATATCGGCAAGCTGACCAGTGGCCCCAGGGCCCAGAAACGATTGCCCGCTGACAACAAATTGCCGCTGCCCTGGGTTTGCCCGCCCAGCAGTCCGGTCAGGCTGAAGTCGGGGTACCAGGCGGCCTTGGCCACGCCGATTTGAGCGTTGGCCGCGAACACCCGGCGTTCGGCCGCAGCGATGTCTGGTCGGCGTTGCAACAAGGTGCTGGGCAGGGCGTCGGGTTGCGCCGGGACGTTCAAGGGGTGTGCACTTGGCGCCAGGGCAAAGCTGCTGGCAGGTTCACCCACCAGTTCGCCAATGGCGTGCTCGGTCAGGTTGCGCTGGGCGCGCACGTCGTCCAACTGCGCTTGTGCCGTGGCCAATTGGTTTTGCGCACGGGTCAGGTCGATCTCAGAGGCTATTTGCCCTTGATAACGGGCGCGGGTCAGTTGCAAGGCCTGGCTGTATTCATCCAGGGTGCTGGAGAGGATGCGGCTTTGCGCATCCAGTCCATCAAGTTGCACGTACAGGCTGGCCAGTTGCTGTTGCAGGCTTAAGCGTGCAACCGCCAGATCATCGGCCGAAGCTTGTGCCTGGGCATCACCGGCGGCAACTTGATTGCGGATTTTGCCCCATAAGTCCACGTCAAAATTCAGTGCAAAGCCTGCGGTGTTGCTGTTGTACACCGAGGGCTGGGTGGTACCGCGCAACGGTCGGTTGTCTGATTGACGCTGGCGCAAGGGTTGCCCGCTGGCGGTGATTTGCGGGAACAAGCCCGCATGGAACTGGCTGGCATACGCCTGCGCCGCCTCGTAGTGCGCAAGGGCTGCCGCCAGGTTCGGGTTGGCGTTGAGCAAGCGCTGTTGCAGGTCGTTCAAGCGCTCGTCGTGATACAGCCGCCACCACTGTGGCGACAGTTGATCGCCCGGTTGCGCGCTGTGCCACGGGCCATCGCTGGTCTGCTCGCGGTAATGCTGCGGCAGGTCGAGTACGGGCGGTTTGTAAGTCGGAGCCAGCGAGCAGCCTTGCAGCGCCAGCGCCAACAACAAGGCGCTGCGTTTAAGCTTTGGCAACATGGGGCGCTCCTGCATCGGCCAGTTTGACTGTGTCGCCTTCGCGCAAGGCATCCGGCGGGTTGTCGATGACCGAGTCAGTCGGTTTCAGACCCTGGTCGATCACCAGCCGGTCGCCCAGATCCATGCCGATGTGGATGTTCTGCAAGTGCACATGTTTTGCGCTGTCCAGCACCGCCACTTGGGTGCCTTGGGCACGGAAGATCAGCGCACTGGCTGGAATGCTCACGCCGTGGGTGTCAGCCGCAATGGACAGCACCGCTTCGGCATAGTCGCCCGGCAACAAGGCATCGTTGGGGTTTTGTGCGACGAACTGCGCCGTCAAGGTGCCAGAACGCGGATCAACCGACGTCGAGTTGCCGATCAACTGGGCGCTGAAGGTTTGCCCGGGATGCTCCGGCACATTGAGTTGCGCCTGCATACCGGGGCGAATCACGCTGGCGTAGTTTTGCGGCACGGGCACGTACAGGCGCAGTTGATGGATGTCGGCGATGTCGAACAATTGCGGGTCGCTGTCGGTGTCAGCTTTGACCAATCGGCCAATGTCGGTGTAGCGCGCCGTGATGGTGCCGGCGAATGGCGCGCGAATGGTTTTGTAGTCTTCCAGCGATGACAGTCGTGCGTAATCGGCTTCGGCGGCTTGGGCATTGGCCTTCGCGGCTGCGGCATTGGATTGTTTCTCGTCCGCCTCCTGTCGCGACACCGAATGACTGGCCAGCAGGTTTTGCCAGCGAGTGGCCGTGGTCGCGGCAAGCCGGGCGTTGGCCTGCTCTTGAAGCATATGGGCGCGGGCTTGCGCCGATTGCTGGTCAAGGTCAGGGCTTTCAATGACGGCCAGCACCTGACCGGCGTTGACTTTGCTGCCGATGTCGGTTGTCCAGCTTTTGAGGTAGCCATTGACCCGCGCATGAATCGGCGCCTTGCTCCAGGCTTCAAGGTGCGCGGGCAGGCGCAGGGTATCTCCGTGGGTGTTTTGCAGGGGGTGGAACACGCTGACCACCGGCAAGGCGGCGGCTTCGGTCCAGCCGATAACCTCATGTGCATGCCGGCTGCGCGCTGCCAGGCCATTGGCTACCAGTAACGCGGCCAGTGTCAGACCGCCGATGCCCAGTAGCATCAAGCGCTTGCGCGAAGGTTTTTGATCAGACGACATGGGTAGTTTCTCCAGCAGCAGCGCGATTTTTTTCACGGCCGTGCACCAGGCTGAACACCACGGGCACGAACAGCAGGGTAGCGACGGTTGCCAGCATCAGACCGCCAATCACGGCGCGTCCGAGCGGGGCGTTCTGTTCTTCTGAAATGGCCAGCGGCAACATCCCGATCATCATCGCCAACGCGGTCATGCACACCGGACGAAAGCGCGTGTAACCCGCTTCGAGTGCGGCCTTGAGTGCGTCGCCATGTTCGGCCAGGCGCTCTCGACAGAAACTCACCACCAGAATCGAGTTGGCGGTGGCCACCCCCATGCACAAGATGGCGCCGGTCAAGGCCGGGACCGACAGCGATGTGCCGCTGAGAAACAGCATCCACACAATCCCGGCCAGGGCGGCGGGCAGGGCGGTGATGATCACAAACGGATCGACCCAGGACTGAAAGTTGACCACGATCAGCAGGTAGATCAGCACCACGGCGCCGAGCAGGCCAACACTCAAACCGTTGAAGGCTTCATGCAGGGCGTCGATCTGACCGTGCAAGGTGATGGTTGCACCTTTGGGGCGCAGCTGCGAGGCACCGTCAATCACCTTTTGCACATCGGCCGCCACCGAGCCCAGATCGCGGCCCTGAATGTTGGCGTACACGTCCAGCGTGGGCTGGATGTTGTAGTGCGTGACCACGGCCGGGCTATCGACGCGACTGATGGTTGCCAGCCCGCCGAGGATTTGTGTCTGGCCGTTGCTACCGGTCACCGGCAAGGCTTCCAGAGCCGGAAGGCTGTCCAGTCGATACTGCGCAGTGGCCGCGACCACACCGTAAGACACACCGTTTTGCGGGTTAAGCCAGAACGTCGGGGCCACCTGAGAACTGCCGGCCAAAGACGCCACCATGCTGTTGGTGACATCGCGCTCGGTAATCCCGAGGCCATTGGCACGCAGGCGATCGACGTTGACTTGCAGCGATGGGTAGCCCACCGACTGTTGGATGCGCAGGTCGGCAATCCCCGGAACGTGTTGCAAGCGTCGTTGCAGTTCCAGTGCATAGGCGCGGTTGGCCGCGTCGTCACGTCCGGAAATTTTTACGTCCAGCGGCGCCGGAGCTCCGAAGTTGAGGATTTGGGTACTGATGTCCGCAGGCATAAAGGCAAACTGGCTGCCGGGGAAACTTTCGGGCAGGACTTCGCGCAAGCGCTTCACATAGTCCGCCGTCGGGCTGTGATCGGCCTTGAGCGTGACTTGAATATCGCCGTCTTGCGGACCGATCGTGCCGCTGCTGCTGTAGGCCATGTCGATACCGCTCAACGGAATGCCGATGTTATCGATGATGGTGTCCAGTTGATCGGCCGGAACGATTTCGCGAATCCGCGACTCGATCCGGTCAAAAGCCGCCGCACTTTCTTCAATCCGTGTCCCCAGCGGCAAGCGCACGTGCAGGGCCAATGCCCCGGCATCGGTGGCCGGGAAAAAGTCCTGCCCCAGGCTTGGCAGCAACACAAATGAGGCCAGCACGCACGTCATAAACCCCAGCAAAAAGCGTTTGCGATGGGCCAGGGCCAATTCCAGCACGCCGTAGTAAGCATCGCGCACGGCCGAGAAGCGGCGCTCAAATCCTTGCTGGAAGCTCAGCAGTGCACGCACCGGGGCTGAGTGTTTGCGAGTGTGCTGATCGCCCTCGTGATGGTTGATGTAACCCTCCTGCGGGTGATGCCCCGGGCCTTGCTCCGGGATGTGCGGCTTGAGCAGGAACATCGCCAGCGTCGGCACCAGGGTCCGCGACAGGATGAATGAGCTGCCCATCGCAAAAATCACTGACAGCGCCATCGGACGGAACAGGTAACCGGCAATCCCCTGCAACATAAACATCGGCACAAACACGATGCAGATACACAGCAGCGACACAAACGCCGGACCGACAATCTGCCTGGCCCCATCGAGAATCGCATCGCGCACCGACTTGCCTTGTTCAAGGTGCCAGTTGATGTTCTCGATGGTCACCGTCGCATCGTCCACAAGGATACCGACGGCCAGCGCCAGGCCCCCGAGCGTCATGACGTTCAGGGTTTGCCCACTGAGGGCAAGCAGGGCAATGGCCGAGAGCACCGCCAGCGGGATCGACACGGCAATGATCAGGGTCGAACGCCAGCTGCCCAGAAACAGCAGAATCATGGCGCTGGTCAGCAAGGCGGCAATGATCCCTTCCTGCGCCACGCTGCCGACCGATTGCTTGACGAACACCGAAGCGTCGCCCAGCAATGAAGTTTTAAGCGATGGCGGCAAGGTTTCATTGATGCGTGGCAGCATCGCGCGAATGCCGTCGACAATCGACAAGGTCGAGATATTCCCGTTCTTCAAGGCCGGCATCAGCACCGCCCGTTGCCCGTCGACACGCACAATGTTGGTTTGCGGCGGCGATCCATCGCGTACGTGAGCCACTTGGCCAATGGTAATCGGCGCGCCATTGACGGTTTTGATCGGCATGTCATTGAGCTCATCAATCGCCTTGGGGCTGTTGTTGAGCATCACGGTGTATTCGTAGGTGCCGAGTTTGGCAGTCCCGACCGGAATGATCTGGTTCTGCGCTGCCAGAGCAGCCCCCACATCCTGTGCTGACAAGCCTTTGGCTGCCAGTGCCTGTGGGTCAAGGTCGAGGGTGATCTGGCGCTGTTTACCGCCCATGGGTGTGGGCATGGCCAGGCCCGGCAGCGAACTCAGAGGCAGGCGAATGTTGTTTTGCACCAAGTCGCGGATTTTGGCTTCCGAGAGCGTGGGGCTGGAGAACGCCATTTGCAGAATTGGCACCGTCGACGCGCTGTAGTTGAGAATCAGCGGCGGTGTGATACCGGGTGGCATTTGCTTGAGCACGGTTTGTGACACCGCGGTCACTTGTGCGTTGGCTGTGCGAATGTCCACGCCGGGCTGGAAGAAAATCTTCACGATGCCCATGCCCGGCAGCGATTGCGACTCGATGTGTTCGATGTCGTTGACCGTGGTACTCAACGAGCGCTCGTACGTATAAATAACCCGGCCTGCCATATCGGCAGGCGCCAGCCCGGTGTATTGCCACACCACGGCAACCACGGGAATGCCAATGTCAGGAAACACATCCGTCGGGGTACGCACTGCCGCCAGCGGCCCGATGAAGCAGATGAAAATCGCCAGCACGATAAACGTGTAGGGCTTGTGCAATGCGGTCTTTACCAGCCCGAGCATGCCAGAACCTCCGAGGAGTGAAATTGCAAACACGGGCAGTCTTACTGCTCAAACTTAACGATCAGCTTTCAGCAACATGAAGGAAGGTTTAGGTATGGGCTGAAATTCCCTTCACCTTCATTCATTAGGCCGGTCGCGGGTTGCGGATCAAGCTTGAGGCCTATTCGACGGGTTGAGTGCTGGGCCTGTCGCACTCTTTGGTTGCATGTGTGAGGCAAACCGTTATGAACCTTAAACCCCTGTTAGTGATCCCGTCCTTGAGCCTGGTGTTGTTGCTGTCAGCCTGTGCAGGCCCGATGCCCAAGCAAGACCCGAGCGAAGCCTGGATTGGTCTGAAGGAGGAGGGTAACAGCGACTTGATGGCCGAGCGCGTAGACGGCAAGAACATCAACGACGGCCGCTACTTTGAAGTCACCCCTGGCGCGCATCGCCTTGACGTCACCTTGTTTGAAGGGGCCACCGGTGACGAGAACGAAGTGAATTGCCAAGGCAAAGTCAACTATCAGCAATTCAAGGCGGGCGAGCGCTACGAATTGATCGAGTCGAGCCTGGGCCCGGACGTGAGCGCCACGCTGGTTGATTCCCACGGTAAGGAAGTGGCGCACACCGCCGACTTCAACTGCATGCCGGGCTGAGGTCTTGCGTGTCAGCTAAAACGAACGAACAATCTTGCCCAGGGTTTCCATGGCCTTTTCACAGGTCTCATCCCATGGGCTGCCGTAGTTCAGGCGGATGCAGTTTCTAAAGCGCTGGGTTGCCGAGAAAATCGGCCCCGGTGCGATGCTGATGCCTTGGGCCAGGGCCATCTGAAACAGCTTGAGCGAGTCCATCTGTTCAGGCAGTTCAAGCCACAAAAAATACCCCCCGGCAGGTTTGCTGACCCGGGTTTGCGCCGGGAAGTACCGCGCAATGGCTGCCAGCATTGCGCTTTGCTGGTCTTCCAGCGCATCGCGCAGGCGCCGCAAGTGGCGGTCGTAGCCGCCGTGCTGCAAATAGTCGGCAATCGCCGCTTGTGCCGGCATGGATGCGCACAACGAGGTCATGAGTTTCAGACGCTCTATCTTCTGCGCAAAGCGCCCGGCCGCGACCCAGCCGATCCGGTAACCCGGTGCCAGGCTTTTGGCAAACGAGCCGCAATGCATCACCAGCCCTTCAGTGTCGAAAGCCTTGGCGGGCTTGGGCGCGTGCTGACCGAAATACAGCTCGGCGTATACATCGTCTTCAATCAATGGCACCTGATGCGCGCGCAACAGTTCGACCAAGGCCTGTTTCTTGGCTTCGGGCATGGTGGCGCCAATCGGGTTTTGAAAGCTGGTCATGCACCACACCGCCTTGATCGGATGCCGATCGAGGGTCTGCGCCAATGCGTCGAGGTCAATGCCCTCACGGGGATGGACCGGGATTTCGATGGCCTTGAGCTTGAGTCGCTCCAGCACTTGCAGGCAGGCGTAAAAGGCCGGGGCTTCAATCGCAACCAGATCACCGGGCTCAGTGACGGCTTGCAGACACAGGTTCAAGGCTTCCAGCGCGCCATTGGTGATCAGCAACTCCTCCATCGCCAGCATCAGCCCACCGACCATATACCGCAGGGCAATCTGGCGACGCAGGTGCGGGTTGCCCGGCGACATGTCGGTGACCACCATGCGCGGATCCATTTCACGGCTTGCGGTGGCCATTGAGCGGGCCAGGCGTTGCAGCGGAAACAACATGGGGCTGGGGAACGCCGAGCCGAACGGCACGGTGTGCGGGTCCTTGATCGAGTCCAGCACCGAGAACACCAGGTCGCTGACATCGACCTGAGTGGACTCGGTCGCGTGGCTGCTGACCACCGGTTCTGAAAACGGGCTGGGCGCGTGCGTGTTGACGAAATACCCCGAACGCGGCTTGGCGCGAATCAGGCCGCGGCGTTCGAGCAGGTAATAGGCCTGAAACACCGTGGACGGGCTGACCCCATATGTCTGGCTGGCATAGCGCACCGAAGGCACGCGCTGACCGGGGCCGAGCACCCCGCAGCGGATCAGTTCAGCAATATCGTCAGCGAATTTTTCGTAGCGTTTCATGGGCTAAAGCTCAGCTAATCCTGTGGGAGCGGGCTTGCTCGCGATCTTTGGCTGTTACAGATCAAAAGATCGCGAGGCAAGCTCGCGCCTGCACGTATTTTTAGGTTTAACGATTCAACGGCGCGACAAACCGGCTTTTGGCCACACTGCGCACACTCGGTTCATCGGTATCGGTGACCACAAATTCAATCGTCTGTGAACTGCTCTTGGGTCGCTCGGACAGCAACGCCACCGAGACCGGCACTTCGACAATCTCGCCGGGGGCCAGGGTCAACTCGGTTTTGCCCTGTAACTGGAACGCCTCATCCTGTTGCAGCGACACGCGATAGTGTTGCGGTTCCTGGGTTTTGTTAATGATTTTGAGGCTGTAGATGTTCTCGATCTGGCCCTGACTGTTCTCACGGAACAGACCCCGGTCTTTGATCACATCCAGTGACACCATGGCGCGTTGATTCAAGGCCACCGCCAGCGCGCCGATCATCAGCACCAGCACCCCTGCGTAGCCAATCAGGCGTGGGCGCAACCAGTGGGTTTTGCCGCCCTGCAATTGATGTTCGGAGGTGTAGCGCACCAGGCCACGGGCATAGCCCATTTTGTCCATCACCGAATCACAGGCATCGACGCAGGCAGCGCAGCCGATGCACTCCATTTGCAGGCCGTCACGAATGTCGATCCCGGTCGGACATACCTGTACGCACATTGTGCAGTCGATGCAATCACCCAGACCGGCCTGCTTCGGTTCCACCCCGCGTTTACGCGGGCCACGGTTTTCGCCGCGGGCCACGTCATACGAAATCGCCAGGGTGTCCTTATCGAACATCACACTTTGAAAGCGTGCATAGGGGCACATGTGCATGCACACCGCTTCACGTAGCCAACCCGCGCTGATGTACGTGGCACCGGTGAAAAACAGCACCCAGAACAAGCTGATGCCGGCTATTTCCAGGGTTAAAAACTCAATGGTCAGGGGGCGAATGGGCGTGAAATACCCGACAAAGGTCAATGCCGTCAGCACACTGATCGCCAACCACAACGAATGTTTGGCCGTGCGCCGGGCAATCTTGTTCAAGCGCCAGGGCGCGGCTTGCAGCTTGATGCGCTGGTTTCTGTCACCTTCGGTGATCTTTTCACACCACATAAACAGCCACGTCCAGGTGCTTTGCGGGCAGGTGTATCCACACCACACGCGGCCGGCAAACACCGTGATCGCAAACAGGCCAAAGGCGGCAATGATCAGCAGCGCCGATAACAAAATGAAATCCTGAGGCCAGAACGTGGCGCCAAAGATGTGGAATTTGCTTTGCGACAAATCCCACAGTACGGCCTGACGACCGTCCCAATGCAGCCACACGGTGCCAAAGAACAGTAAAAACAAAAAGCCGGTGCCGACGATGCGAAGCGTGCGGAACAGGCCGGTAAAACGGCGGGTGTGGATCTGGTTATCGTTGGACCTGTTTTTAGTATTGGCGGCTTTGGAATGCGCAGCCTCATACGATTCAAGTCTCTGGACGGGAATGTGTTTGCTCATGGTCCTTCACTCATCAGCCTCCATCAGGCCAGAGCACTATCGCCCGCCAACTGTTTGCATAACAGGCTCAGGTATTTTTTAAAAAAGCGTATCAGTTGCTTGATTCGGGTGTCTGCGACAATCGGCTGCACCTGGCTAAAGCCACGCTGCACCTGCCCTCTGGAGGAATAACCGATACTGCGCAAACAGACCGTGATCAAGGTCAACTTTCTGAGCGAATCACGGATTTTTGTGAGGGGGCTGCCTGCCATCCCTGGCGCCCGCTGCGATCAATGCGTCTGCCTCTGTGGGTTCGATAACAATGCGCAGGCCATTCATGAGCGCCATGGTTTTTTGCGAAGCCTGGTCTGTAATGATTTCAACCCGGCTGATCGAGGAGTGTTCTGCGCCTTCCGGGGACTCATACCAGCAACTGTTGTCTTTATCGAGTGTGATGGTCATGAACGTTTTCCTTTTTGCGGGGGTAAACGTTAGGGTCTGTTCCCCAGGCAAGGTGGGATGAATGTGCGGTCGACGATGGATGACGGCGGCTATTGGGGGCTCGGCCGGCATGGGTCGAGAGGCCACAGCGGTGCTCAGTACGTTGTTGGCGCTCGGTATTTTCAGCGTGATGCCAAAGGTCGTGGAACTGTTTGAAAAGCGTCGGCCTTAAAGGTTGGTTTTCATCGGCGGCTGTTGGCTGGGAGGGTCTCCAATCGGTTTTGGATCGGCGGTGGGCGGATCTTGCTCAGGGATTGGATCGGGCTCGCCTGGCGGTAACACAGGATCATCAATATTGGGGTCAGGTGTTTCAGCGGGAATGGGGATATTCATCGACATGGCCTCATTGCTGCATAGGTTGGGAGTACACACGGTCGACCGCATCAAAACGTCTCGGGTTCCCGTTTTATGACCAACGGGGCACCGGCAAATAGTCTGAACTTTTGGCCGGCCGCGTTGCTCCCACCTTAGGACCCCGGTGCAGACGCCGGAATGTGCTTAGAAACGACCACACATGAACGTCCACGGGCGTGAGGAGTGAGCTCGATGAATGCTGATTTCCCGCTGGACCCCGCAATGGCCACCCCATTGCCGCTGTCACAGGCTTTGTTGATGCCGCGTATTGCGATTGAGTCCGTCTCGCCGGTGCTGGATGGCGGCGAATTTGCGGTCAAGGCCACGGCTGGGCGATGGGTCGATGTGAGCAGTAAAGTGTTCACTGACGGTCACGATCAGTTGGCGGTGATGCTCCACTGGCGGTTATCCAGCAGTGATGTCTGGTCGGCTGCGCCTATGCGGTTCCTGGGCAATGACACCTGGAAGGGCGAGTTTTTGGTGCCGGTTCAGGGGCGTTATGTTTTTTGCATAGAAGCCTGGATCGACCGTTTCGCCAGTTTTTGCCACGAACTCCAGAAGAAGCATCAGGCCGGTGTTGCGGTGAGTCTGGAGTTGCAGGAAGGTCGAATTCTGGTTCAGCGTGCTATCGAGTGCAGCCACGATGAATTGAAAGAGCAGTTACAAGCGCTGCTGATTCAGCTGTCGGGGTTGCTGGAGACCGAGCAGGTGGCGTTGTTTGTGCACGAACACAGTGCACAATTGATGGCCGAGGCCCAACACCATGCCTATTTGAGTTTAAGTCCCGAGTATCCGGTAGAGGTTGAGCGGCCATTGGCAGAGTTTGCCAGTTGGTATGAGCTTTTCCCGCGTTCAGTCACCGATGACCCAGCCCGCCACGGCACGTTCAATGATGTGCTGGAACGCTTGCCGATGATCCATGACATGGGTTTTGACGTGCTGTACTTTCCGCCGATCCATCCGATTGGCCGCCGTCATCGCAAGGGGCCGAACAATTCATTGCAGGCTGGGGAGAACGACCCTGGCAGCCCTTATGCCATCGGCAGTGAGGAGGGTGGCCACGACGCCATTCACCCGCAACTGGGCACCCGTGAGGATTTTCGGCGGCTGGTGGCGGCCGCCAACGCGCACGGTTTGGCCATTGCCCTGGATTTTGCGATTCAGTGCTCCCAGGACCATCCATGGCTCAAACAGCACCCTGGCTGGTTTAACTGGCGCCCCGATGGGACGATTCGCTACGCAGAGAACCCACCGAAAAAGTATCAGGACATCGTCAATGTCGACTTTTATGCCCCTGATGCGATTCCGGGTCTGTGGCTGGAGCTGCGCGATATTGTGCTGGGCTGGGTGAATGAGGGAGTAAAGATCTTTCGTGTCGATAATCCGCACACCAAGCCTTTGCCCTTTTGGCAGTGGCTGATCGCGGATGTACGGGCCTTGCACCCCGAGGTGATCTTTCTGGCCGAGGCTTTCACCACGCCCGCGATGATGGCGCGTCTGGGCAAGGTGGGTTATTCCCAGAGTTACACCTACTTCACGTGGCGCAACACCAAAGCGGAACTGGCGGCTTATTTCACCGAGCTCAACCAA
Organism: Pseudomonas sp. NPDC096917; assembly: GCF_044762555.1. Taxonomy (NCBI): domain Bacteria; kingdom Pseudomonadati; phylum Pseudomonadota; class Gammaproteobacteria; order Pseudomonadales; family Pseudomonadaceae; genus Pseudomonas; species Pseudomonas sp. NPDC096917. The sequence continues at coordinate 206,421 of NZ_JBIWEO010000008.1, read as the reverse complement.
AGCCCGCTGCGTGAGTGTTTTCGCCCCAACTTCTTCGTCAATACGCCAGACATAAACCCGCGGTTTCTGCATGACTCAGGGCGTGCCGGATTTCTGATTCGCGCCGCATTGGCAACCATGGGCTCCGGTCTGTGGGGCATGTACTCGGGGTTCGAACTGTGTGAGTCCCAGGCCGTGGCGGGCAAAGAGGAATACCTGGATTCCGAGAAGTACCAAATCCGCCCAAGAGACTTCGGCGCACCGGGCAATATTGTTGCCGAGATCGCGCAATTGAACCGAATTCGACGTCAAAACCCGGCCTTGCACAGCCATTTGGGTTTTACGCTCTACAACGCGTGGAATGACAACATTTTGTATTTCGGCAAGCGCAGTGCCGATGGCAGCAATTTTGTCCTGGTGGCCGTCAGCCTCGATCCGCACAACGCTCAGGAAGCACATTTTGAGTTGCCGTTATGGGAGATGGGGCTTGGCGATGATGCGCAGACCTCAGGTGAAGACTTGATGAGCGGGCATCGCTGGACCTGGTATGGCAAAACCCAATGGATGCGATTGGAGCCTTGGCATCAGCCGTTTGGCATTTGGCGAATCAAACCCCTTTAAGCCCGTTCCCGAAGCGGCTGCGAGGCCGCGGGTAACAGACTCAGCAGGTATATTTCCCATGGCGAAGCAAAGTGCAACCGCAAGTTTTAACAAAGACCCGCTCTGGTACAAAGACGCGGTGATTTACCAAGTACACATCAAGTCTTTCTTTGACTCGAATAACGACGGCATCGGTGATTTTCCGGGGCTGATCAGCAAGCTCGACTACATTGCCGAGCTGGGCGTCAACACCGTGTGGTTACTGCCGTTCTATCCTTCGCCGCGTCGCGATGACGGCTACGACATTGCCGACTACCGGGGCGTGCACCCGGATTACGGCACGTTGGCCGATGTTAAGCGTTTTATCAAAGAGGCCCATGCCCGTGGCCTGCGAGTGATTACCGAGCTGGTGATCAACCATACCTCTGACCAACACCCTTGGTTTCAAAAGGCCCGTCACGCCAAAGCCGGTTCAAAGGAGCGGGATTACTACGTGTGGTCGGACACCGATGAAAAATACGACGGCACGCGAATCATTTTCCTGGACACAGAAAAGTCCAACTGGACGTGGGACCCTGTGGCGGGTCAATACTTCTGGCACCGTTTTTATTCCCATCAGCCGGACCTGAACTTCGATAATCCCAAGGTCATGAAAGAAGTGCTTTCGGTGATGCGCTATTGGCTGGACATGGGCATCGACGGCCTGCGTCTGGATGCCATCCCCTATTTGATTGAGCGTGATGGCACCAACAACGAGAACTTGCCTGAGACCCATCAGATCCTCAAACAGATCCGCGCGCAAATCGACGCCCATTACCCGGATCGCATGCTCTTGGCTGAGGCCAACCAGTGGCCCGAAGACACGCAGCAGTATTTTGGCGACACCGATGGCATCAACGGCGATGAGTGCCACATGGCGTTCCACTTTCCACTGATGCCGCGCATGTACATGGCGTTGGCTCAGGAAGATCGTTTCCCGATCACCGACATTCTGCGACAAACCCCGGAAATACCTGCGAACTGTCAGTGGGCGATCTTTTTGCGCAACCACGATGAGTTGACCCTGGAAATGGTCACCGACAAAGAACGCGACTACCTGTGGAATCACTATGCCGCTGACAAACGCGCGCGTATCAACCTGGGTATTCGTCGGCGGTTGGCGCCGCTTATGGAGCGCGACCGTCGACGTATCGAGCTGCTCAACAGTTTGCTGTTATCCATGCCGGGCACGCCCACCCTGTATTACGGCGACGAAATTGGTATGGGTGACAACATTTACCTGGGTGATCGGGACGGTGTACGCACCCCGATGCAGTGGTCGATAGACCGTAATGGCGGCTTTTCACGGGCCAATCCTGCCAGCCTCGTGTTGCCGCCTATCATGGACGCGCTGTATGGCTATCAGTCGGTCAACGTTGAAGCGCAAGCGGGTGATCCGCATTCATTGCTCAATTGGACGCGTCGCCTGTTGGGTGTCCGTAAACAGCAAAAGGCCTTCGGTCGTGGCACGTTGAAAATGCTGTCACCGAGTAATCGTCGAATACTGGCCTACATCCGTGAGTTCACGGACAAAGAAGGCAAAACCGAAACCATTTTGTGTGTGGCCAATGTGTCGCGCAGTGCTCAGGCGGTCGAATTGGACCTGTCGGAGTTTGCGGGCCGGGTGCCGGTGGAAATGTTGGGGGGTAATGCTTTTCCGCCGATTGGCCAACTGGACTTCATGCTCACCCTTTCACCCTATGGTTTTTACTGGTTTTTGCTGGCCAGCGAAAACCAGATGCCCAGTTGGCATGCAGAGCCGTCGCAAAGCTTGCCGGAGCTGGTCACGCTGGTGCTCAAGCGTGGGCTTGAAGAGTTACTCGACCCGCCAGTGAGCACCACGCTGGAGCAAGTCGTGTTGCCCGCCTGGCTGCACAAACGCCGCTGGTTTGGGCAAAAGGATGTGCCGATTGACACGGCGAAGATTGCTTGCGGCACCCGGTTTGGCGATGCCAGCCACCCGGTGCTGCTGACTGAGATAGACGTGACCAGTGCTGGTCAGCAGCACCGTTATCAGTTGCCCTTGGGGGTGCTGGGCGAAGACCAGCCCAGCGGCGCGCTTGCCCAACACTTGGTCTTATCCCGATTGCGTCGCGGGCCGCAAGTGGGGTTCATGACCGATGCCTTCAGTCTGGAGTCTTTCGTGCACAGTGTGCTCACAGCCTTGCAAACAGGCCAAAAAATCAGCAGCAGCGCCGGGACTCTCCACTTTGACGCTACCGCCGAAATGGTCGGCCTTGAGCTCAATGAGCTCAGCGAGGTGCGTTATCTCAACACTGAGCAGTCCAACAGTTCGGTGGTCATTGGCGGGGTCATGGTGCTCAAGGTCTTGCGGCAACTGAGCAGTGGTCCGCATCCCGAGCTTGAAATGGGCGCGTTCCTGACGGCAGCCGGGTATCCGAATATTTCACCGCTGTTGGGCTCTGTGGTTCGCCAGGATGCACAAGGGGAAGACACACTGCTGATGATTGCACAGGGCTATCTGAGTAATCAGGGGGATGCCTGGACCTGGACCCATAACAACCTTGAGCGGGCGATTCGGGATGAGTTGGCCGACGCCATGTCTGAGCACCCTCAGCATTTCAACGCGCTGGGTGAACTGGCCGATTTTGCCGGTGTGCTCGGTCAACGCTTGGGGGAAATGCATAAGGTGTTGGCGCAGGCCGATGACAACCCGCAGTTTGCCCCGCAAGCCACCTCCGATGCCGATGTGCGGCATTGGGCAAGCCATATCGGTGCTCAAGTCAAACAAGCGTTCAAGCACCTTAAAGATCATGTACCGCAGCTTTCGGCTGAGCATCAACAGCTGGCAAAAAAACTGCTCACACAACAACGTGCAATCATTGAGTACATCCAGCAGTTGGCCAAGCAAACGCTGGGAGGCTTGAAGATCCGGGTGCATGGAGATTTGCATTTGGGGCAAGTGTTGGTCGTACAGGGCGATGCCTATTTTATCGACTTTGAAGGCGAGCCCGCCCGCTCACTGGCCGCGCGGCGCAGCAAGCACAGTCCGTACAAAGACGTCAGCGGTTTATTGCGCTCCTTTGACTATGCCGCTGCCATGGCGATCAGCAACGTGCAGCAAGCGGATCACTCCGCCGAGGCGAGCGAGGCGCGTCAACGAGTGGTGCAGCGTTATTTAAATGAGTCTCGCAAGGCGTTGATCGATGCATATCGGCTGGCAACAGCTAGCCTTGCTCATACCTGGAAAGTGCCACTCGGTGAGGAGTCTGCATTGGCGTTGTTTAGTCTGGAAAAGGCGGCCTATGAAATTATCTATGAAGCAGCGAATCGACCTGCCTGGTTGCATGTGCCCTTGCAGGGGTTAAGCGATTTGCTTGTCCACTTGCCAAGCGCGGTCAAGCCTTTACCTGATGGAGATAAATGATGAGTTCAAGTAAGGATCTGGAGGGGGGCGTGAACGCTATAGTGCCAGAGCGTCAAGACATCGAAGCGTTGATCAATGCCAGGCATCGAGATCCGTTTGCGGTGTTGGGCCCGCACCCGGACGAGCAGGGTGGGCAGGTTATCCGGGCCTTTCTGCCTGGTGCACTGAGTGTCAAAGTGGTGGAACGCGAGAGCGATGAGATCATCGGTGAGTTGCCCAGTACCGAAGTGCCTGGGCTTTTTGCGGCGCGTTTTACCGACACACAGCCGTATCGTTTGTGCATCAATTGGGCGGGCACCGAACAGACCAGTGAAGACCCTTACAGTTTTGGGCCACTGCTCGGTGAAATGGATCTCTACCTGTTTGCTGAAGGCAATCATCGCGACTTGGGCAGTTGCCTGGGCGCGCAGGTGATGAGCGTGGGCGGCGTGCCCGGTGTGCGTTTTGCGGTCTGGGCGCCCAATGCCAAACGCGTTTCGGTGGTCGGCGATTTCAATATTTGGGATGGCCGCCGTCACCCCATGCGTTTGCGTCATCCAAGCGGCGTGTGGGAGTTGTTTATTCCGCGTCTGGAAGCGGGCGAGGCTTACAAGTATGAAATTCTCGGGTCAGAGGAGGCCGTACTGCTCAAGGCTGACCCGGTGGCATTGGCCACACAGCTGCCGCCGCTGACAGCCTCTATCGTGGCCGCGCCATTGGCGGTTGAGTGGCAAGATGCAACCTGGATGCAGGAACGTGCCAACCATCAGCGCCACGATGCGCCGCTGTCTATCTATGAGCTGCATGCCGGTTCCTGGCAGTGTGAGATCGACGATGCCGGCGAGGTTGCCCGTCAATACAGCTGGTCTGAACTGGCCGAAAGGTTGATTCCCTACGTGCAGCAATTGGGTTTCACCCACATCGAACTGATGCCGATTATGGAGCACCCCTTTGGCGGCTCATGGGGCTACCAGCCGTTGTCCCAATTTGCTCCGAGCGCGCGCTACGGGTCACCGGCTGACTTTGCCGCCTTCGTCAATGCCTGCCACGTTGCGGGTATTGGGGTGATCCTGGACTGGGTACCGGCGCACTTTCCCAATGATGCCCACGGCCTGGCGCATTTTGATGGCACGGCGCTGTATGAATACGCCAACCCGCTTGAAGGCTACCACCCAGATTGGAACACGCTGATTTACAACCTGGGCCGCACCGAAGTACACGGTTTTATGCTGGCTTCGGCGTTGCACTGGCTAAAGCATTTCCATATTGACGGCTTGCGCGTGGATGCGGTGGCCTCGATGTTGTACCGCGACTACTCCCGCAAGGCTGGAGAGTGGGTGCCCAACCGCATGGGCGGTCGTGAAAACCTTGAGGCAATAGACTTTTTACGGCATCTGAACGACGTCGTCGCACTTGAGGTGCCCGGTGCATTGATGATTGCCGAAGAGTCCACGGCCTGGCCCGGTGTCAGCCAGGGCACCGACCATGGTGGCTTGGGTTTTTCGTACAAGTGGAACATGGGCTGGATGCACGATTCGCTGCATTACATTCAGCAAGACCCGGTGTACCGCGCTCATCATCACAACGAACTGAGTTTTGGCTTGGTGTACGCCTGGAGTGAGCGTTTTATCCTGCCCATTTCCCATGACGAGGTGGTGCACGGCAAACATTCGCTGATCGACAAAATGCCCGGTGATCGCTGGCAGAAGTTTGCCAATTTGCGTGCCTACTTGAGCTTTATGTGGGCGCATCCGGGCAAGAAACTGCTGTTTATGGGCTGCGAATTCGGCCAGTGGCGCGAGTGGAACCACGACCAGCAACTTGACTGGTACTTGCTGCAATACCCCGAACACCAAGGGGTGCAGAAACTGGTCGGGGATTTGAATCGCTTGTATCGGGACTACCCGCAGTTGCACGATCAGGACGATTTGCCGACCGGCTTCCAGTGGTTGATTGGCGATGATGCGACCAACAGTGTCTATGCCTGGTTGCGTTGGAGCAAAGCGGGCAAGCCGTTGTTGGTGGTGGCCAACTTTACGCCGGTGCCGCGTGAGGCTTACCGCATTGGCGTGCCCTTTGCCGGAAGCTGGCAAGAGGTGCTCAACAGCGATTCTGAGCTCTATGCCGGTTCCAACTATGGCAATGGCGGGGGAGTGATGACCGATGAGTTGCCCAGCCACGGGCAGGGTGTTTCAGTGGCGTTGAACCTGCCGCCGCTCAGTGTGCTGATCCTGCAGCCCACAGGCTGATCGCGCTTTTGGCAGGGGCGAACGAGCCCCTGCTGTTTCGTGCAGGCGCTGCTACAGGTGCACCTCAACGGACAAGGGCAAATGATCGGATAAATGTGTCCAGGGTTTCCCGTCGAGAATCTTCGGGGCCCGGCTGCTGGCATTTCGCAGATAAATGCGGTCCAGGCGCAGTAATGGCCAGCGTGCCGGGTAGGTTTTGGCGAGTTTTCCATGGTGACGCTCAAACACTTCGTGCAAGTCGTCACGTTGTGAAAGGGCCGCGTTGCCGTGCAGTTTCCAGTCGTTGAAGTCGCCGGCAATGATCACCGGGTCTTCAGGCGGCAGGGACTTGAGCAGTTGGTTCAGCAACACGATTTGTAACTGTCGATGGCTCTCAAGCAAGCTTAAGTGCACACAAATGGCGTGTACCTGCGCATGCCCCGGTACCTCCAGTACGCAGTGCAGCAAGCCTCGCTGTTCAGGGCCTGTGATCGATACATCGAGGTTGCGATGGGACTTGATCGGGTATTTGGACAACACCGCGTTGCCGTGATGGCCATCGGGGTAAACCGCATTGCGACCATAGGCAAAGTCGCTCCACATGCTGTCTGCCAAAAATTCGTACTGTGAGACGGACGGCCAATGGTCATAGCGCGCCGAGTGCTTGGTATGTTCGCCGAGCACTTCTTGTAAAAACACCAGATCAGCTTGAGTCTCACGCACGGCTTCGCGCAGTTCGGGCAGGATAAAACGTCGGTTGAAAACGGTGAATCCCTTGTGGGTGTTGACGGTTAACACCTTCATTCGGTGCACATCAGGCACAGCATCAGGGGCGGGCGACTCAATGATGTTACCGGCTATATCAAGGCTCATGCTTTCTCCTGTGCGAGTTGGCTCACATCGGTTGGGCTCGGCTCAAGTCTGGCCGCAGCATGCACAGACTGTTTATAGCGTACCGGTGTGTGAGTCCGGTTGATGGTGATCATGTCCAGGTGACGTCAGGAGTGATTTCAAGTAATCACCAAAGCCCCCTTTGGCGCGGCAATCCAGGCGTGCACTGGTGGTCACTTTTGGGCGGTGGCTCCAGGCAATGGTGGCGCCGCATGCTTGCAGTTGTTTCACCAGATGAACGTCTTCATGGCACTTAAGGGGCAAAAAGCCTCCCGCCTGCTGGTAGACCCTGGCACTGAAGCCCAGGTTGGCCCCGTGAACATGCTGATGCCCGTCGCGTGCCTGATAGGCCTTGAGGTAACGGGCTTGCGTCGATGCGTCGATCAGGTTGCCCCAATCTTCAACCTGTACGGTGCCGCACACGGCGTCTGCTTTAAGCGCCAGTTGAGCGACCAGCCAGTCATTTGCCACGAGGCTGTCAGCATCGGTGCAGGAGATCCAGCGTGCGCCCTGATCCAACAGTTGTTGTGCGCCCACCCCCCGTGCCGTGCCCACATTTTTGGCCTCAATTTGTAATACGTTAACGTCGAAGCAGGAGGCGATCTCAGCCGAGCGATCGCTGCAGCTGTCGAGCACCAGCATCACGGTCACGGCTTCGCCGTTGAGCTGAGGGTGTCGGGCCGCGGTCAGAACTGCTTGCAGACACTGGGCCAGCAGCGCCTCTTCGTTATGGGCCGGTATCAAAATGCCGATCATCGCAGGCCCTCCTGGCTCGCTACTGAAATAGGGTCACGGCCCCAGACTTCAAGTACAAAATCGTCCTCTAGGTGCTGCGCCAGTCGGCTCAGACCCAGGCCATCCTGGAGCATGGCGTGAACCTGGTCGCCCGTCAGGCTGCAACCCTCGATGGCCGGGCGCCAATGGCACGCCACAAAGTGGCCATCGGGGGTCAGACTGCCTAAGGTGCGCTCAATCAATTGGCGCAGCTCCCCGGGATCCAGGTAGTAAGCCATTTCACTGAGCACAATCAGATCAAAATTGCCCTCGGGCCAATCGGCGGGAACACGGCTTTGCTGCACCTCGACGTTCGGGCAATGACTGAGGCGCTGGCGTGCCAGATCGACTGCCCTGGCTGCTGCGTCGCAGCTGAGCAGCGCTTCAGTACGCTGGGCCAGTCCGACGCTCAGCTCACCATTGGCACAGCCCAGCTCGTAGGTCGATCGGTAATGCTGGCGCGGCAAACTGGCGAGGGTCAGGGCGCGTTTGCGCTGTTCGTACCAGCGTTCGCGAAAGGCCCAGGGGTCGGGATTGTGCTGGTACAACTGGTCAAAAAAAGCCGTGGGGACGCTCATCCTTCCTCCTGCACAAACACCACTTCAAAGGGTTGCAGTAAACGCTCCAGCACCAAGGGCGGCAGGATCGGCCCTTGCCCGGTGCTCGGATCTTCTTGCAGTTGACTGGTAAACGCATGCGCGGCATAGCGCTTACGCGCCACGGCATGAGGGCTCAGGCAGAGCTTGCGTGCCCGGTTCCACGGCACACGGGGGTCGTGGTCGTGAGCCCAATGCCACGTCCAGATCGGCACTTCATACAGCGTGACGCCCGCGGCCCTGGCTGCGCGACTGCTTGCACGGCCTACGGCATCGTGATCGCTGTGCCCATCTTCACGCCAGGTGGCAAACACGACATCGCCCGGTTGCAGGTGCTGTTCTATGAAGGTGGCCAACGCGTGTTCGCGATCTGCAACACGGCTGTCCTCAAACCCCGCCCGCACCACGTTCATGTTCGGCCACTGCAAGCCCAGTCGGCGCAATGCTTCTCTGGATTCAAGCGCGCGCACTTCGCCCAAGTGTTCGGCAGGCCAGTCGGTGGAACCCGGATGGCTGGCGGTGCCATCAGTGATGGAAATAATCAGCATGGCGTGACCTGCTGCGTTGAGTTGCTGGAGTAAACCTGCCGTGCCCAGCACTTCATCATCGGGATGAGGCGCAATAATCACCGCACGGGCACCCTCGGGCACCAAGTCCTCCAGGGTGATGAGCGGCATGCTTGCCAGGCATTGCGCGTCATGCCAGTGATCGAGAGCAGTGCCCAAGCCGACAATCAAGTTGGTTTTCATAAGACCCCTGGCTGATCGGGCTGTGCCGCCACTAACGTGCCGAGCGCCTCTAGATCACGCTCGGCATGGCTTTGGCGCAGGTACACCGGTAGATCAGCGCTCAGTTGGGCAAAATGCGGGTTTTTACAAAAAGGCCCCGCGCCCAGAGCATGTCCAACATGCTGAATAACCTTCTCGGCACACGCCTCGACGTGGGCTCGGGCTTGGCGTGCCAACACTTGCGTGTCGGCCCTGGGCTGCGCGTCGACCTGCCGAGCGCATGCGGCCAAGACACATCGGGCACTGAACAGCGCCGCGTTGACGGCGCCTAGATGGGCCAGTGCGTGGGGCTCGGCGCGTTGCTGACAGTGCTGTTGCAGGTAATGGCCCAAACGGCTGGCCGCCCCGTACCAGCAGGCGGCAATGCCAATGGCGCCTTGCCAGAAACCGGGACGCTGCAAGTAATCGCCGGGCTGCCCGATGCAAGTCGCCCGGACGTGCTCAAACGTCACCTCAACGCTGGCCGTGGCCCTCATGCCCACCGCTTCCCAGCCCTGTGTAGCCACCTCGATGCCGGGCTGTTGCATGTCAACCGCCACCAATTGCACGGCGCCTTGATCATTCCATGCCGTGAGCAGTCCATGGCTGACCACGGCAGCACCCGAACACCACGCCTTGCGTCCGTTGAGCCGAAACTGGCCATCCACACGCTGCACATGGACGCGGGCGTTGGGCGGTTCTGCCGCCCATAAACCCCATGTGCTGCCTGGATAGGGACGCCCGGCAGCCAGTTCATGCAGCGTGGCCAGGGCGTCAGTGTGGCCCTCGTACAATTTGCACAGCCCAAGCGCGTGGCTGGCGACATATGCCAGTTGCTGCCAACGCTGCAACGTGTGCCCGGCGCCAGGCATCGGCAACTGATCCAGCCCAGCGTCGACCATTTTTTGCAGGCATGCCCCTAGGTCGTCCGGGGTGCGCAGAGACGGGGGCGCATGCTCGAAAAAACGTTCCATATCCATGTTCAAGCCTCTTGTTCTTTCACCAGTTCGAACAACGCCATGGAGCGGCCGTTGAGGCCATAGACGCTGTTGAACGGCAACGTCTCGCGGCTTTTTTTGTCAGGGTCAAACGTGTCGAACTTACAAATCCAGCCTGTGCCCTCCGGGACTTCGGGCAGGGTAAAGTCGACGCTGTCATGTTGCGCGTTGACCGTGATCAGCAGCGTTGCGTCAGCCCCGGCGCGTTGTACCCCGGAAACTTGAGCGCGGCCATCGAGCAGGATGCCGAGGCTGCGGCCATTGGCGTCCTGCCACTGCTCGATGGTCATTTCGCTGCCTTCGGGAGCGAGCCAGGTGACGTCTTTGACCCCCAGTTCCTCGTTGTAATGCCCGACCAGAAACAGTCCGCGCCGCAGAATGGGGTAGCTCATGCGCAGTTTGATCAGGCGCTTGACGAACTTGAGCAATGCCTTTGCATCGTCGTCCAGTTCCCAATTGATCCAGCCAATTTCACTGTCCTGGCAATACGCGTTGTTATTGCCGTGTTGCGTGCGGGCAAATTCGTCGCCGGCAACGATCATCGGCGTGCCTTGAGCGAGCAAGAGGGTTGCAAAGAAGTTGCGCATCTGACGCAGGCGCAGGCTGTTGATGTCTGCGTCGTCAGTCGGGCCTTCAACGCCATGGTTCCATGACAGGTTGTTGTTGCTGCCGTCCTGGTTGTTTTCGTCGTTGGCTTCGTTGTGTTTGTCGTTGTAAGACACCAGATCATGCAGGGTGAAGCCGTCATGTGCGGTAATGAAGTTGACCGAGGTATAGGGGCGTCGACCCCGCTGATTGAACAGCTCACCGGAAGCGGTCATGCGCGCGGCAAAGTCGGCCAATTGGCCTTCATCACCTTTCCAGAAGGCGCGTGCCGTGTCGCGAAAGCGGTCGTTCCATTCTGCCCAGCCGGGCGGAAAGCCGCCGACCTGATAACCGCCGGGGCCGCAATCCCAGGGCTCGGCGATCATTTTTACCTGGCGCAGCAACGGATCCTGGCGGCAGGCCACCAGGAAGCTGTGGCGCTCATTAAAGCCATCGTGATAGCGCCCGAGAATGGTGGCCAGGTCAAAACGGAAACCGTCCACATGCATCTCTTGCGCCCAGTAGCGCAGCGAGTCCGTCACCATCTGCAGGACACAAGGATGGCTTAAATCCAGTGTGTTGCCGGTGCCGGAGTCATTGATGTAATAGCGCTTGTCATCGGGCATCAGGCGATAGTAGGACGCGTTGTCGATCCCGCGCATCGACAGTGTCGGGCCTTGCTCGTTGCCTTCGGCGGTGTGGTTGTAAACCACGTCCATGATCACTTCCAGCCCTGCCTCATGCAGGTGCGCGACCATTTCCTTGAACTCGGCAATTTTACCGCTGGCCAAGTAACGTGGATCGGGGGCAAAAAAAGCAATGCTGTTATAGCCCCAGTAGTTGGTCATGCCTTTTTGCAGCAAGTGCTGGTCGTTGACGAAAGCATGCACCGGCAGCAGTTCGACACTGGTCACGCCCAGTTTGCGAATGTGCTCGATGATCTCGTCGTTCATCAGGCCTGCAAATGTGCCTCGCAGGTCTTGCGGGACTGCGGGGTGTCGCATGCTGATGCCGCGGACATGGGTTTCGTAGAAAATCGTGCGCTCCCACGGCACCACCAATCGATGGTCATGTCCCCAGGTGTGCGCCGGGTCGATGACTTTGCACTTGGGTACAAAGGGCGCGCTGTCGCGTTCATCGAAGCTCAAGTCAGCGTCAGGGTGCCCGATGGTGTAGCCAAACAGTGCTTCAGACCATTTCAGCTCGCCGACCAATTGCTTGGCGTAGGGATCAATGAGCAGCTTGTTGTGGTTAAAGCGGTGGCCGTTCGCAGGGTCGTACGGGCCGTATACCCGATAGCCATAGACTTGTCCGGGATGGGCGTCGGGCAAGTAGCCGTGATAGGTCTCGTCGGTGTATTCGGGCAGCTCAATGCGTTCCAGTTCAACTTCGCCTGTGGAGTCGAACAGGCACAGTTCCACTTTGGTGGCATTGGCGGAAAACAACGCAAAGTTAACGCCTAACCCGTCCCATGTTGCGCCGAGTGGAAAGGGCAGGCCTTCACGAATGCGCGAGGGTTCAACGTCCGGTGTTACAGGTGGGGCCGACTTGCGCTGGGTCATGATTGCTCCTGGGCAATGAGTCAAAGCACGGGCGCTGTTCAAACAAAGTCTCGGAGAACAGGCGGCTCAATGCTTTCTTAAGGCTTTTGTTCGTCACGCGACCTGAACGTTCTGGTGTTTTTTGAGCAACACTTTCCTGTCAGGCATTACGGTCCTGTTAAAAACACGGTTGTTTAAGTGCGCATACCTCTATGCGCACTTGCAGGCCTGGCCTTAAGGCGTGGTCGGCTTGCGCGGTGCTCTTGGCTTCTTGGCGGCAGGTTCTTTAGCCGCAGGCTTGGCACTTGCACCCGTGGCGGGCTTGGCACGCGGCTTGGTCGATTTCGCTGGGGTGGGAGCCAATGCTTCAGCCTGGGCCAGCTTGTGAGCCATCTCCCAGTGCCGGGCTTCCTGCCCTTCAGGTTGCCCTTCGGACTCCCAGATTTGGTAAGCAAATTCACGAATGCGTTTTTCGTTATTACTCATCGCAAAGCTCCTGAACTGAAGTATTGATCATGAGGGTGACGGGGAAGGTGTTCAGAGCATCGCCGACCCGTAGCGTCCTATTGCTAATGACTACGGGTGCTGCAAAAAATCCCTTTAATTTAAGGTCTATTCCGTCAAACGGTACTTCAAGCGGTATTTCGAGGCTGGTTTCCTCCCAAAAGGATGGATTGTTGAAGTGTGGAACATCTTTATGAATGGTTTTGGCGCTCAGTCGCGCAATAACGACGATGGCCAGTTGCTCCTCCCACTGGCGAGCAAACGCCAGTACGTGCGCGGCATGTTTGCCCGTCACCGTAAGCGGGATGTAGCGGCCCCGGCTAAATAGCTGGGGGCAGCGAGCGCGTACGCTGAGGGTGTGTGCAATGAGTGCTTGTTTGATCGCGCCGTTGCGCCAGTTGTGTAACAACTGCTCGGGGCTGGCTGAGCTGTCGAGCAGGTGCTGGCGTAACTCAAAGTCCACAGCGCGTCTGTTATCCGGATCAACCAGACTGAAATCCCATAACTCGGTGCCCTGGTAAATATCGGGTACGCCGGGTGTGGTCAGTTTCAATAAGGTTTGGGCAAGCCCGTTGACGGCGCCGGCACTGGCAATGTCTTCACTGGCTTCGTACAGCGCGGTTCGTAATGCCAGCCCTTGCGGTTGCAGGAACAGTTGCTCAATAAACGCTTTTACAGCGCCTTCATACGTGTCGTTCGGGGCAGACCACTGGCTTTGCAGCTTGCTTTCGCGCAAGGCCTTGAGCTGCCATTGCCAGATCCTGTTGCTGTAATCCTGCAGGCCAGGCGCATCTTCAGGCCGCAGATCCAGGGGCCAGGTGCTGAGGATGACTTGATAGAGGATCAACTCATCGCCCGGTGAAGGGGCACTGTGATCTGTCCGTAACGCGCTGGCCATGGGTTTGAAGCGAGCAACGCACTGTGCGTACCAGTCGCTGCGTTCACTGAGCACGGCCAGCCGCGCCCGGCTGTCTTCGCCACGTTTGTGGTCATGGGTGGCGGTGGCCAGCAGGTTGTCAGGGAAGTTTTCCAGGCGTGTTTGACAGGCCTGGTGAAAGTCCTCGATCGGAGCGCTGAAACGCTCGGCACTGAAACCGACATCGTTGCGCGAGAGCAGCCTTCCATAGCGGTAGAAAGCCGTGTCTTCAACCGCTTTGGCGGCGGTAGGTGAGGTGAGTTGTTGAAAGCGTACACAGGCACGTTTGAGCATTTTGCGCGAGCGTCCCAGCGGCAGGCTGCGCCAGGGTTCGCCGCCCAGCCAGTGGGCCAGGTTGTTCAAGACAGGCCAGTCCGCTTCGTTTAACACCTCGCGTGCCCCGGCCAGTGCTTGCTGGAAGACTTTTTCATCGGCATCGCTGCGCCCGGCCGAGCTGATGTAGGTACGGTACACCGCAAAGTGCATGACCAGCGCTTGCAACGCCCGGCGTATGGCGCCCAAGGTTAAGTCGCGGGTCATGATGTCGTTGCGGGCGACGTCCAGCAGCGCCAACGCCACACTTTCGAAATCGCCTGCCAATGAGCCATTGAGCACTTGTTGGCGGGCCAGCAAGGCTTCGGATTTGAAATCAGCGGGGCGCTGACTGTATTCAGACCACAAGGTTGCCAGCGTCTGCTCGCCCTCGGGGTCATGCTGGAGCAATGACACCTGATCCATGAATTCATAACCTGTGGTGCCATCAACGCCCCAGTCGCCAGGTAAGTGTTCGTGCGTACCGAGAATTTTTTCGACGTAGATCGGCACATGCTGATCTGGCCTCAGGCTGTCGATGCGACGACGCAATTTTCGGCAATACCCCCCCGGGTCTGCCAGGCCGTCAATGTGATCGATGCGTAAACCGTCGATCAGGCCTTCTTCAATCAACTCAAAGAGTTTGCCATGGGTGGCTTCAAAGACCGCTGAGCGCTCGACCCGCAGGCCGGCCAGTTCGTTGACATCGAAAAAACGTCGCCAGTTGATGTCATCAGCTGCCGTTCGCCAACTGGCCAGACGATAAGACTGGCGTTCAAGCAGTTGATGCAGGCGCGCAAAGCCTTCTGCATGGCGCGAGTCGTAGCGCGCCAATGACTGTTCGATCGCTTCACTAATCGCTGGCTCGCGACTCAGCTCGCGCAGTTGCTGGTGCAGGGGCAGGGCTTGGTCACGCGGGTTGCCAAAGCTTTGCAACGCGGCAAAGTCACTGGCCAATCGTTGCAATTCAGGCGCCTGCTGCGCGCCGAGCAGCGTAGGGTAGTCCAGTGGGCAAATGGGGAAGTGATGGCTGCCATGTTCTGCGTAAAAAGAGCCCATTTGGGCATCGAAGCGCAGGCGGATGTCACCTTTTTGTAAGCTGATGCCGTAGTTATCGCTCAGGAAGGGCAGTAATAGCAGGCCTTCGAGCAGCGGGTCGGAGGAATGCCACTGAATATCGAAAAATTCGGCGTACGGGCTAGCGCGGCCCCATGCCAGCAGGTCGAGCCACCAGGGATTGTCTGCACCGCCCACGGCCATGTGGTTGGACACAATATCGAGGATCAAGCCCATGCCATGGGCGCGCAGTTCCCCGACGAGGGCACGCAGCGCGGTTTCTGCGCCCAGTGCCTTGCTGACCTGAGTGGGATCCACTACGTCATAGCCGTGCATTGAACCATCACGTGCGGTGAGCAGCGGTGAGGCATACAGATGGCTGATGCCCAGACGCGAAAAGTAGGGCACCTGTTTTCGCGCGTCCTCCAGGGTATACCCCGCGTGAAATTGCAGGCGCACGGTCGCCCGCACTTCAGGCGACGGATTGCCGCTCATCGGTCACGCTCCTGAGCCTGAAGGCGTGCACACGCCAGTAATTCGAGGCGTCGGGCCACGCCCGGCAAGTCCAGCGCCGTGTCGCAGGGCACCGGCAGACGGCGCCGCCAGTTCGGGTGGCTGCTGACTGTTCCGGGCAGGTTGGGTTGTTCTTCGACCCCCAAGGCATCTTCTATGGGCAACAACACCAAGGGCGCCCGGGTATGCCCCAGAAAACGCGCGCTGGCATCGAGCACCTGATGGGCGCCGGTGGATTCCTCCTGAAAGTTTTGTGGGTCCTGGCTCAGGGCCAGATGCAGGCCTGCTCGTTCGTGTTGACGGTTTTCGCGCCAGTGGGCCTCTGTTTGCGCGTCGACCATGCCCAGCCTGGCATTCCAGTCGATGTCACGTTCCAGCCACCAGCCATTGAGTGTAGGCAGGTCATGGGTGCTGGTGGTGGCCAAGGCATTGTCGGGCCAATCGAGGATAGGCCTGAAGCGGGCGCCATAATCCTGTTCGAACAACAGCACGCGCATGCCCAAAATGGCGCGTTCGCTGAGTTTTTCGCGCAGCCCGTCAGCCACGGTGCCCAAGTCTTCGCCCAGCACGATGGCCTGATGGCGCACTGATTCCAGAGCGAGTAAGCGCAGCATGTCTTCGACCGGGTAGTACAAGTACGCCCCTTGCGTGGGTTCGGCTCCCAGCGGGATGACCCACAGTCGTTGCAGCCCCATGACGTGGTCAATCCGCAAGCCACCGGCGTGGGCAAAGTTGGCGCGCAGCATTTCGATAAATGCCCGAAAGCCATTGCGCTTGAGGCCATCCGGGGAAAACGCAGAGATACCCCAGCCTTGGCCCCGGCGGTTGAGCAGGTCGGGTGGCGCTCCGACGGTGAGCTGTGGCAGCAGCTCATCTTGCCGGCACCAGGCTTGGCTGCCGCCGCCATCGGCGCCTACAGCGAGGTCGGCAATCAGGCCAACGGCCATGCCGCTGTCTTTGGCGGCTTTGTGAGCTTGCGCCAGGCAGCGGGCAATCAACCATTGGCAAAAAGCGTAATAACCGACGTTGTGTGCCTGTTCTTCGGCAAAGATCAGCAGGGCCGGGCTGTTAGGGTCGCGCCATTGCTCCTCCCACAATCGCCAGTCCATGCTCTGTTGATTGGCTACGTGTTGCGCTTGCAGGGCTTCAAAGCGGCAGTGGTTTTCCAGTGCTTCGCCACCGCTGTCGCGAAATAGCTCAAAGTCCTCGCGCAGAGGTTGTTCACCTGATTGAAAGTCTTCGTACAGCTGGCGCAGCAAGCGTTGTTTAGCGACGGTTGCTGCCGGCCAGTCGATCAATGGCAGTTGTTCGAGCCTGTGTAATTCGTCGGCCAGGTCACAGGCCTCAATGGCGCGCTGCACGGCAACTTCACCGAGCACGCTGGCGGGGGCCGCGTAGAGGCTATTGAGGAATAAACGGCTAGACGGAGAGTAGGGGCTGTAGCGATAGGGATCGCAGCTGAACATGGCGTGTATTGGGCTTATCGCCAGCGCATCGGCGCCTCGTTCACCGGCCGCTTTGGCAAAACGCTCAAGTGCCTGGGTATCGCCAAAGCCGCCATCGCCATCGCGTTTCAACGCATAGAGCTGTGTGCTCAAGCCCCACGCACGCGGCGGCTGACTCTCTACCGCGTCGCTCATGCTGTAGCACTGTGCCGGAGCCACCGCGAGGGTGAAGTATTGGTCATCCACTTGCGCTCGGTGATAACCGACCGGAATCATTCCCGGCAAAAAAGCGTCAGCATCCAGTTGGATGTCCAGTGTGCCGCCGGTCTCAAGGTGCACCACACATTGGCTGTGTGGATGGAAATAGCGCGTCAGGTCCAGACCCCGCCCCACATCGGCCGTCAGTAGTGGCGGCAGGCGTTTGTTCTGTTGTTCGAGTTGCAGGTTCAACAGGCTGGTTTCTATGGCCTCGGCACTGTCGGCGGGCAAACCCAGGCCGGCCAGAACAGCTTGCAGTACGGGGTGCTCAACACGTTGCGGAGTGCCGTTGGCATCGACCCAGTCAACGGCCAGACCGGCACGGCCTGCAAGTATTTCAAGCTGTGATTCACTCATGAGCGCTCTCCAGGCGGGAGGATGGGGTTGACGCGCCAACCAGGCTGACTAACGCGCTGTAGGGCTCTAACAGGTGATGACTGCGCAGGTGTGAGGCCACATTGGGCTGGCTTTCAAACACCCGATGGCTATTGGGTGCGAGCGAGTGGGGTGCGGGCTGGGCACTCAGATTAATGGCGATGAGCAATACGCTGTTGTCGGCCATGCGCCATTGCGCGGCCACTGCGCCCTGTGCCAGCACCTGTGCGCCTAATGAGTGAGCGCCTTGCAGGCGCGGAATGATCCATTGATGGCGAATGTGCAGCAGTTTTTCATAGAGCGTGAGCATGGCGTGTCGACCCGCGTCATTGGCTGCCGGCGTCAGTGAAGGACGGGCGCGCGCATAGGTTGAGTGCTGATTGGGATCGGGAATGTGCTTATTGTCAGTGTCTGAGCCATAGGTGCTGAAGTCAGAAAACTCTTTACGTCGCCCCTCGCTAACGTTCTGTGCCAGTTCGCCCGTGTAGTCAGTGAAAAACAGGAAAGGCTCGGGTGCTGCGCTTTCTTCTCCCATGAACAGCAACGGAATCATGGGTGACAGCAGTAACAAGGTGGTGGCGGCGCGCAATGCCTGCGGCGGGCAAAGCCCGTGTAGCCGTTCGCCCAGGGCACGGTTGCCAATTTGGTCGTGGTTTTGCAAAAACAGCACGAAGGCGCTTGACGGTAAATGCGCGCTGGGCTCGCCCCGAGGTGTGCCGTGCCGGTCAGTCTGGCCTTGAAAAACAAAGCCTTCGCTCAAGCAGCGGGCAAGCTTTTCGGTGCTGTTGTCCGCAAATTCGGCGTAGTAGGCATCTTTTTCGCCGGTCAACAACGCATGAAGAATGTTGTGTCCATCATCATTCCATTGCGCGTTGTAATCGTTTTCCAGCAAAAACGACTGATTGAATTCATTTTCGAGGGTGAGCCAGACATGCCGGTCCGGGTCTGTGTGTTGACGAACGCGTTGCGCCAGTTCATGCAAAAAGCTGGCATCGTTGATGGCATGCACGGCGTCCAGGCGCAGCCCGTCTACCTGATAATCCAGCAACCACATCAGGGCGTTGCCGATAAAAAAGTCTCGTACTTCACGGCGTTGGTAATTGATTCTGGCTCCCCAGGGTGTGTGTTTGTCCTCGTGGAAAAACGCCTTGGCGTAGGACGGTAAATAATTACCCTGTGGCCCAAAGTGGTTGTAGACCACGTCCACGATCACCATCAGACCCAGTCGGTGAGCCTCGTCGATCAGTTGTTTGAGCGCCTCAGGCGAACCGTATGTGTCGTGGGGCGCGTACAGCAATACGCCGTCATAGCCCCAATTACGTTCGCCGCTGTATTGCGCCAACGGCATCAGTTCAATGGCCGTCACCCCCAGTTCGGCGAGGCGCGGCAGCTGCTTGGCGACTTCGCCATACCCGCCCAGTACACCGGCATGCAGTTCATAAATCACCGCTTCGTGCCAAGGGCGACCCTTCCATTCAGGGGTCTGCCACAAATATTGCTGCGGGTCGACGACGACGCTATACCCCTGGAGACCGCCGTCTTGCGCGCGCGATGCCGGGTCAGGCACCTCAAGTTCGCCATTAATACAGTAGCGATAGCGGGTGCCCTTGGGGCAGGGCACCTCTCGCACAAACCAGCCATTGGGCTGGGGGTGCATGGGCAGTGATTGACCGTTGCGTAATACAACACTGACGCTTGTCGCGTCCGGCGCCCATAGGGTAAAGCGGGTGTGTTCTGCGTCCAGTAACTGGGCGCCGTGAGACCGTGTTTCCAATAGCTGTGAAGGCATTGATCAAAGGCCTCTCTCAGGTATTTGTCGTTCTGCTCAGTGATTTGGCCACCAGTTGTTCGTAGAGTTCGGCATAAGGTTCTACGGCCTTGCACCAGTTGAATGGCGCAGCCATTGCCCGGCAGCGCATGGCGTTGAGCAGGTCCGGGTAGGCAAAGACTTTAAATGCCCGACGCAAAGCTTTTGTGTAGCTCTCGGCCGTCGACTCATTGAACAGGAAACCGGTCACGCCATCTTCAATCGTATCGGCCAAGCCGCCGGTGTTACGCGCGACGGGCAAGGAGCCGAAGCGTTGCGCGTACATTTGGCTCAAGCCACACGGTTCATAGCGCGAAGGCATGAGCAAGAAATCACTGCCGGCGAAGATGCGCCGTGCGTCGGTTTCGTTAAACCCGATGCGTACGCCGACCTGGCCTGGAAAACGCAGCGCCAGTTCGCGCATGGCTTGCTCCTCTTCGGGCTCACCACGGCCGATGATGCAGATTTGCCCGCCTGATGCCACGATGAACTCGGCTACCGCTTCAGTCAGGTCCAGGCCTTTTTGGTAAACCAGACGCGAGACCACCGCAAACAACGGCCCGGTTGAGGGTTTTAGCTCAAAAAGCCCGCGAATATGCTCGGTATTCAGCCATTTTCCTGCCCAATCACCGATGTTGAACGGGTTGAGCAAATGCGGGTCTGTCGCCGCTTCCCAGCTTTCATCAATCCCGTTAGGGATGCCGCTCAGCAGGCCCTGTTGCGTTTTGCTGGATAAAAAACCGTCCAGTCCGCAGCCAAATTCAGGGGTGGTTATTTCTTGCGCGTAGGTGGCACTCACCGTCGTGATGTGGCTTGAATACGCCATGCCGGCTTTAAGAAATGACAGTTTCCCGTAGAACTCCATGCCATCTTGCTGCAGGGCGTGATGGGGTATGCCCAATTCCGGGCAGCAGGCACGATTGAAAACGCCTTGGTACGCAAGGTTATGAATGGTGAACAACGTGGGCGTGCGTTGACCGCGCCAGTGCATATAGGCCGGAGCAAGCCCGGCAGGCCAGTCATGTGCGTGTACCAGATCAGGCTGCCAGTGGATCTGTGCCAGATTGGCCGCGATGTCGGCGGCGGCCAAGCCCAGGCGGGCAAAGCGAATGTGGTTGTCAGGCCAATCGCGGCCATTATTGGCGCCGTAGGGCGTGCCTTCGCGCTCATAAAGCTCGGGGCAGATCAGCACATAGATGACCAGGCCATCTTTTAAATCCATGCGCCCGATCTTGCACGCGGGCAAGGCTGCGTGACCGCTGAGTTCACCAATAATGTGAATCGGGTTTTCGCTGTTAAGGACTTGCCGATAACCGGGGATCAACACCCTGACGTCATGCAGGTGCCGCATGGCGCGCGGCAGGGCTGCGGATACATCGCCCAGGCCTCCGGTTTTGACCAGGTCAGCCAGCTCTGAGGTCACAAACAAGACTTTTTTCTTGTTTGGATTAGCGCTCCCTGCCGGCAGTGCTGCCTTACCTGCCGGTGCCAGATCTGACAATGGCACCCGGTTAATGGTTTGCGAGTTAAGCCTTTCATCTTGATGTGGCGCAGCAGCACTGATCATGACTCTCTCCCTTTGTATTTATTGGCTAGCTCTCGTTCGCCCGGCAGGGAAATATCCATTTCCTCATGGGGGCGACTTTCAACACCGTGTTACAGGCATAGGACCGATGGCCTGGAGGCACAGACGGTGGGTAGGGCGCTGCAAGGAATGCACCAATCAGGGTGCCCTACCTATGTCTTGACCCATCCTTGATGCAGAAGGTTCGTTTTTTTAGGTGCAGAAAAAACACGCCGAAATGTCGACAGCTTGGAGTGTAGGAGGGATGTGTGACAGCACTAGATTAAATACGACCGAAAAGAGACTTACGGGTATAAGACGGCTGAACAGTGGCCTGTGAAGCTGTCGCGATGTGGCTGATCAACACGCACTTCTATACGCGACTTCAAGGCGCGTTATGGCTGTTAACGCACCATTGCAGTGCGTTAACAGTCGGCGCATCAGTTCCCTGGGTACTCGGCGATGACTTCGTCTCGGCCATCGTTACGCAAGCCAATCACCTGAAAGGCGTCCTTGCGATCACCCATTTCCATCCCCGCAGAGCCGATTGGCATACCGGGAACGGCCATTCCCTTCAGATCGTCACGTTTGCTTAAGGCGAGCACTTGTTCGGCAGGCACGTGGCCTTCTACAAATTTGCCGTTGATCACCCCGGTGTGACACGAGGCCAGTCGAGGGGCAACGCCGAGCTGGCGTTTGACGCTGCTCATGTCCGCTTCAACGTGGTCGTTCACCTTGATGCCATGGGCTTGCAAGTGCGAGATCCAGGCTTTGCAGCAGCCACAGTTGGCATCGCGGTGGACGTCCATGGTCAGTTGTTCTGCCGCGTTGGCGAGGGAGGAGAGTACGAGGGTCGAGAGCGCCAAAACGCGTAAAGGGCTTTTCATGAATGACCTCTTAAGGAAAATAACCAAGCCTGAACCACAAGGGCTGTCAGGCAACTGAGGTAAAGATGACAGTTTTGTCAGGTGGGGACACTTTTGACGTAAACAAGCTCAGGTAATATGAGCACTCACTTTTCTCACGCGAACGTTCCATGGCCCTTGCCACCCCGCCTGATCTGTCTGACTCCGCCGTGCCGGTGCAACCACTGGCGCGGACTTATCCGCGTGGTTTGTACATTGAGCCGCATCAGCACGAGTGGGGCCAGTTGTTGTATGCAGTGAGCGGGGTGATGTGGGTCGACACGCCGAATGAAGCCCTGGCCGTACCGCCGCAACGGGCGGTTTGGTTGCCACCGGGGGTACCCCACGGGATTCGTGTGGTGTCGGACCTGCAAATGCGCAACCTCTATTTGCCGCAGGCCACGGCCAGCACGCTGGACAGTACGGTGCAGGTGCTGGAAGTCGGACGTTTGTTGCGTGAGTTGATCATTACGCTGGTGGAGCAGACCGACGAGCAACCGGCTTACAGCGAGGCGTTGCTCAGTTTGACGTTGCTGGAGCTGCAGCGCGCCCGCCGCACCGTGATGAAGGTGCCAATGCCTGACACCCCGGACCGCCGCTTGCTGAATCTGTGCCAGTCAGTCATGGCCAACCCGACTCTGGACATAGCCTTTGAGCAACACGCCGAGAATGCGGGGGCCAGCGTGCGCACACTGGCGCGCCTGTTTCAGGGCGAGTTGGGGATGGGCTTTGCCCAGTGGCGGCGGCAGGTGCAACTGGCGACCTCGGCCGCCGAGTTGATCCAGGGCGTGTCAGTCAGCCAGATCGCCCGTTCAATGGGGTATTCGCCCAGTAGTTTCAGCGACATGTTCCGCCGCGAGTTGGGCGTGAGTCCCTCTTTATATGGGCAGGGTCAAGCCTCAGGCGCTGTACTCTGACCGATAAGCAGAAGGCTTTGGCAGATGCTCGTCGTTTATCGGCCATAGACTGAGGGCCTCTCTCTGTCCCATAAAGGGTTGAACATGAAGGCTCTGCAATTTTCCAAAACCGGCGATCTGGCGGCTCTGAAGGTGGTTGAACTGCCAACGCCGATCCCGGCTGTGGGCGAGGTGTTGGTGCAAGTGAAAGCGGCGGGCTTGAACCCCAGCGACGTGAAAAACGTACTGGGGCGTTTTCCTTACACCACTTTGCCGCGTATACCGGGCCGGGATTTTGCCGGGGTGGTGGTCGACGGGCCAGACGCATTGATCGGGCAAGAAGTCTGGGGCACCGGCAAGGACCTGGGTTTTTACCGTGATGGTTCCCACGCGGGCTATTTGACCTTGCCAGCGCAAGGCGTGGCGCAAAAGCCCGAGGCGTTGAGCTTTGTGCAGGCGGCAAGCCTGGGCGTGCCGTACACCACGGCTTGGGACGCTTTGCAGCGCACGGGCGTCGCAGCCGGAACCCGCCTGCTGGTGATTGGAGGGAATGGCGCGGTCGGCTCGGCCGCTATTGCGTTGGCTAAAGTGCTGGGCGCCCGTGTACTGGCGGCTGTTCGTCGCCCGGAACAGGCCCGCGTGCTCCGCGAGCAAGAGATTGAGGTGATTGTTCTGCAACAGCCCGAAGCCTTGGCGGGCGAGGTCAACGCTGTGTTCTCGGGAGGGGCCGAAGTGATCTTTGACACCACCGGCCACTGGATGCCAGCCGCAGTGCCGGCATTGGCGGTGTTTGGTCGACTGGCCATTATTGCTGCGCCGCTGGACGGCCACGTGCAATTGCCTGCCCTGGCGTTGTACCGCAAGGGTGGCTCAGTGGTGGGTGTTAACAGCCTGCTTTACAGCTGCGAAGAGTGCGCGCGCATGCTCAACCAGTTTGGCCAGTACTTTGATCAGGGATTATTGCCATTGCCGCGCGATGGGCAGGAAACCCCGCTGGTCGAAGGGTTGCATAGTTATGCGCAGGTCAATGACGGCTCAAGCACCAAAGTGGTGTTGATTCCCTAATCGCCACAACCTGTCGCCGCCGCCTTCGGCGGCGACAGGTTTAGGGTAGCGTCTGGCCCAGTCGCAAGCTGGCGCGAATGCCCTGAACCTCAGCCTCGTTGGCTTTATAGCCATCTGCCGGGCCAGCGTAGGAAAGGGCGTAAGCGCTGCCGCCCTGAGTGGCGGCTACCAGCGTCTGGGTGATCACGTGGTTCCCGTTCTGGGTGATTTTGCAGGTGGTTTCCAAGGCCTTCAGACCGCCCAGTGTGCTGGGGTGAATTTTGTTGCAGGCACTCTGATACCCGCCTTGGGCAAAGTTCTTCTGTAAGGTCTTGCGCATTTGCAGCAACACCTGCTCCATGTTCACTTGATGTTCAGGCGCCACGGTCGACTGAGTCAGTTCCATGACCATCTGCGGATCGCCATTGGCGTCGTTTTTGACCGCCCGCTGGCGCTGAACGCTGCTGTCCTGCTCAGACGGCACCGCCTGAACTTGCCAGCCGCCCGGCCACGTAATCACTAAAGCTTCGGCGTGGGCCACGGACAGTGACAGGGCAAGCAACAGACCGCCGAAGGCGGTGTAACGGTGCGAAACGGTCATGGGGGATCAGGCCTTTAGCGCAATGTGCGAATAGGGGTTAGTGTATCAATAGGTGTCAAAGTCTTGCTTTACTGTGAGCAATCATTTTCACCATTCCTCACCTAAACCTTTGCTTCTTAAGTCTAATCCCGGACAATCGCGCCCCTCTTATGGCCGGGGCGTGGTCAGTAAGGTGTGTTTTGTCCGCCCCGGCCGCGTGGTAATGACCGGCTAGCGGAGATTTGACCGGATGAATGACCAGGCTAACAGCGTCGATGAACGCTTTGACGCGGCCCCTGCGACCCTCAGTCGCTGGGACCGACACGACACTACCTGGATGCTGGGCCTGTTCGGCACAGCCATTGGCGCAGGTACTTTGTTTTTGCCCATCAACGCAGGCATTGGCGGCTTTTGGCCGTTACTGATTCTGGCGCTGCTGGCGTTTCCGATGACCTTTTATGCCCATCGCGGCCTGACCCGCTTTGTGCTCTCCGGTCGCGACGGCTCCGACATCACTGATGTGGTTGAAGAGCACTTCGGCCTCACGGCCGGGGCATTGATCACGCTGCTGTATTTCTGCGCGATTTTCCCGATTCTGCTGATCTACAGTGTGGCACTGACCAACACGGTCGGCAGTTTCATGCTTAACCAGTTGCACATCACGCCGCCGCCACGGGTCATGCTGTCGCTGGTGTTGATTCTTGGCCTGCTGGCCGTGGTGCGTTGCGGCGAGCAAGTGATCGTCAAGGCGATGAGCATGATGGTCTATCCGTTTATCGTCGCGTTGCTGTTTTTGGCGGTGTTTCTGATCCCGCACTGGAATGGCGGCATTCTGACCACCGCCAACACTTTCCCCGAGCCCTCGGCGTTGCTGCACACGGTGTGGCTGGCGATTCCAGTGATGGTGTTCTCGTTTAACCACTCGCCGATCATCTCGGCCTTTGCCGTGGATCAGAAGCGCCGTTATGGCGTAAATGCCGATCAGCGCAGTTCGCAGATCCTGTCGCGCGCGCATTTGCTGATGGTGGTGATGGTGCTGTTCTTCGTCTTCAGTTGCGTGCTCACGCTGTCGCCTGCGCAACTGGCTGAAGCCAAGGCGCAGAACCTGTCGATCTTGTCCTATCTGGCCAACCACTTCAGTAACCCGACCATTGCCTTTGCCGCGCCGGTGATTGCGTTCGTGGCGATTGCCAAGTCATTCCTGGGGCACTACATCGGCGCCAGCGAAGGCCTTAAAGGTCTGGTGCTCAAAACCGGCAAACGCCCGGCCAGCAAAACCCTTGACCGCCTGACCGCTGCGTTCATGCTACTGGTGTGCTGGGCTGTGGCCACGCTCAACCCCAGCATTCTGCGCATGATCGAAAGCTTCGGCGGCCCGGTGATTGCGGCCATCCTGTTCCTGATGCCGATGTATGCGATTCGCCGCGTGCCTGCCATGCGTCAGTACTCGGGTCGGCTCTCCAACGTGTTTGTCACCGTTGTCGGCTTGGTGGCGATTTCGTCGCTGGTCTATTCGCTGATCCCTTGATGCACCGCCTGTCGCTGCCGTTCTGCGCAGCGACAGGTGGATGATTGCCCCTTGTAAGTCTCCAGGCTTGAGTCAGGTCAATACTGCGAACATGGTTGTGACCCGGCGGTGAGTGAATTGCGGGTCTCAGCGGTGTTTAAAGCGACGGTCGATTGATGATGGACAACAACTATCGCTACAGCTGCGCCGACTGAGTCTGCTGCGCAGGCAGGTTATGACGAACCGATGTTGAGCCTGGGGGGGGGTTGAGCGCTATTACCAAGAATTGCTATAGGCTCATGCGTGCCCCCGCGATCTTTGTTTTTTAAAAGATCGCGAGGCACGCACGCTACTGTCTACAGGGCGCGCAGATTATTTGCCTGACAACAACGCCTCAAGTTTCTCTTGGTCGCGGGCGAATTGACGAATGCCCTCGGCCAACTTCTCGGTCGCCATGGCGTCTTCGTTCGAAGCCCAGCGGAACTGCGCTTCGTTCAGTATCAAACGCGGCTCGCCTTTTTTGCCTGGGGTCAATTTACGCTCCAGCGTGCCTTCATCCAGTGCCAGTTTTTCCAGCAGGTCCGGGCTGATGGTCAGACGATCGCAGCCAGCCAGTTGCTCAATCTGGTTGAGGTTGCGGAAGCTGGCACCCATGACCACGGTGTTGTAGTCATTGGTCTTGTAGTAGTTGTAGATACGGGTCACGGACTGCACACCCGGATCATCAGAACCGGTGTAATCAATGCCCGTGGACTTCTTGTACCAGTCGTAAATCCGGCCCACGAATGGCGAGATCAAAAATACCCCGGCATCGGCACAGGCGGCGGCCTGGGCAAATGAGAACAGCAGGGTCAGGTTGGTTTGAATCCCGGCTTTTTCCAGTTTCTCGGCAGCGCGGATACCTTCCCAGGTCGATGCCAGCTTGATCAGCACGCGGTCGCGGCCTACGCCAGCCTTGTCATACAACTCAATCAACTGATTGGCTTTTTGCAGCAGGGCCGGTTCGTCAAACGATAAGCGGGCGTCGACTTCGGTCGATATACGGCCCGGGATGACCTTCAAGATACCGCTACCCACCGACACGGCGAACAGATCGCAGGCCAGGCCGACGTCACCCTTGGCGTGGGCGATGGCGTTTTTCAGCAGGTCGGCATAACCAGGCAGTGCGGCAGCCTTGAGCAGCAGGGATGGGTTGGTAGTGGCATCAACAGGTTTGAGACGGGTAATGGCGTCGAGGTCGCCGGTGTCTGCGACCACGGTGGTGAACTGCTTGAGTTGTTCCAGCTTGGAAGTCATGAGCGTCTCTGTCTTAAAGGCATTAATGGCTGTACTTATGGAGTGCGATGTTGAATGAAAGTTCGTTAAGCGTTAGCTGGCAGAATGCCGCTGATCACCTGTTGAGTGCAACTGATGGTGCAGATTAAATCTTCATGCCGCGCGCTCCTGCGCCCGCAGGCCAAGGTGAGCGGCGTTCGTTGCTGAACGGTGTGAGCAATGGATCACAGTAGCGTTTGAATAAATGACAGCCGGGCGGTGTTTTACACAGAATTAGCTATGCCTATATTCCCGTGAATCAACGGTTGCGCTGCTTAAAGGAGCTAAATCATGAAGCTTGGTCTAATGATGGGCACGCTGTGTATCGCCTCGATTGGGTTGGTCGGCTGTGCCAGCAAGGTTCAGCAACCGGATGAATACTCCGGATTCTTAAAAGATTACAGCCGGCTTAAAGAGGCCAAGTCGCCTTCCGGCGCCGAAGTCATGCGCTGGGTCGATCCCACACTAGACGTCAATAAATACACCCGTGTGTATGTCGAGCCAAGCCAGCTGTATCCGGCGCCAAAACCGACAGAGAAAATCCCGCAAAGCACTTTGACCGCCATCACCGACTATTACGATCAGGCACTTAAACGTGAGATGGGCAAGTCGTTGCCTCTGGCCAGCGGCCCAGGGCCAGGTGTGATCGTGGTACGTCCGGCGATTACCGCTGTGAGCAGCAAAACCGAAAGCCTGGCGCCCTATGAGTACATTCCCGTGGCACTGGTGGCAGCGGCCGTGAGCACGGCTGCGGGGATCCGTGATCAGGAAACCCAACTGGCCACCGAAGCGGTATTTATCGACGGGCAAAGCCAGGACGTGATTGCGCAGGTGGTGCGCAAAGGCACCGGCAAGCCGTTGAGCAACGACAGTCATGTCATGAAAGCCGATGATGTCAAGGCGGTGATTGATGGCTGGGCGTCGGACATGCACCAGTCGTATCTGAAGCTGAAGCAGTAGTCCCAGGAGCGAGCTTGCCTCGCGATCTTTTGATCTTCTAAAAAGAGCGCGTGGCAAGTTCGCTCCTGAAGGTTCTCAGGGGCAGTCTTTTATCGACGGGTGTCAGCAACGACACTCATCATGAATATATGACCTCACGCTCTGCCCTTTTTTGCGCTGCCGACAGGCCTTTCTATGCCTTTCTATAAGTAGGTCGGTGCTCAATATGTACAGGGAATAATCTTTTTGTAACGCGAACAATGACATTTTGTGTGCAGGGCGTAGGTCGCCTGGAGGATTCGTGTTTAACTTCTGCCTCTTCAAAAAAACTGTCAAAAAAGGACATCGTTCATGGCTCAAGTGACGCTTAAAGGCAACCCTGTTCAAGTCAACGGCGTGCTGCCAGCAGTAGGCTCCAAGGCGCCAGCGTTTTCGCTGGTTGCGGGTAATTTGTCCGATGCAACATTGGCCAGCTTTGCTGGTAAACGCAAAGTGCTGAACATCTTCCCAAGCGTTGATACCCCGACGTGTGCAACTTCCGTACGCAAGTTCAACGCTGAGGCCAATGGCCTGCCGAACACCGTCGTGCTGAACATTTCGGCTGACCTGCCATTTGCCCAAGCGCGTTTCTGCGGTGCAGAAGGTCTGGAAAACGTACAGAACCTGTCGACCCTGCGTGGCCGTGAATTCATCGAAAACTATGGCGTAGCCATCGCTGATGGCCCGTTGGCTGGCCTGACTGCTCGTGCTGTTGTCGTGCTGGACGAAAACGACAACGTATTGCACAGCGAACTGGTTAAAGAAATCGCTGAAGAGCCGAACTATGAAGCAGCGCTGGCTGTTTTGAAGTAAGCCCTGCTGCTGCACCCAAAACGGCCTGGCATTAAATGCCAGGCCGTTTTTTTTCGTTTGGAGAGGGGCTGAGTAGCAAAAGATTGCAGCCTTTGCCAGCTCCCCCACTCAATGTCACGCAGGATCTAGACACGTTGTGCGGCCACTTTTCGTGGGAGATGCCGCCGGCTGCGATTTTTAAGGTTAGCTTAGGGGCTGTTCCCGTTTCATGGCAGGGGCGACGAAAGCCCACAGGGTGCAGGGCAAAAAACAGGTCATAGACGCTCTATAACGTAAATACCCGGTAAAGAGCCTTTTCATAACCGTCTGCACTGCTTATCTTTCAGGCTCCTGAAAATAAGCGCTCGCGCCCAACTGGTTGATCATTCAATGCAATCCTCTGTTTCCCGCAAATCTCGTCGCTGGCTGGTTGGCCTGCTGGTTCTGCTGATCGTTGCTGGCGTGAGCTGGTGGCTGTGGCCGTCTGCGGCGAAAAAGGCCAAGACCGAACAACCTTCGGAGCACACCAGCCGCACAGGCGCGATGCGTCCTGGCTTTGGTGGCTCAACTCAGGCGGTGCCAGTTCGAGTGGGGGAGGTGACGCGGGGTGATTTTCCAATTTTCTATAAAGCCTTGGGCACAGTCACGGCCCTCAACACGATCAATGTACGCAGCCGCGTGGCAGGCGAGTTGGTCAAGGTTTATTTCAAAGAAGGACAAATGGTCAAGGCCGGTGAGCTGCTGGCTGAAATCGACCCGCGCAGTTATCAGAACGCCTTGCTCCAGGCCGAAGGCACACTGTTGCAGAATCAGGCCCAACTGAAAAATGCTCAAGTCGATGTGCAGCGGTATCGCGGTCTGTACGCCGAAGACAGTATCGCCAAGCAAACCCTGGACACCGCTGAAGCGTTGGTCAGCCAATATCAGGGCACGGTCAAAACCAATCAGGCGGCCGTCAATGACGCCAAGCTCAACCTTGAGTTCACGAAAATTCGTGCCCCGATCACGGGCCGTGTGGGCTTGCGTCAGCTGGACGTCGGTAATCTGGTCGCGGCTAATGACACCACAGCGCTGGTGGTGATCACTCAGACCGAGCCAATTGTGGTTAGCTTCACCCTGCCGGAAAACAACCTGGCCCTGGTGCTGGAACGTTATCGCAGCGGCGCCAAGTTGCCCGTGCAAGCCTGGGACCGTGGTGATCGCAAAGAGTTGGCCGTGGGGGTGTTGAGCAGCATTGATAACCAGATTGATGTCACCACCGGCACCCTGAAATTCAAGGCGCTGTTTGAGAACCGCGATCAGGCGCTGTTCCCAAACCAGTTCGTCAATGTGCACCTGCTGGCCGACACGCTGAAAAACGTGGTTCTGGCCCCGACCCCGGCGATTCAGTACGGCACTAATGGCTCGTTCGTCTATGCAATGGATGGCGATAAAAAGGTCAAGATCAGGATGATTAAAGTCGGTGCTACCGATGGCGATTTGACCGTGATTGAGCAAGGTCTTGAGGCCGGTGATCGCGTGGTACTCGAAGGCACGGACCGTTTGCGTGATGGCGGTGCGGTTGAAGTGGTGAATGACAGCAGCGAGGTGCCAATAACAGCGACTGAACAACTGGAAGGTGGTCCGGACGCGGATGCCGATCCCACTGTTGACAAGGCCAAGGGCAAGGCGCACGAATGAATCTGTCGCGGCTGTTTATCCTGCGCCCGGTCGCAACCACGCTGTGCATGCTGGCCATCGTGTTGTCCGGGATCATTGCCTATCGCATGCTGCCAGTGTCAGCCTTGCCTCAGGTTGATTACCCGACTATCCGCGTGATGACGCTGTACCCCGGCGCCAGCCCGGATGTCATGACCAGCGCGGTCACCGCGCCGCTTGAGCGCCAGTTCGGGCAAATGCCCGGCCTGACGCAAATGGCCTCGACCAGTTCGGGCGGCGCTTCAGTGCTGACCCTGCGCTTTAACCTCGATATTAATATGGACGTTGCTGAGCAGCAGGTTCAGGCCGCGATCAACGCTGCGTCTAACCTGTTGCCCAAGGATTTGCCAGCACCACCGGTGTACAACAAGGTCAACCCGGCCGACACCCCGGTGCTGACCCTGGCGATCACCTCTAAAACCATGTTGCTGCCCAAGCTCAATGACTTGGTCGACACGCGCATGGCGCAAAAAATTGCCCAGATCAGTGGCGTCGGCATGGTCAGCATCGCCGGTGGTCAACGCCAGGCGGTGCGGATCAAGGTCAACCCCGAGGCGCTGGCTGCCAATGGCTTGAACCTGGCAGATGTGCGCACCCTGATCGGCGCGTCCAACGTCAATCAGCCCAAAGGTAACTTTGACGGCCCGACCCGAGTGTCGATGCTCGATGCCAACGACCAGTTGAAAACTGCGCAGGAGTACGCCGAGCTGATCCTGGCCTACAACAACGGCGCGCCGCTGCGACTCAAGGATGTGGCAGAAATTGTCGACGGTGCCGAGAACGAACGCCTCGCCGCCTGGGCCAATGAAAATCAGGCGGTGCTGCTGAACATTCAGCGTCAACCCGGTGCCAACGTGATTGAAGTGGTGGACCGGATCAAGGCGCTGTTGCCGAGCATCACCGATAACCTGCCAGCGGGCGTCGATGTCACCGTGCTGACTGACCGCACGCAAACCATCCGGGCTTCGGTTCGTGATGTGCAGCATGAATTGCTGATCTCCATCGCTTTGGTGGTGATGGTGACGTTCCTGTTTCTACGCCGTGCCAGCGCCACGATTATTCCTTCGATTGCTGTGCCGTTGTCGCTGATCGGTACCTTCGGGGTGATGTACCTGGCCGGCTTTTCGATCAACAACCTGACGCTGATGGCCCTGACCATCGCCACCGGTTTTGTGGTCGATGACGCCATCGTCATGCTGGAAAACATTTCGCGCTATATAGAAGAGGGCGACAGCCCGATGCAGGCTGCGCTCAAGGGCGCCAAGCAAATCGGTTTTACGCTGATCTCGCTGACCCTGTCGCTGATCGCGGTGTTGATTCCGCTGCTGTTTATGGCTGACGTGGTGGGGCGACTGTTCCGTGAGTTTGCCATCACCCTGGCGGTGGCCATTCTGATCTCGCTGGTCGTATCGCTGACGCTGACGCCGATGATGTGTGCCCGTTTACTCAAAGCTGAGCCCAAGCCACACGAGCAGGGCCGTTTCTACCGGGCCAGCGGTGCTTTTATTGACTGGATGATTGCCGAATACGGACGCATGTTGCAGTGGGTGCTCAAACATCAGCCGCTGACGTTGCTGGTGGCGATTGGCACGTTGGCACTCACCGTATTTCTGTACATGGTGGTGCCTAAGGGCTTCTTCCCGGTGCAGGACACGGGTGTCATTCAGGGGATTTCCGAGGCGCCGCAGTCCATCTCGTTCAGCGCCATGAGCCAGCGTCAGCAAGAACTGGGCAAAATCATCCTGCAAGACCCGGATGTTGAAAGCCTGTCTTCCTACATTGGGGTCGACGGTGATAATGCCACCCTCAACAGCGGGCGTATGCTGATTAACCTCAAGCCTCACGGCGAGCGCCACGGCAGTGCTTCTGAGGTGATTGCGCGCTTGCAGCCGCAACTGGACAAGCTGGTCGGAATCCGGCTGTTTATGCAGCCCGTGCAAGACTTGACCATTGAAGACCGCGTCAGCCGCACCCAATACCAGTTCAGTTTGTCGTCACCGGATGCCCAACTGCTCAGTACCTGGAGCGATAAACTGGTGACCGCGTTGCGCAACCAGCCGCAACTGAGCGATGTGGCCAGTGACCTGCAAGACAAAGGGTTGCAGGTTTACCTGGTCATCGACCGCGACGCTGCATCGCGCCTTGGAGTATCGGTGGCGAACATCACCGATGCCTTGTACGACGCCTTCGGCCAGCGGCAGATTTCGACCATCTACACCCAGGCCAGTCAGTACCGTGTGGTGTTACAGGCCAAAGATGGCGAGAAAATCGGTCCGCAGGCGCTGGATCAGATTCACGTCAAAACCTCCGATGGCGGCCAGGTTCGCCTGTCCAGCCTGGCCAAGGTTGAAGAGCGTCAATCGCAGTTGTCCATTTCTCACATTGGGCAGTTTCCATCGGTGATGGTCTCCTTCAACCTGGCGCCGGGTGTGGCACTGGGGCAAGCAGTCGAGTTGATCGATCAGGTGCAAAAAGATATTGGCATGCCGGTTGGTGTGCAAACCGAGTTCCAGGGTGCCGCCCAGGCGTTCCAGGCTTCATTGTCGAGCACCTTGCTGCTGATTCTGGCGGCCGTAGTGACCATGTACATCGTGCTGGGCGTGCTCTACGAGAGCTACATCCACCCGATCACCATCCTTTCGACCTTACCCTCGGCCGCGGTCGGCGCGTTGCTGGCGCTGATTCTGAGCGGCAATGACCTGGGGATGATCGCGATCATCGGCATCATCTTGCTGATCGGTATCGTGAAGAAAAACGCGATCATGATGATCGACTTCGCCCTCGACGCTGAACGCAACCAGGGCATGGCCCCGCAAGACGCGATTTATCAGGCGGCCCTGCTGCGTTTTCGCCCGATTCTGATGACCACACTGGCGGCGCTGTTTGGTGCTGTGCCGCTGATGCTGGCGACAGGTTCCGGGGCTGAGCTGCGCCAACCACTGGGTCTGGTGATGGTTGGCGGCTTGTTGGTGAGTCAGGTATTGACCTTGTTTACGACCCCGGTGATCTACCTGTATTTCGACCGACTGGGCCGCCGCTGGCGGGGTGACAAGGCTCCGGCTGAGCAGGCTTCGGCATGAACCTGTCCGGCCCGTTCATTAAACGCCCGGTGGCGACCATGCTCCTGAGTCTGGCAATTATGTTGCTGGGCGGGGTGAGCTTTGGTTTGCTGCCGGTGTCGCCGCTGCCGCAAATGGACTTTCCGGTCATCGTGGTGTCGGCCAGTTTGCCGGGTGCCAGTCCCGAGGTCATGGCGTCTACCGTGGCCACGCCGCTGGAGCGATCTTTCGGTGCGATTGCCGGGGTCAACACCATGAGCAGCCGCTCAAGCCAGGGCTCGACGCGGGTGATTCTGCAATTCGATCAGGACCGCGACATCAACGGCGCGGCCCGCGAGGTGCAGGCCGCGATCAACGCGTCGCGCAATTTGCTGCCCAGTGGCATGCGCAGTATGCCGACCTATAAAAAGGTCAACCCGTCGCAAGCGCCGATCATGGTGCTGTCACTGACTTCCGATGTTCTGTCCAAGGGCGAGCTTTATGACCTGGCCTCGACCATCCTCTCGCAAAGCCTGTCGCAGGTGCCGGGGGTGGGCGAAGTGCAAATTGGTGGCAGTTCGTTGCCCGCCGTGCGTATCGAACTGGAGCCGCAACTGCTCAACCAGTACGGCGTGGCGCTGGACGATGTACGCAACACCATTGCCAACGCCAACGTGCGTCGACCCAAGGGCGCGGTGTCGGACGGTGATCGCAATTGGCAGATCCAAGCCAACGACCAACTGGAAAAGGCCAAGGACTACGAGTCGCTGATCATCCGTTATCAGGATGGAGCGGCCCTGCGTCTTAGCCACGTGGCCAAGGTCAACGACAGCGTTGAAGACCGTTACAACAGCGGTTTCTTCAACAACGACGCGGCCGTCCTGCTGGTGGTCAACCGCCAGGCCGGGGCCAACATTATCCAGACCGTGAACGCGATCAAGGCCCAGTTGCCTGCGTTGCAAGCGGTGCTGCCAGCCAGCGTCAAACTGAACCTGGCCATGGATCGCTCGCCGGTGATCAAGGCCACCTTGCACGAAGCCGAGATGACGTTGCTGATTGCTGTGGCGCTGGTGATTTTGGTGGTGTTCCTGTTTCTTGGTAATTTGCGCGCCTCGCTGATCCCGACCCTGGCGGTGCCGGTGTCGCTGGTGGGCACCTTTGCCATCATGTACCTGTATGGTTTCTCGCTCAATAACCTGTCGCTGATGGCGCTGATTCTGGCCACCGGGTTGGTGGTGGATGACGCCATCGTGGTGCTTGAAAACATCTCGCGCCATATCGATGCAGGGATTGCGCCGATGAAAGCGGCGTACCTGGGGGCCAAGGAAGTCGGTTTTACCTTGCTCTCCATGAACGTCTCGCTGGTGGCGGTATTTTTGTCGATCCTGTTTATGGGCGGGATTATCGAAAGCCTGTTCCGCGAATTCTCGATCACCCTGGCAGCCTCGATTGTGGTGTCGCTGGTGGTCTCGCTGACCCTGACTCCTATGCTTTGCGCGCGCTGGCTCAAACCGCATGTGCCGGGCACTGAAAACGCCATGCAACGCTGGAGCATACGGCTTAACGACCGCATGGTGCACGGCTATGCGCGCAGCCTGGACTGGGTTTTGCGCCACAAGCGCCTGACCCTGCTCAGCCTGCTGGTGACCATCGGCGTTAACGTGGCGTTGTACGTGGTCGTGCCGAAAACCTTTATGCCGCAACAAGACACTGGGCAACTGATTGGCTTCGTGCGCGGCGATGATGGCCTGTCGTTCAGCGTGATGCAGCCCAAGATGGACACCTTCCGCAAGGCGATACTCGCCGACCCGGCGGTGGATAGCGTGGCTGGTTTTATCGGCGGCAATGGCGGTACCAACAACGCGGTGATGATCGTGCGCCTCAAGCCGATCTCCGAGCGCAAGATTTCTGCGCAAAAAGTCATCGAGCGCCTGCGTGACAGCATGCCCAAAGTGCCAGGCGGGCGCTTGATGCTGATGGCGGATCAGGACCTGCAATTTGGCGGTGGCCGTGAGCAAACCAGCTCGCAGTATTCCTACATCCTGCAAAGTGGTGACCTTGGCGAACTGCGCACCTGGTACCCGAAAGTCGTGGCGGCCTTTAAAGCGCTGCCCGAACTGACGGCGATCGACGCCCGTGAAGGCCGTGGCGCGCAGCAAGTGACACTGGTGGTTGACCGTGACCAGGCCAAACGCCTGGGGGTCGACATGGACATGGTCACTGCCGTGCTCAACAACGCTTACAGCCAGCGGCAGATCTCGACCATCTACGACAGCCTGAACCAGTATCAGGTGGTCATGGAGGTTAACCCCAAATACGCCCAGGACCCCGAGACCCTCAATCAGGTGTACGTCATTGGTGCGCAGGGGCAACGGATTCCGTTATCCGCAATCGCTCATTACGAAAACAGCTTGCAGGACGACCGCGTCGAGCATGAAGGCCAGTTCGCTTCCCAGAGCATTTCGTTTGACCTGGCGCCTGGCGTGTCGCTGGAGCAGGGCACCGCTGCCATCGAGCGGGCCATTGCCAAACTCGGTCTGCCCGAAGACGTCATCGCCAAAATGGCCGGTACCGGCGACGCGTTTGCCGCCACTCAGAAAAGCCAGCCGTTCATGATCCTGGGGGCGTTGGTAGCGGTGTATCTGGTGCTCGGCATTCTCTACGAGAGCTACATCCACCCGCTGACGATCCTGTCGACCCTGCCATCGGCGGGGGTCGGCGCGCTGTTGAGCATCTACCTCACGGGGGGCGAGTTCAGCCTGATCTCTCTGCTGGGGCTGTTCTTGCTGATCGGCGTGGTGAAGAAAAACGCGATCTTGATGATCGACCTTGCGCTGCAATTGGAGCGGCATTCAGGAATGAGCCCGCAGGATTCGATTCGCAGTGCGTGCTTGCAACGTCTGCGGCCGATTCTGATGACCACCCTGGCGGCCATTCTGGGCGCCTTGCCGTTGATGCTGAGCCATGCCGAAGGGGCCGAAATGCGTCAGCCGCTGGGCCTGACCATCATTGGCGGGCTGATTTTCAGCCAGATCCTGACCCTTTACACCACCCCGGTGGTCTACCTCTATCTCGACCGTGCGCGCCATCGCTTCAACAAATGGCGTGGCGTGCGTACTGATGCTGCTCTGGAAACTCCGCTATGACCTCTCGTTTGCTTAACCTTGCCCCGGCACTGTCGTCCCAACGTTGGGCCCTTGCCCGTGGCTCGCGCCTGCTGGGCCTGGTACTGAGCGCGGTGTTGCTCAGCGCCTGTGCGGTGGGGCCGGACTACCAGCGCCCTGAGCTGACAGCGGCGCAGCAATTCAAAGAAGCGCAGGGCTGGACCCAGGCCAACCCCAGTGATGCGCTGGCGCGGGGGGCCTGGTGGGAGTTATACGGCGACCCGCAACTGAACGCGCTGGTGGCCCAACTCAACAGCAACAACCAGAGCGTTGCGCAATCAGAAGCCCAGTTTCGTCAGGCGCAGGCATTGGTGCGTAATGCACGGGCGGCGTTTTTGCCGAGCGCCGACCTGAGCGTTGGCAAAACCCGCTCCAGCCAGGGCACAGGCAGCTCAAACTCCAGCCTGACCAGTTCCAGCAGCGGCATCCGCGATACCTTGAACGCGCAGGTCGGCGTGAGTTGGGAGGCCGATGTCTGGGGCAAATTGCGTCGTGGCCTTGAAGCCAATGAAGCCAGCGCGCAAGCCAGCTTTGCCGACCTGGCCGCGATGCGCCTGAGCCAGCAATCGGAGCTGGTGCAAAACTACCTGCAACTGCGGGTGATCGACGAACAAAAACGCTTGCTGGAAGCGACTGTCGAGGCGTACCAGCGTTCGTTGAAAATGAGCGAAAACCAATACCGTGCAGGCATCTCGGGCAAAGACGCCGTGGCGCAAGCGCAAACCCAGTTGCGTAATACCCAGGCCAGCCTGATCGACCTGATCTGGCAGCGCGCTCAATTCGAAAACGCCATTGCCGTGCTGACGGGGCAGGCGCCTGCGAGCTTTAAACTGGCGCAAATCAAAGACATTCCCAAACTGCCGGCGATCCCGGTCAGCGTGCCGTCACAGCTGTTGGAACGCCGCCCGGATATCGCCTCGGCCGAGCGCTCGGTCATGGCAGCCAACGCCAACATCGGCGTGGCCAAAGCCGCGTACTACCCGGACTTTAGCCTGAGCCTGTCGGGCGGATACAGCAGCAGCCAGTACCAGGACTGGATCAGCGCGCCGAACCGATTCTGGTCGGTGGGGCCGAAAATCTCCTTGCCCTTGTTTGATGGGGGCCAGCGTTCGGCCGAGGTCGATCGAAACGAAGCGGTGTATGACCAGAGCGTTGCCAAATATCGCCAGACCGTACTGGATGGATTCCGCGAAGTGGAAAACTACATGGTGCAGTTGAAAGTGCTCGGGGACGAAACCGTGGTGCAGGAACAGGCACTGGAGTCGGCACGTGAGTCATTGCGCTTGACCAACAACCAGTACAAGGCTGGATTGATCGCCTACCTGGACGTTGTCACCGTGCAAACCACCGCATTGAGTACCGAGCGTAGCGTATTGAACCTGCTGCAAAGTCGGTTGATCGCCAGCGTGCAGCTTATTGCCGCGTTGGGCGGGGGATGGGATGGGAATACCGATTTGAGTGAGCGTTGATTTTTTGGGGGGGGCGGGTAGGCGGGCGTGTTAACTGATCCACTGAGTACATATCCGTTTTACGCGTTTAACTGAGCTATTTATTTCGCTCTTACAGCCAATCCCTTTTGGCAAACAGCCGCAAAAGGAACCAAAAGCTCTTTGCGCTACCGTCCGGCCGAGCTCGCCCAGGCTCACCCGGTGTCTTCACTCCGGCCCTGAGGTCAAAAAACAAAGCCGGAGTGTTTGACAAAAGTGAGCCCCCTCAGCCCATGTCCTGCGTATAAAACGTAAACCTGTCCTTGCCACTGTTCTTGGACACATATAGCGCCTTGTCTGCATTGGCCAGCGCCTGATTCAAGGTGTCATGGCCCTCAACCCGCGCCAGACCAATGCTGATGGTCACCGAGTGTTCATGCGGGTCTTCACGCACTCGACGACAGAGCGCGCTCATCAACGCTTCGACGTCGGCACGCTTTACTCCCGACAAGTACACCGCAAACTCTTCGCCGCCCAAACGCGCGTACTCATAGTCAGTCATCACGGCCTTGATGCTGGACGCAGTGCGCTTGAGCACTTCATCACCAATGTCATGCCCGAACAGATCATTAACTTTTTTGAAGTTATCGATGTCGATCATCGCCAGGTAATGGTCGTATTCCCGAGGCTGGGCCTGTAATACGTTACCCGCTTGGGTCATGAAAGAGCGTCGGTTGGGAATCTCGGTCAACGCGTCGATGTAGGCCTGGCTCACCAGTAGCATGGACATGGTGTAATTGTGTAGCTTGACCCGGCGCAATTTGAAAAAGCTGTAAATCGTCAAACTGCTGAGAAAGGCGTAATAGCACAGGATCATCGACCCTCGCAGGTCCATGACCGAGACGAAGGTCAACGCAAAGGGGTTGAGCATGAGTCCGGCAATGAGCGCAGCGGTGAGAAATGCCCAGCGGCTCAATGGCAAGATCGAGGCGCTGTAGAGGATGCTGGCCGTCGCCAGTACCAGCCAGACCGGTTGCGAGTCCTGAGGCAAGCCCATGATGATCAGGCGGATGCCCAAGGTAATCACGACCACAAAAATAACATTCAGCACATCGAAGTGCCGGTAATTGCGGATAAACCCCAGAACGAGGGTGATCGTCACCATCGTGGTCATAAACAGCATGGACAGGCCGGTGAAGCCCTGACCTCCCTTGGTGCTGATTATCACGTCAAATAACAGCCAGATGAAGATGCTGGCCGCGTAGGTCAAACGGCAAAAATTGCGCAGTTTTTCAAAATCATGTTGAGCAAATTCGGCTTGCAGGGCAGGGGGTGCGGCATGCTTTGAAATTTGATTTTCAATGATTTTGAGCATTGCGAGCCTTGATCACGCTCTGTTGACTGGACTCAGGACACGTGCCCGCGCATGGCAAGTGTTCTGTGAGTCTGGACGATCAAGTGCAGTGCAACAGCGGCCGCCCGGACCCTGCAGCAACAACCCTAGCAGCATCTGCCGCGCGGCGTTGTGATGGGTTCGCTAACGGGCCTGGTCGAACACTTCACCGACGCTGCGCCGACGTGCGTTGTGCTCGCTGGCACGCACCAGGGCTTCGAGGTCCTCGGGGGTGACGTCGATAAAGGCGTCCATTTGCTCAAGGGCTTTTTGCAGGTCTTGGGCAGTAATACCAGGGTCGCCAGCAACGCGCGGTTCCACTATAGGCGGGATCGGTTCGGCGATTTTTCTCGGGTAACGCACCCGCGTCAGGTTGTTGTAAGCCAAGGCGCTCAGCAACATGCACACGGCGCTGAGCATCACCGGGCCGAGCATGCCCCAGCCCAGGCGAGCGCTGTCCGGATCAGCCAGGACCACCAGCAAGGCCAGCGCACCGGCGGGGGGGTGCAGGCAGCGCAGCAAGCACATGAGCACCAGTGCCAGGCCAACTGCCAGACACGCGCTGTCCAGGTTGCGGCCAAAAAAGTGCACCACGGCCAATGACATCACGGTTGCGCAAAGATAACCGCCGAGAATCGACCAAGGTTGCGCCAGCGCGCCCGATGACACGGCAAACAGCAAAATGGCTGATGCCCCCAACGGGCCAATCAAATGCA
The DNA here is from genome assembly GCF_044762555.1 of Pseudomonas sp. NPDC096917. NCBI lineage: Bacteria > Pseudomonadati > Pseudomonadota > Gammaproteobacteria > Pseudomonadales > Pseudomonadaceae > Pseudomonas > Pseudomonas sp. NPDC096917. The sequence goes on along the minus strand of NZ_JBIWEO010000008.1, from coordinate 165,854 downwards.
TGGCCACGGGCAGACCAAAGAACGCACTGCACACCCAGACGCACAGCAGTGTGCCCAGTGAGACGCCAATCGCCGCGCGACTCCATTCTGTGGGACGGGTGTTCGTGGCCGCAGGCAACAGGCGGCTGATCCAGCGGTTTTGCATGGTGGGAGAGTCCGGTTCTGGGCAATGAAGAGATAAAAAAAGGGCTGTGCGGGTTCCCGGCAAGCCCTTGAAAGTGTTCCTTCATTGGGGGAGGAACGTGCGCAGTGTGCCTAGCGCCGATGCAATCCGAAAATTCATAATAATGATGCTTGACTGCATTTAATTTGAATTAAAGGCTGTGCAGTCTTTGATGCCTGAACCTGTGCAAGTGTCGCTGCCGTGTCCGGCATGTCCGCAGTGAGTTTGCCCAGTACGCGTTCGTAAACGTCGTTGCTCAATAGTCGCTGTTCAATGGGGGTGCGCAAGCCGCCACTGTTGGCCAATGGCACCTTCAGCAACAGCAGGGCATCGCGCAGTCTGATCAGCCGGTCCAATGCGGGAAGGCACACTTCACGGTCGTAATCGCCCGCCGGAGCTGCGACTGACAGGCTTTGCTCAAGTACCGGCTTATTGTTGGCGAACAAGGAATAACTCATCACGTCGTGCCCCTATAGAAAGCCTATTGAATATCCAGCTGTGCAGACAACTGGGTTCAGCATCATCTGCGTAGTGATACGAGCAGTGACATATCGATTATTTACTTGGCTTGAGATTTGGGATTTGTGCCAGCAATTGTAAAGCGCGTAAACCGCGCAGTATTGTCAGGCAGAGCGTAAGTGACGATAAGATTTACGGAGAGATTCGTGGGATTTTTCAGAATGGAAAGCGGGAGTCATGTCGCGGCCAAGTCGTACCTAAATGGGGCTTGAAGTGCACAGTTGTCGACGCAAATCCTTACTGGCGTATACATCAGCGTAATAATGCGAAGTACTTTTGTAACCAGTCGGTAAGGGTTCAACGATTGGGCTAGTCGTCAATACCGACTTGTTCGTGGATGTCGTCCACTTTTAGTTCCAGCCGATAGGCCACGGCTATAAACAAGGCCTGACACAAGCACAAGGTTGCGCTCAATGAGCGGAACGCAAACGAGCTTCCTTCATTAACCAGCAACACGGTGCTGGCTTTTTTAGCCAGCGGCGACAGAGTGCTGTCGGTGATGATCAGGGTTTTGGCCTGATGCAACTGGGCAAGGCGCAAGCAATGCTGGGTTTCCTTGCCATAAGGGGTAAAGCTGATGGCAATCACCAGGTCATTGGCGCGAACGCTGCGCATTTGCTCGCGGTAGCTGCCGCCCAGGCCCGAAACCATGTGAATCCGCTTGTTGGTGTGCTGCAGGTTGTACACCAGGTAATCGGCGACCGCGAAAGAGCGGCGTACACCGACCACGTAGATATTGTCGGCGTTGACCACCAGGTCCACGGCTTTCTCGAAGGCCTGTTCGTCGAGTTCCAGCCTCAGCCGCTCAATGCCCGACAGCGTGGCATTAATGCACTCGCGGGCCAGATCGCCGCTGTTGGTTTTTTGCGATTTATCGGCAATCATGCTGCGAACACGCTGCTGATAGTTCTGAACCGGGGTTGCCTTGTCGGTGTACGCCTCGCGAAACAGCGCCTGCATTTCACTGAAGCCGCTAAAGCCAAAGCGTTGCGAAAAACGCACGATGGCCGAAGGGTGCACCTCACACTCGCGGGCAATGTCACTGATTCGGTCAACCATGATCCGGTCACTTTGCTGGGTCATATAACCGGCAATACGCTTGAGCTGGCGCGGCAGGCTCTCGTACTCCTCGGTAATGAGCTGCAACAAGCGCTCGGCATTGCCCGGCGGGCTGGCTTGTTCGCTCCCTGGCGTTTGGGCCGGCTGATGAGTGGCTGACATAAGTGTGTCCTTAAAGATGGCTCTTGCAGGGCAGGTAGCGGTTTGGCGAGCGCAGCCTATAGCGTAGGCGTTCAAAAAATCCTGGCCAGCCATTCAAGTGCCTGTTCGTTCAATCGATATTTCAGCTGCATCAGGGAATTTCTTGCTATAAACGCACTCCACTGACCCCTGTGAAACCCTTGTGAAGGCCGTTTTTCGTCCTTTTCCATGTTTTGCTGGACAAATAGCTGTCATTTCAGTTGCTGACTCGATAAGTCGGCCTTAGACTGCCGCCCCTCGTAAATTGAGTGCCGGGTGGCGCTTGAAATAGATGGCACCTAACTGGTTTGGATGAAGATCGGTCAGAACGCTCCCTAATTCGCCTTAATGCACGTATTTTTTATAGAGAAATCAATGACAAAGGATAAGTTGCTGGCCATGCCGGCGGATGACTACATGAATGCCGAGCAACTGGCTTTTTTCACTGAGCTGTTGCAAAAAATGAAGGTTGAGACCCACGAACGTATTGAGCAAAACCGCATTGCGATCGAAAGTCTGGACACTCCGGCTGATCCTGCGGACGCCGCTTCGGTTGAAGAGGAGCGCACCTGGCTGGTGAACTCCATCGATCGTGACCAACGCATGCTGCCTCAATTGGAACAAGCGCTGGATCGCATCAGAGAAGACAACTTTGGCTGGTGTGATGACAGCGGTGACGCGATTGGCCTCAAGCGCCTGCTGATTAGCCCGACCACCAAGTACTGCATCGAAGCTCAAGAGCGCCACGAGCAAATTGACAAGCACCAGCGTCAAGCCTGAATGCTTGCCTTGCCGGGGCCGCGCCAAGCGGTCCCGGTAGCGGTCGGGCCCTGCAAGCGTTCGCCTTGCTGCCCATTTTCCTAGTTGTAAAACCCCGTCTTACACTTTGCCAGCGTTGAGTTGGTGACTTCAGTTGAGCACCCTTATAGTTGCGCGGCATTTTTTTGCTGGGTCGATTGGATAGAGGGTGAAATACATGGGGGATTCGAGCAACACAGGACGCGTGTTGCGCGTGGGTGTTTTCTTTGATGGCACGGCCAATAATCAATTCAACAGCGCAGAAGGGCAGGTGCGCCAGGCACGCGGGCTGAGGGTTGACGCTGACAGCAGCTACGCCAATGTCACGACCAATATTGCGGTACTGCATCAGCACTACCCTGCGCAACAAGCGTTCGATGCGGATGGCTACGCTGTGACCTCGCTGTACATCAGTGGCATCGGCACCACTACGGGGGGCTCTGACACGCGCTTTCCTGCGCAGACTTACGGACGTGGCAGCAGCGGTGTACTGGGCAAGGCAGAACAGGCCTACGCCCAACTGGTTGAGTGCCTGACTCACTTTTTGCAAAGTGTGGCGCCATCGACCTTGTGTCGCTTGCAACTGGATATTTTTGGCTTCAGTCGCGGTGCAGCGGCGGCCCGGCACTTCGCCAATCGGATTAATAACACCTCTTTTGAATCACAATTTGCGCTGGCACCTGATTTTGAGTGCACGATCGGTTTTATCGGCTTGTTCGACACCGTCGCCGCCATGGGTGGACTGGCAGACCTGGGCGACGTCAGCGATGACATCAACCCCGGCCTCAATCTGTACCTAAGCCCTGACTGCGCACAACACGTGGTGCAACTGTCTGCGCGCGACGAGCAGCGGCGCAATTACTCATTGAGCCGCATTGCCCCGCAGTGGCCAATGGAGATCGCCGTGCCCGGCGTGCATGCTGACGTCGGCGGTGGGTATCCGACGCAAATGAGCGAGCAAGTGTTTTTGACCCGCTGGCAGACCAACCGGGTCAGCCCGTCCACGCCGCTCATTCTGACCCATGCCTGGCAAAGCGCTGGCGCAGCGCTTACGCATTGGCAAGCCAAGGACCTGCTGGACCCAAGTGACCCGCAGCGGCTGCTGGAAGTGCGCAGCGCTACCCGTCTGGAAGGTAGCCGCGAAGATCCGATGCAGCGGGTACAAGCGGCGGTCTATATGCAACGCCGCGTATTTGGCCAACTGTCGCGGGTCTACCTGCGCATCATGCATAGCCTGGCGTGTGAGCGGGGTGTCCCGTTCAGGGCATTGGCCGACGCAGATGCCGGTTTACCCGATGAACTTAAATCCATTGAGGCCCGGCTTCAGACCCAAGTGCGCGAAGGTGCAATAGCACTCAGCACGCAAGAAGAGCGTCTACTGCGCCAGCGTTACATCCATCAATCGGCAAACTGGAACGCTGCGGTGGGCGCAGGTGAGGGCGTGGTGGACCAGGCTTTTTTTAATCGCCCCCAAGAGGGTGGCCGCCTGATTTATGAGCAGCACGAGTCAGCCTTCGCATGAACGGCCCCACGGATTGTTACAAGCCATGCAACGCATCTATGCGGGACATAGCTTTTTCCGCGAGCCGTTAGCCACTAAGATAGCCAGCATCGTTAGGTGGCTAACTAAATGCGTGGAGTAAGCATCATGACCCATCAGGTTGATGTAGCAGTAATGATTGGCAGCGGTGTTCCTGAAAGCTTGCGCGCGATCGGCAAGAAGGCTTGCTGGGTCGTGCTGGTCAATGGCGAACAACGTGGCACGGCCTTTTCCAGTCGCGCAGAGGCTGAAGAGTGTCGTGCGGCATGGCTGGCGCAGCTAAGCGCCAACCGTTCAGCCGTGCGAATGCATGCTCAGCGCGCTTGATGCAGGAGCGTATTCAATTCGTCGATAACAATCGCCCAATTGTCATCCGCCAATAGTTTTTCTCTCAGTAACTGGGATTGAGCCTTCGTCCAAATGTCGGCATCGGCCAACTTGACGTCTTCAGGCAATCTGTTGGCGTCAATGAACGCGGTAATGGATGCCTGATCAGAGGATAATCCCAGTTGCTCAAACAGGCTTTGCAGGCTGATAGGTGTGTCGTCCATATTCATTTCCTTTAGTAAATGGGCCGGGTCTATGCATCTGAGGTCTTTGAACGCAAAGAGTTCGAGACCAGCCTAGTTCAATTGGAAACGAGACGATTGCCGTTAAATGTTAAGAGCGCCTGCATCGACGGCTTCTTTCAATTGCAGGGCGGACTCCATACCGGCAATTTTTGCCAGTTCTGATGTCTTGAACCAACGATCCTTTTCGACCTGGTGGTAGGTGACCTTGGTCAGGGGTGGTTTTGGCCGCATCACGATCACTGCCTGAAATTCTCCATCGACTTCTTTGAAGTCACCGCGGATGAAATACTCGCCAATATCAAATTCAGTCACGTGTCACTATCCCTTGCAAGTAATAGAGTCCAGCCAACCTGGCAGCATGGGCCAAGCCAAATTTTGCGCAAGTATGGCAGTAGTTGGCCGCTCGTGGCGCAGTTAACGCATCGACGCGACGAAAGCCCTGTTGAACACCGACGCAATCAGGCAGAAAATAAACCGTTTGCCTAATTGAACAGCGGATGTGTATACCCATCCTCGGGCATGAGTCGGTAGAATAGCGCGCCCGACTGTGTGTGAGCGGATCAACGCGAACACAGCCATGATTAATGTCCTTCAAGCCCTGGCGCTTGTTTGCCGGGATAGTTCAGACGGGAATCCATTATCTTGATGTCACATGCCACCCCCTGACTCGAGCAGTCAGGTCACCTTGTCGTACGCGGGTTTTTAACTGGTGGCTGAGACTTTTTTTCTGCTGCCTGTTTTTTGGCGGGCAGTTTAATTTTTTACTATCGAGGGCTTTTCGTTGGCAGTCAGCAATTTGGAGATGCATGCATTATTTGTGTTAGGTGACTTGCGGGCGCGGTTGGTCAAGATGTTCCAGTCTCGCTTTGTGTATGTCACCGAACAAACGGCAGAAGGTATTTACATCGCTGAAATCGACACCGAAACAGCGTTGGTGGTAGACGACAAGCCTGGTCTGAAGTTAAAAGTCGGCGATCATTTCAGCGCCGCGGTGATGCCGAGCCGTGAAGGCGGCAAGCTGGAGATCAAGTTTCGGGAAATCAAAATGACGGTGTACGGCATCGGGGACTATGCCTACGTCAGCTCGCCTTTGGGCGAAGGCATCGTCTTCAAGGAAGGCCAAACCGTGATGTTAGTGTTTGCGGCCAATGAGCAACTCGAGGGCGGGTTGAGCAAAACCTTGAAAGCAGTCACCACCAAAGCTGCCAAGTGGCGCAAGGGTGAACTCACGTTCAAGGCCAGCAAAGAGTGACCGTCACTCGTAGCGAGTTTCATCAGCAGCACCTTGCGCACGCCCAGGCCAAGGCTGCCGAATTATTTGGCCAACAGCCCGAACTCAAAGGCGCCTGGCTGACCTGGGTGGCGGGGCAGCTCTACGCCTTACGCCCCGCTGAATACGCAAGCATGGTTCGCCGCGAACTGCAGCGCCTGCAAGCGGGGACGCCGATAACTGCTTGAACGCCTGTGGGGGCGTGCTTGACAGGGTGCTTCAGATTAAGCGCGCGGCATGCCGCTCCCACAAGGAATCTGCAACTTCCCTCAAACAGCCTAGGCCTTTTGGACGATGTACACGCCCTGATCGGCCCTGATGATCGGTCGCACTTAGCTCGGCCGGGCTGAACAGACCCGCGCCGCGAATAATAAAAAGTGTGCGAGGGATCGTGAGCATGGGCGCAACCGTCTATTTATTCGCTGTGCGAGGTCGAAATGACCGACGCCCTTAAGCTCACCGCTACACAGCGCTTTGTGAATCGCTGCGCCGAGTTATTGATGGCTCGGCGCAAGGTGCTGCTCGGTCTCTTTATGCTGATCACCCTGGGGCTGGGTTACAGCGCCACCCATGTACGGCTCGACCCCGGCTTCAACAAACAGATCCCGGTGCGGCATGCCTACATGCTCAACTTTCTGGATTTCAGCCGAATCTTCACCGGCGCCAATCGCTTGCTGGTCAGCGTGCACTGGAAAGGCCAGGGCGACCTCTATAACCCTGAGTTTCTCCAGACCCTGCAACAGGTCACCGACGATGTGTTCTTTATCTCGGGCGTCAGTCGCCCCAGCGTGACCTCGCTGTTCACCCCTAACGTGCGCTATATCGAAATTACCGAAGACGGTTACGTTGGCGATCTGGTGGTGCCGCCGCAATACGCCGCCACCCCCGAAGACTTGCAGCAAGTGCGCAGCAACGCAGCGCGCTCCGGGCAGATCGGTCGGCTGCTGGCTAATGATCTGAAATCGGCAATGGTGCGTGCCGACCTGCAAGACACCGATCCCAAGACCGGGCAGCCGGTTAGCTATGTACAAATTGCCCAGCGTCTTGAAGACATTCGCGCTAAATACAGCAACGACGACATCGAGATAAATATCGTCGGTTTCGCCAAGCTGGTGGGTGATGTGGTCGAAGGACTGAACACGGTGATGGGCTTTTTCGCGGTTGCCTTCCTGATTACCGGTGCCTTGCTGTGGCTGTATTCGCGCTCGTTGCGCCTGACTCTGGTGGCGCTGTTTGTTGCCTTGCTCCCGGTGATCTGGTTACTCGGGCTGTTGCCCTTGCTGGGACTGGGGATCGATCCGATGTCGATTCTGGTGCCGTTCCTGATCTTCTCGATCGGCGTTTCCCACGCTGTGCAAATGACCAATGCCTGGAAGCAGGAAGTGCTGGCAGGCAGCGACTCGGTTAGCGCCGCGAAAGCGGCCTTCAGTAAAATCTTCATTCCCGGCGCGCTGGCGTTGCTGATGAACGCGCTGGGGTTTGGGGTGATCATGCTGATCGACATCCCCATCGTTCATGAGCTCGGCGTCACCGCTTGCATCGGCGTGATGCTGATGATCATCACCAATAAGATCATGCTGCCGTTGATCATCGCCCATCTGCCACTGGAGCCACGGCTGATGACGGCGCAGGCGCGTCTGGCAGAGACTCGTCACCCGTTATGGTGGCGCCTGTCCGCGCTGGCCACGCCGGGCCCGGCGCTCTGGGTGTTCGGGGTGAGTTTGGTGCTCTTGGCAGCGGGCGCCTACAAAGCGCGGGAACTGGCAGTCGGGGACATTGGTTCCGGTGCCCCGGAACTGCGGGCTGACTCGCGCTACAACCAGGACAACCAGCAGATCATCAGCAACTACTCCATTGGCCTGGATGTGCTGTCGGTGTTTCTGACCATCAGCGAGCGCAGTGAAGCGTGCCTTGACCCGGCGGTGATGCGGGCCGTAGAGACCTTCGATTTCAAGATGCGCGAAGTGCCCGGCGTGCAGTCGGTACAAAGTGTGGCCGGCATGAGCAAGCAAGTAATTGCCGGCAACAACGAGGGCAACCCGCGCTGGGCTGCGATCCCGGGTTCAGCTCAAGGCTTGCAACAAGGTGCCTATGCCTACTCGCCGGACTCGGGGCTGGTGACCGATGGCTGCCAGAAAATGCAGATCCTGGTGTTTTTGACCGATCACGAAGGCGCCACCGTGGCCCACGTGTTGAGTGAAGCCAAACGCATCATTGCCGGGATTCAGGTGCCGGGCGTGGCGTTCAAACTGGCGGGCGGCAATATTGGGGTGATGGCTGCGTCCAACGAAGCGGTGAAACAGGCCGAAGTGGTGATGCTGGCCGCGTTGTTTTTCTCCGTCGCGCTGTTCTGCTTGCTGACGTTTCGTTCAGTGCGCGCAGTGCTGTGCATTCTGGTGCCGCTGGCGATTGTCGCCGTGCTGTGCAATGCGCTGATGGCGCTGCTGGGCATCGGTCTCAAAGTCGCGACCTTGCCAGTCATGGCATTGGGCGTGGGGGTGGGCGTGGATTACGGGATCTACCTCTACGAGCGCATCGAACATGAAATGGCTCAAGGCCAGAATCTGCGCGAAGCCTTCTACCGCGCCATGTGCCAGCGTGGTACGGCGGCGGTGTTCACTGCCGTGACCATGTCGCTGGGGGTGTGCACCTGGGTCTTCGCGCCACTCAAGTTCCAGGCCGACATGGGCGTACTGCTGGCCTTTATGTTCATGGTCAACGTGCTGGGCGCGATCTTTCTGCTCCCGGCGTTGGCCGCGTGGTTCAACCTCGGCAAGCCGTTGGTCGCAATGCCAACCCCTTTACCTTCTGTGGGAGCGGGCTTGCCCGCGATGAAATCTGCGCGGTGAAACCGACACATTGCGGTGCAGCCATTTCTGGCAAGCCAGCGCCCACACAATTTTGCATGGCTAATAAAAAGGAGACCCTCATGCGACGTATCACTCAGATGGGCGGCTGGATGTCAGTCGTTCTGGCTTTGCACAGTTACAGCGGGCTGACCCAGGCCCAGGCCCCCGCCGATCAGATTGCCCGGCTGGGCAAGGACCTGACCTGCGTTGGCGCGCAAAAAGAAGGCAATGCCCAAGGCACCATCCCGGCTTACACCGGCCAATGGCTGGGCGCCGCACCGGGGATGAAGTTCGAGGGCACCGGTAAGCATCCGCTCGACCCGTATCCCAACGAAAAGCCTCTGTTTGTAATCACCGCGCAAAACCTGGATCAATATTCGGCGCACTTGTCCGAAGGGCAAAAAGCCCTGTTCAAGCTCTACCCGCAAACCTTCCGCATGCCGATTTACACGTCGCACCGCGACTTCCGTTTCTCGGACACGGTGTGCAAAGCCTCCTTGGAAAACGCCGCGAATGCCAAGCTGGTCGACGAAGGTGAAGGCGTTGTGGCACGCACTGGCGGGGTAGCCTTTCCGATTCCGCAAAACGGCATTGAACTGCTGAAAAATGCCTCGCTGTTTACCGTGCGGGCCTGGACCGAGGAGTACACCTCGGACAACGCCTACGTGCTAAAGGACGGCAACATCAACTGGGGCCGTGTGCACTCGCGCAACATGGCGCCGGGGCTTGCGCCGGGCAAGATCGGCGACACCACTGGCAACTCTTCGTTCTACCTCAACGAAACCCTGCTGCCCCAGCGTGACAAGGGTGAAATCAACACCGGCACCGAGTACTGGAACGACAAGACCGAGCCGCGCCAAAGCTGGCGCTACGACCCCGGCACCCGTCGTGTGCGGCAGTCGCCAGGGTATGGTTTCGACATGGCGTTTCCGGGCTCCGGCGGCTCGATCACGGTGGACGAAGTGCGCATCTTCAACGGCTCGGCGCAGCGCTATAACTGGAACATCGTCGGCAAAAAAGAAGTGTATATCCCCTACAACACGGCGCGCCTGCACGCCAATGATCTCAAGTACGCAAACCTTCTGACCCCTGGCCACATCAACCCCGACAACATGCGTTACGAACTGCACCGCGTGTGGGTCTTGGAAGGGGTGCTCAAGCCCGGTAACCGCCACTTGTACGCCAAGCGCACGATGTACATCGACGAAGACACCTGGTTCCCGATCATGGGTGACAACTACGACAACCGTGGTGAGCTGTGGCGCACCTCGATGGTCAACTACTTCTACGCCCCGGAAACCCAGACCTGGCAGGCCGGTGTCGGCCTGTACCACGACTTGAACGCCGGCAGTTACCTGGCCTTTAACCTGATCAACGAACAGCGCAACGGTTATGTGTTGAACAAAGGCGGCTTTGCTCCCGGCGACTTTGGCCCGGAAGCCGCACGTCGCGCCGGTAAATAAACCTGTAACGCCTGACACCGCCCATCGTTATCTGCCACAGGCCAGGCCTGTGCGCAGAACGCTGTGGGCTGCAAAAAAATAATAAAATGGAGCACCACATGTTTAAGCACTGCACACGTTTTGTGGGGACCGGATTACTCTCAGGCCTGAGCAGCCTGGCACTGGCGGCGCCGACCATCGAGCTGGGTGAAAACACCACCCTTGACTCCTCGTTGACCGTCAACTACACCGCTTCCATGCGAACGGAAAAACCGGATCACGAGTACCTCAACAACATCAACTACGACGACGCCACGCGTAACTTCAAACGCGGCTCGCTGATCAATAATCGGGTCAGTGTGTTTGGCGAACTGATGCTCAAACATGACAACCTCGGCGCCGTACTGCGCGGCAGCCACTTCTATGACGAGGTGTACCACCGCAGTAACGACAACGACTCGCCCGACACCGTCAACAAAACGGGAAGCTACAACGACTTCAGCCGCGACACGCGCAAACTCAGCGGCAGCAAGGCGCGCTTGCTGGATGCCTACGTGTATGGCGACTTCACCGTCAATGACGACCAGTACCTGTCGCTCAAGGCCGGGCGGCATTTGGTGGCATGGGGCGAGAGCCTGTTCTGGCCCAACATCAGCCAAGGGCAGGCGCCGGTCGATTCAACCAAATTCAACGTGCCGGGCACCGAGGCCAAAGACGCCTATTTGCCGGTTGGACAAATCTCCGGTTCGTGGTCGATCAATGAAGACCTGGCCTTGCTCGGCTTCTACCAATACAAATGGGAAGAAACCCAGCTCAACCCGGTGGGCGACTACTTCGGCAGTGACACCTTTGGGCCGGGCGCCGAGTTCTATCGACTGGCGCCGGGGATCGTCAACAGCTTGCCCGCAGGCCAGGCCGTCGGCTATGCCGGCTCGGTCAAACCGGGCGACAGTGGCGAGTGGGGCGTTGGTACGCGTTACCGGTTGACGCAAAACACCGAGATCGGCCTGTTCCACTATCGCTACCACGACCGCGTGCCGGCCCTGTTTTTCGACTTCACCGGCCAGACTCACTACTCCTCCCTGAACAAAGTGGGCGGCAATGGCGGGGGGCCGAGCTATCAACTGGGTTATTTCGACAACATCAAACTGACCGGTGTCAGCTTCACCACCAAAGTCGGTGACTCCGTGCAATTTGCCGGAGACCTGAGCTACCGCGACGGCGCGGCGGTGTACCTGAGCAACGGTGCTCCGGCGCGTGGCGAACTGTGGCAGGGCAACCTGAACGCGGTGTACATCATCGGACCGACCTTCATGGCCCAACAAACCACCCTGATGACCGAAGTGGTGCACCAGCGGATTCAAGGTGTGGACGACCTGACCATCACCGGGGGCGGGGCAGGCGTCGATGGCACGTTCAACAAATACGTGTACGACGGCCAGACCCGTGGTTCGAGCCTGTTGGGCATTGGCGCGTACTTCGATCACCCGAGCGTGTTTGATGGCTGGGACCTGACCACCAAAGCCACCTGGACCCAAAACATCGACGGCAGCGCCTACTCAGGACTGGGCCGTGCGGAAAAGCGCCTGACGTTGGGGGGCGACTTCAAATATCTGGGTAACTTCCAGGTCGGCTTAACCTACGTCGCCTACCTGAGCTCGGCAGACATCGCCCAAGGCCGAACCATGGCCGACCGCGACTACGTGTCGTTCAACGGCAAGTATACGTTTTGACCGCCCTGTGAATAACCCTGTGGAAGTTACCGAAGACAGCGATCTTTTGAGATCAAAAGATCGCGACACAAGCTCGCTCCTCCGGTGGGCGAGTGGTTGCACAGAAACCGGTCAGCTCTAAGGCTGTCGCGCTTTGATCTGGCTTTTGATCTGGGCGCCCGGTTAAACCACGCTGCTCGAACGCAGGTAGTGGGCCGTGGCAAACCCGGCAGGACGCCGGGTTAGCCGCGACACGGCTATGGATGGTTGATGGCGGCGGCCCACGCAACAATGCCCGGCGTAATGCCGCAACCCTGAGCCGCCGTTACGGCAGCAATGGATATGTACACTGCTTCTACCGCACCTCGCGCGGCATCCCCAGCGCCCGTTCGGCAATGATGTTGCGCTGGATCTCGTTGCTGCCGCCGTAAATAGTGTCAGCCCGGGTGAACAGAAAGAGGGCCTGCAACCGCGTCAGTTGATACGGTCCGCTCTCCAGTAGTTCCGCTTGCGGCCCCAGCACGTCCATCGCTAATTTGCCCAACTCCGCATGCCAGGTCGACCACGCCAGTTTGTAGATGGTCGCTTCTGGCCGCAGGCTGCCATCCTGTGTGCCCGACAACATACGCAACGAGTTGTAGCGCAGCACCCGCAGCCCGCTCCAGGCATGGGCAATGCGTTGGCGCAACACCGGATCTTGTGCCGCGCCATTACCCTTGGCGATGCGCACGACTTCGTCCAGTTCGTTCTGAAACTGCATCTGTTGGCCCAGGGTCGAAACCCCACGTTCAAAGCCGAGCAAGGCCATGGCGATTTTCCAGCCATCACCCGGCTTGCCAATCAAGTTGTCAGCCGAGGTCTGCGCCTGATCGAAAAACACTTCGTTGAACTCACTGGTGCCGGTCAGCTGCCGGATCGGTTGCACGCGGATGTTCGGCTGGTTCATGGGCACCAGTAAGAACGACAAACCGCGATGGCCGACACTGCCCGGCTCGGTGCGCGCCAGCACAAAGCACCAGTCCGACTCATGGGCCAAAGAGGTCCAGACTTTCTGCCCGCTGATCAACCACTGGCCACTGCTTTCATCAAGGCTGGCGCGGGTTTTGATGTTGGCCAGGTCCGAGCCGGCACTTGGTTCAGAGTACCCCTGACACCAAAAGTGCTGGCCCGCCAGAATCCCTGGCAAAAACCGCTGCTGTTGCTCTGGTGTGCCAAACGCGGCCAAGGTCGGCCCCACCAAACCCTCACCAATATGGCCCATGCGGCCAGGCCCGCCAGCGCGGGCGTACTCTTCAAAAAAGATCACCTGCTGAGTAATGCTCAGCCCCCGACCTCCGTGTTCTCTGGCCCAGCCCGCGCCCACCCAATTGCCTTTGGCCAGTTCCTGTTCCCAGGCTTTGCGTAGGGCGGGGGCAAAGTCTTCATCGCCGGGGCCGCCGCGAAAACGCAAAACCGCAAATTCGCCTGCAAGGTGACGCTGCATCCACTCGGCAACGTGCTGGCGAAACTGCTCATCTGCTGCGCTAAAGCCAATTTTCATGACCTTTCTCCGAATATCTGTTTCGCCAGTTGCTCACGATGAAATGTGGGACTGCCCAGCAATTGTTCGCTGGCCCGTGCTCGTTTGAAGTACAGGTGCGGGTCGTACTCCCAGGTGAAACCGACCCCGCCGTGCAACTGGATAGACTCGCTGGCGCAACGAAAAAAACCTTCGCTGGCATGAATTTTTGCGGTCGCCGCGGTCTCGGCCAGTTGGCTTTGAATACTCGGGTCGCCGTCGATGTTCAGGCACTCGTCGGCAATGCAGGCTGCGTAGTAACTGGCCGAACGGGCGCATTCAACGGCCAGCATCAGGTCGGCACAGCGATGCTTGATCGCCTGGAAACTGGCGATGCTGCGTCCAAACTGCTCTCGGCCATTGATATAGCCCAGTGTCAGATCCAGCACCTGTTGGGCGCCGCCGGTCTGTTCCGCCGCCAGGCCAATGCAGGCAATGTTCAGCACATCGCGCAGCATCGGCCAGCCAAGGCCCGGCTCACTGAGCAATTGCTCGTCAGTCACGACCACGTTGTTCAGGGTGATGGTTGCCAGGCGCCGGGTCTGATCCATGCCCGGCTGGTACTGACGCTGCACGCCAGGGGTGTCGGCGGGCAGGGCGAACAGGCGAATACCCGCTTCACCGACGCTGCCGGGTGTGCGGGTGGCAATGATCAACAGATCGCACGCGGCGCCGTCGATCACATACAAGTAGTGGCCATTGAGGCGATAACCTTCCGCGCAACGCTGTGCATAGACTTGCACTGCACTGTCATCCCACTGCTGGGTGCTGGTGTAGGCCACACTGGCGCTGATTTCGCCTGCCGCAATCAACGGCAGCCACTGTTCCTTGAGCGGCTGATTTCGGCTCAGCAGCAACGCTGGCGTGGCCAGGCAACTGGTGGCATAGAACGGCGAGGGCAGCAGGCAGCGCCCCAGTTGTTCCTGCAACAGACACACCTCGGCAAAGCCCAGGCCGAGTCCGCCGTAGGCCTCGGGAATCGCCAACGCCGGCCAATACAGCTCGCGGGCGATGCGGGCCCAGGTGTCGCGGTCATGCCCGGTTTCGCTGGCCATTGCCTGGCGCACGGCACTGGAGCTGCCGGCCTGGGCCAGAAAGCGTTCGGCAGACTGCACAATCATTCGCTGCTCGTCAGTCAGGGCAAGCTCCATAAGGTTCCTCGTCGTCAATTTAAACCCAAGATCCAAGCATGAAAGGGTGCCATGCGGGTGCAATCCTTGAGCCGGACTAGTCCGTTTGGCGGTGTTATCAAGGGGAGTGTGCTTCTTGGCGCAATGGCACAGGGCTGAAGGAGCCGCCTGGCAGAAAACCGCCTTGAGATTTGGCTGCGGCGATCATCGCGCTTTTGAGGATTGACCTCGCGGGTCTTTAGTCTCAACGGACGATGATCCACCGGCGACCGCTTCCCATACTCCCCCCAAGACTTTGCCAACCCAGGAGCACCTGTGAGCAGCGCAACCCCTACCGCATTTCACACCACTATCGACGCCGGTGTCGCTGAGCTGGTAATCGACCGTCCGCCGGTCAATGCACTTAACAGTCAGGAGTGGCTCGATCTGGCCCATACCCTTGACGCGCTGGGCCAGAACCCCGAGGTTCGGGTGATCGTGATCCGTGCCGAAGGCCGTGGTTTCTGCGCCGGGGTCGACATCAAGGAACTCGACGCCCACCCCGAACTTATCGTCAAGGTCAACGAGGGCAATTACGCAACCTTCAAGGCCGTACACCGCAATCCGGTGCCGGTGATTGTGGCCGTACACGGCTTCGTCCTCGGCGGCGGCATCGGCATCACCGGCGCCGCCGATATTGTCGTTGCATCCGATTGCGCCACCTTTGCCTTGCCCGAAGTGGATCGCGGGGCCATGGGCGGCGGTGCGCATTTGCAACGTTTGTTCCCGGTGCAAAAGGTCCGCTACCTGTTCTTTACCGGGGACAAGATCGATGCCCATGAAGCCCAGCAATACGGCTTTATCGAACGTGTCGTGCCGCGCGAGCAACTGCGTGAAGCCGCGCTGCAAATTGCCCACAAAATTGCCAGCAAAAGCCCGGTCATGATCCGCATCGCCAAAGAAGCGCTCAACGGAATCGAAGACGGCAATCTGGAAGACAAATACCGCTGGGAGCAGGGCTTGACGTTGCAGGCCTACAACGCTGCCGACTCTGCGGAAACCCGGCGCGCATTCGTTGAAAAACGCGACGCCAAGTTCTGAGGCTCTGACGATGGAACTGACTTACTCCCCGCAACAAAAGGCCTTTCGCCAGGAAGTCCGGCAATGGCTGGCGGCGAATCAACCTTCTACACCTTTGGCCAGTTACGACACCCGCGAAGGCTTTGAGCAACACCGCCAATGGGAAGCCAAATTGTTCGAAAGCCGCCTGTCGATGGTGATGTGGCCGACCGAGCTTGGCGGGCGCGGCTGTGACCTGATCGAGTGGCTGATTTTCGAAGAGGAGTATTACGGCGCCGGCGCGCCGATGCGGATCAATCAGAACGGCCAGCTACTGCTTGGCCCCACCCTGATGGAGTTCGGCACCGAGGCGCAGAAAAAGCGTTTCTTGCCACGCATGGCCGCCAGTACCGACATGTGGGCGCAGGGCTGGTCGGAGCCGAATGCCGGCTCCGACATGGCCGCGATCACCAGCAAGGCTACCCGCGACGGCGACGGCTACGTGCTCAATGGCCAGAAAACCTGGTCGAGCCGGGCGATCTATGCCGACTGGCTGTTCGGATTGTTCCGCAGCGATCCGGGGTCCAGCCGTCATCACGGCCTGTCATTCGTGATGGTGCCGCTCAACGCGCCGGGTGTCACGGTACGCCCGATCAAGGCACTCAATGGCAAGAATGCCTTTGCCGAAGTGTTCTTCGATGACGTGCGTATCCCGCTGGAAAACCGCATCGGCGATGAGGGGCAGGGCTGGCATGTGGCAATGGCCACCGCCGGTTTTGAACGCGGCTTGCTGCTGCGCTCACCGGCGCGCTTTCAATACACCGTGCGCAAGCTGGTCGAGTTGTATCAGGCCAACCGCGCCAGCGCAGACCGCGACCCAACCCTGGGCGATGCCGTGTGCAAGGCCTGGTCGGATGCGCAAGCCTACGCCTTGTCGGCCTATCACACGGTGGGGCGCTTGAGCCGGGGCGCGCAAATTGGCGCCGAGTCGAGCACCAACAAAATCATCTGGTCGGAACTGGACCTGCGCATGCACGAAATCGCCATGCGCATTCTGGGCGCCAGTGGTGAATTGACCGGCAAGTCGGTGGATGGCTACAGCTGGCTGGAGGGCTTCCTGTTTGCCCAGGCCGGGCCGATCTACGCCGGGACCAACGAGATTCAGCGCAACATCATTGCCGAGCGCATGCTCGGACTGCCGAAGTGAGGCCGGGTATGGACTTTACCTTTACCGATGACCAGCAGACATTCCGCGAGGCCATCAGCCGTTTTTTGATGACCGAAGCCGCGCCGGAAATGCTCCGTGAAATCTGGGAAACCGATGTCGGCCGCTCGCCGGACTTGCGTAACAAAATTGCCGAACAAGGCCTGACTGCACTGTCCGTGCCTGAAGCCTTTGGCGGGCTGGGCATGGACGATGTGGCCTGGGCGCTGATGACCCAGGAACTGGGGTATTACGCGATTCCCGACTCATTGGGCGACACCGCCTATGTGGCCTGCGCGTTGATCAGCGGTTTGCCGGACAGCGTGGCGCAACGTGCGCAATGGCTCGAAGGCATTGCCGATGGCAGCTTGCGGATTGCCATTGGCCACCCGGTTAACCCATTGGTGGCCGATGCGGCCCACGCCGACTGGTTGTTGTTGCCCCACGGCGATGAAGTGCACGCCGTACCGCGCAGCCAGGTCGACGTGCAAGCACACAGCAGCATTGATGCCTCGCGGCGCCTGGCGACAGTCAGCTGGCAGCCGAGCGCGGCCACGTTGGTTGCCGATGCGCAATCAGGCCGCGACTTGTGGGCACAAGCCCTCAATCGGGGCGCCTTGTCGGTGGCCGGGCAATTGTTAGGGCTGGCGCAGCGCATGCTTGACCTGTCGGTGGACTACGCCGCCCAGCGCAAACAGTTTGGCAAGCCGATTGGCAGCTTTCAGGCGGTCAAGCATCACCTGGCTGATGTCGCCACCCAACTCGAATTCGCCAAGCCGGTGCTGTACCGCGCCGCCTATGCCTTGGCCCATCACGAACCGAATGCCGGGGTGTGGGTTTCACAGGCGCGAATTGCCTGCTGCGAAGCCAGCTGGCTGGCGGCCCGACACGGTATTCAGGTGCACGGGGCCATGGGATACACCTGGGAAGTCGACCTGCAAATGTTCATGAAACGGGCCTGGGCGCTGGACAACGCCTGGGGTGATCGCGCCTTGCACAAAACCCGCGTGGCCGAGCATGTACTCAGTGGCACGACGCCTTTAGGCCCCGGCCATACGTTCGAGGATTGATAAATGCCCCAAGCCTATATTGTTGACGCCCTGCGCAGCCCTACCGGCAAGCGCAAGGGCGGTCTGGCCCATGTTCACGCGATTGATCTGGGAGCCCATGTGCTCAAGGCGCTGGTGGAGCGCAACCAGATTCCGGCGGATGAATACGACGACGTGATTTTTGGCTGCGTCGATACCATCGGCTCGCAAGCCGGTGACATTGCCCGCACCAGTTGGCTGGCGGCCGGTTTGCCGCTCAACGTGCCTGGCACCACCATTGACCGTCAGTGCGGCTCGTCGCAGCAGGCGCTGCACTTTGCTGCGCAAGCGGTGATGAGCGGTACCCAGGACGTGATCGCGGTCGGCGGTGTGCAAACCATGACCCAAATTCCGATTTCGTCGGCCATGCTGGCCGGACAGCCGTTGGGTTTCAGCGACCCGTTTTCCGGCAGCAAAGGCTGGCAGGCGCGTTTTGGCACGCAGCCGGTCAACCAGTTTTACGCCGCGCAACGAATTGCCGATCACTGGCAAATTACCCGCCAGCACATGGAAGCCTATGCGCTGCAAAGCCATCAGCGGGCGCTGGACGCGATTGCCGGGCGGCGTTTTGTGAACGAGATCGTGCCATGCGAAGGGGTGTGGGACGACGAAACCCCGCGGCACACCACCTTGGCCAAAATGGCTGAGCTGGAACCGGTATTTGCCGAATATCCGTCAATCACGGCAGCGGTTTCCAGCTCCACCTGTGATGCCTCGGCGGCGCTGCTGGTGGTCTCTGAGGCCGCCCTCAAACGCTACTACCTGACGCCACGAGCGCGTATCCATCACCTTTCGGTGCTGGGCGACGACCCGATCTGGCACCTCACGGCACCGATTGCCGCCACCCGTGCTGCGCTGAAAAAAGCCGGCATGAGCATCAACGACATCGACCTGGTCGAGATCAACGAAGCCTTTGCCTCGGTGGTCATGGCCTGGGCCAAAGAGCTGGATTACGACCCGGCCAAGACCAACGCCAATGGCGGGGCGATTGCCCTGGGCCATCCGCTGGGCGCCAGCGGTGCACGGCTGATGACCAGCTTGCTCAACCAGCTTGAGCAAAGCGGCGGCCGTTATGGCCTGCAAACCATGTGCGAAGGCGGCGGGCAGGCCAACGTGACGATTATCGAGCGCCTCTGACAGGAGCACTGACATGGCAATTTGTGAAGGACGTACCGTCATTATTACTGGCGCGGGCGGCGGCTTGGGCCGGGCCTACGCATTGGCATTCGCGGCACAAGGCGCGAATGTGGTGGTTAACGATATTCGTCGTGAAGCGGCCGAAGGGGTGGTTGCACAGATCCGTGACGCGGGCGGCCAGGCCATCGCCAACGATGACGACATCACGACGACAGCCACCGCCCAACGCATCGTCGATGCCGCATTGGCTGCATTTGGCGACGTGCACGTGGTGGTCAACAACGCAGGCATCTTGCGCGACCGGATGTTTATCAGCCTGAGCGAAGAAGATTGGGATGCAGTGATGCGCGTGCACCTCAAGGGGCATTTTTGCCTGGCCAACATCCTGGGCAAACGCTGGCGCGATCAGGCCAAGGCCGGGCAGCCGGTGGATGCGCGCATCATCAACACCAGCTCCGGCGCGGGCTTGCAGGGTTCGGTGGGGCAGTCCAACTACAGCGCGGCCAAAGGTGGGATTGCCGCGTTGACCCTGGTGCAAGCAGCAGAGCTGGCGCGTTATGGCGTGACTGCCAATGCGCTGGCCCCGGCGGCGCGTACCTCAATGACCGAAAGCGCGATGCCGGACATGGTGAAAAAGCCCGAAGATGGCGGATTTGATGCCTGGGCGCCGGAAAACGTTGCGCCGCTGGTGGTGTGGCTGGGCAGCAGCCTGTCGCGCGATGTGACCGGGCAAATCATTGAAAGCCAGGGCGGGCGACTGTCGTTGGGCGATGGCTGGCGCACCGGTGTCACCCGCGACAAAGGCGCGCAGTGGACGCCTGAAGAAGTGGGGGTGGCCATGCGTGAAATATTGGCCGAAGCGCCCAAGCCGCAACGGGTGTGGGGGAGCTGAGCTCTGCTGTTGACATCGCAATTAACGGTGTGAGCAGGCTTGCCAGCGATAGGGGCGCTTCAGTTTTGCAATCTGAGCGCGTTGTCTGCATTGCTGGCAAGCCAGCTCCCACAGAGATTGTGTGTGCTGTTTGGTTATAACAAGAGAATTCAACCATGAGACAAGCGCCTCCTTACGTTCCCGGCCACCAGCTACTGGCCGGAAAGTCGATTTTGATCACCGCCGCCGCGGGTGCAGGCATCGGTTATGCCGCCGCCAAACGCTGCGCCGAAGAAGGCTGTCGTGCCTTGATGATTTCCGACATTCACCCGCGTCGCCTCGAAGAAGCAGTGGAACGTCTCAAGGCCGAAACCGGCCTGCAAGCGGTCTACGGGCAACTGTGCAACGTCACCGTCGAAGCTGACGTACAAGCGCTGGTCGCCGCTGCCGAGGACGCCTTGGGCGGGGTCGACGTGCTGATTAACAACGCCGGTCTGGGCGGTCAGGTTCGTCTCACTGAAATGACCGACCAGCAATGGTCGTCGGTGCTCGACATCACCCTGACCGGCACCATGCGCATGACCCGCGCCATGCTCCCGCACATGGAGCGGCGTGGCGCCGGGGCCATCGTCAACAATGCCTCGGTACTTGGCTGGCGCGCCCAAAAAGAGCAGGCCCATTACGCCGCCGCCAAAGCCGGGGTGATGGCCCTGACCCGTTGCAGCGCGCTGGAAGCCGCTGAAAGCGGAGTGCGGATCAACGCCGTGGCGCCCTCGATTGCCTTGCACGACTTTCTCAAAAAGGCCTCCAGCAGCCAATTGCTGGAACAACTGGCCAGCCGCGAAGCCTTTGGCCGTGCCGCCGAAGTCTGGGAAGTGGCCAACGTGATGGTGTTCCTGGCCAGCGACTACGCCTCATACATGGTCGGCGAAGTGCTGCCCGTCAGTTCGCAACAGGCTTGAGGACAACCCATGAGCACGCTATTCAGCAGCGCCGAACAGTTACTGGCCGCGCAAGGCCAGGACCTGGGCCGCACCGATTGGCTGGTGATCACCCAGGAGCGCATCAACCTGTTTGCCGAAGCGACCGGTGATCATCAGTGGATTCATGTCGACCCGGTGCGTGCAGCCACAGGCCCGTTCGGCGCCTGCATTGCCCACGGTTATCTGACGTTGTCCTTGGCCAACCTGTTTATGCCGCAACTGATGCAATTCGCCAATCTGGCCATGGGCATTAACTACGGCAGTGATCGCTTGCGCTTTCCGGCAGCGGTAAAAGTCGGCTCGCGGGTACGTGGGCATGGCGAAATCCTGCGCGTGGAAAACCTCGGCCAAGCCCTGCAAGCGGTGGTACGCATGAGCGTCGAAATCGAGGGCAGCGATCGCCCTGGCTGCGTGGTGGACACCATCAGCCGCTACACCTTCAACCCTCTTCAGAAGTGAGCCGGAACATGAATTTGAATGACGTTGTGATTGTCTCCACAGCCCGGACCGCGCTGACCAAATCCTTCCGTGGTTCGTTTAACGACACCGAAGCCCCCGTGTTGGGCGGGCATGTGGTGCGGGCCGTGGTGGAGCGTGCCGGTATCGAGCCGGGTTCGGTCGAAGACGTGATCATGGGGGCCGCAGCGCAACAGGGCACTCAGAGCTACAACCTTGGTCGCTTGTGCGCTTACACCGGTGGTCTGCCCGACACGGTGCCGGGCATGGCCATTGACCGCATGTGCGCCTCGGGCCTGATGAGCATCGGCCTGGCTGCCAAAGGCATCCTGACCGGCGAAATGTCGATTGCAGTGGCGGGCGGGGTCGAGTCGCTGTCGCTGACCCAGAATAAATATAAAAATACGTATCGGGCGCAGTCTGAAGCCGTGCTGGAATGCATGCCGACCGCCTACATCCCGATGCTCGAAACGGCTGAAATCGTCTCGCGTCGCTATGGCATCAGTCGCGAAGCACAGGATCAGTATTCCCTGCAAAGCCAGCAGCGCACAGCGGCGGCGCAAGCGGGTGGTTTGTTCAGCGACGAAATCGTGCCCTTGGCTGCCCGCAAACTGCTCTTCGACAAAGAAGGCCAGCCGAGCGGTCACCAAGACGTGATCGCCGATCGTGACGAATGCAATCGCCCCTCTACCACCCTTGAAGACCTGGCTGCGCTGAAACCGGTGTGGAAAGACGGCAAGTGGGTGCAGCAAGGTGAGTTCATCACCGCGGGCAACGCCTCGCAGTTCTCGGACGGCGCCTCGGCGGTCTTGCTGATGAGCCGTGCGCAAGCCAAAGCGCGTGGGATCGAGGCCTTGGGTGTGTATCGCGGGATCGCCGTGAGCGGCTGTGCGCCGGATGAAATGGGCATCGGGCCGGTGTTTGCGATTCCTAAATTGCTCAAGCGTTTTGGCCTGACCGTGTCTGACATTGACCTGTGGGAAATCAACGAAGCGTTTGCCTGCCAAGTGCTGTACTGCCGCGATTTTCTGGAAATACCCAATGACCGTCTGAACGTGAATGGTGGGGCAATTTCCATTGGTCACCCGTTTGGCATGTCGGGTGCGCGGATGGTCGGCCACAGCCTGCTCGAAGGTCGGCGTCGTGGAGCGCGATTTGTCGTGGTTGCCATGTGCATAGGCGGCGGCATGGGCGCGGCAGGTTTGTTTGAACTGAACTGAGTGCGTGCTGTGGGGTTGCTCGTGTCGCCGCCTCTGTTGGGCAGATGACCCGCAGCTGGCGTGGGAGCGGCTGCAGGCTGCGATCTTTTAAAGATCAAAAGATCGCAGCCTGCGGCCACTCCCACGCGAGCGTGCGCTGACCGCCGAGTTTTTGATGTTGATGCCTTAAATGACGTGTCAGGTTGCGACCACGAACCGCGGAATCGGTTTGCGCATCAGCGTTCCTACCACTAACGCCCCCAACAACCCCAACCAACCGGCTACCCACAGCAGGCGACTGAAACCTGTCATAAACGCCTGAGTCGCCAGCAGCTGGACGTGGGCTTGTACCGCCTGCGGCAACTGACTGAGCGCTCCCTGCATATCCCCGGCCACCACGCGTGAGGCAATAAAGTGGCTTTGCCCCAGCCATTGATTGGCTTGTTGCGCAAGGCTGGCGTGCAGATTCTGCTCGGTGTGGCCGCCCAGCAGCGCGCCGTATACGCCGATGGCCAGCACGATGGCACTAAAGCGCATGGTGGTGCTCATGCCGGAGGCCATGCCTACCCGATCTCGCGGAACACACGCCATGATGTTTTTTTGCGTGTCGCCATTCAGTAATCCAGCGCCAGCACCCGTCACGGCAGTGGCCAGGGCAAAGCTCAGGTAACCGCCATGGTCGACCGCCAAGGCGCAGAGCAAGTTGCCGCAACCGACCAGGGTCAAACCCGCGGCCATCATGCTCGCCGGGCTGAATTGCGACGCCAGGCGCGCGCCGATGCGCGGGCAGATCAGCAGGGTCAGGGCAAAGGGCAGCATGCCCAGCCCCGAAAAAATGGCGCTGAAACCCAAGCCGTTTTGCAGGTAAAACGGCAGCAGCGTCATCATCACCTGGGCGCAACCGGCATAGGCAAACATACCCAGCAGGGCGCCGATAAAGCGGGGATGACGAAACAGTTGCAGGTCGATCATCGGCCGTTGTTGCACAGACTCAACCCACACAAACAGGGCCAGCAGCAATGCACCGCCGCACAGGCGAGCGTAAGTCAGCGGGTTGTCCCAGCCAATGCGATTGGCTTCGATCAACCCCCAGATCAGGCACAGCAAGCTGGCGCTGAAGGCCAGGCTGCCCCACGGGTCGAGCCGTGCCGATTGCGGATCACGGGACTCGCTAATGGCATGCCGGACCAGCGCCAGCAGCACTAAACCGACCGGCAGGTTGAGGTAGAAAATCCAGCGCCACCCCAGGTATTGGGTGATCAGCCCGCCCAAGGTCGGCGCAGCGGTCATGGCCACGCCCATGCAGGCGCCCCAAAAAGCCCAGGCCTTGGCGCGTTCGACTTCGTCATGAAAGGCATGCCCGATGGAGGCCAGTGCAGAGGTCAGCAACAATGCCGCGCCGACCCCTTTGACGGCACGGGCGATTTCCAGTAGCAGGCTATTGGGGGCGGCGCCGCAGCCGAGTGAGGCGAGCATGAAAATGCACAGGCCCCAGATCAGGGTAGTTTTACGCCCGATACGGTCGGCAATGCTCCCCGCGGGCAGCAGCAGGGCGGCAAACGCCAGCATATAGGCGCTGACCACCCATTCGATGTCGACAAAGTTGGCCCCCAGATCGCGGGCGATGGTGGGCAAGGTGACCGCAACGATGTTGGTGTCGAGCACGATCAGTGAGCAAACCC
Source organism: Pseudomonas sp. NPDC096917 (assembly GCF_044762555.1). NCBI lineage: Bacteria > Pseudomonadati > Pseudomonadota > Gammaproteobacteria > Pseudomonadales > Pseudomonadaceae > Pseudomonas > Pseudomonas sp. NPDC096917. The sequence continues at coordinate 141,404 of NZ_JBIWEO010000008.1, read as the reverse complement.
CGCTGGCAGTGAGCAGGGTCAGGCGCGGGCTGACTGTTTTCATGGGAGCAGCCCTGCGCCAGAAAAGGGTATTACTTTGTAAGTAATCAGGTTGACGGACATGTTCGGGGCTCTCTAGTGTGGCGGTCCTGACAGGGTAACGCTGCGCTGGCCGAGGTGCGTTAGCTGACTGCCCGAACTTCATTACCTTTGAGCTAACGCGGCTATGGATATACGTCACTTTCGCTACTTTCTGGCGGTTGCACAGCACTGCAATTTCACCCGTGCTGCCCAAGTGCTGGGCATTGCGCCGCCCACCTTGAGCCGGCAAATTCAGGACCTTGAAAACGCCCTTGGGGTGCGCCTTTTTGTGCGCGAGCAGCGTCAGGTCAGCCTGACCGAGGCCGGTCGGGCGTTGCTGCCGGAGGCCGATGCAACGGTGCGTCAGTTCGAGCGGGCACAGCGCCACGCGCAACGTGCCGGACGCGGGGAAACCGGGCATATCGAATTGGGCTATGTAGCCTCGGCGGTGTATTCAGGCGTGTTGCAGCGCCAGGTACACGCCTACCTGCACGAGTCGCCGCAGGTCAGCCTCAGCGTGCGTGAAGCGCCGATGGCCAGCTTGCCGACACAGGTTGTCGAAGGGCGTTTCGACCTGGGCTACGTGCGTTGCCCGATGGCGCTGCCCCCGGAACTGGAAGCCATTCGTCTGGATGGGGAAGGGTTTGTCCTGGCACTGGCGGCCGATACCTGGCTGACACGCCTCAAGCACATCCACGCCGAGCATTTGCAGCACGAGACGTTCATTCTGCCCGAGCAAATCAGCGGCACTTTGCACGTCGCGGCACAGGGCGGTTATGCGCCGAAACTGGGCGCGCAGCCGGGCGGGCTGGTGGCAGTGATTGCGCTGGTGTCCTTGAATCAGGGTGTGGCAGTCGTTCCGGCTTCAGTGCTGGGGCATATCTGCCTGCCGAATGTGGTGTATCGAACCATTGAAGGCAGTGACGCAACATCCTGGTTGTCTTTGATCTATCGTCGCTTTGAGAAATCGTCTGCAGTGGTGCGCTATATCGAGAACATCAGGCGCGATATTCGACCCCCTGCGCCCTGATTGATGACAAGTCTTGGCATGAACGTGCGTTCGCCTGAGGAAGCAGTACAATCGCGCATCGGGTATGGATGCTGTTCGGATTAGCTCAAGAGAAGGCCCATGGTTGTTGCAACGTACTCTCCCGCGCTGGTGTTTATTTCCCTTTGTGTTGCGATTCTGGCGTCGTATACCGCGCTTGACCTCACCGCACGGATCGCGAGTTCGCGGGGTCGTACGGCCTACCTGTGGATGACAGGTGGGGCGCTGGCCATGGGCTTTGGCGTCTGGTCCATGCACTTTATCGGGATGCTGGCGCTGGAGTTGCCGCTAGAGCTGGGGTATGACGTGGGGCTTACGCTGTGGTCGTTGCTGGTGGCGATTTTGTCCTGCGGGTTTGCCTTGTGGTTGGTCAGCCAGCCGAGCTTGCCTGTGCTGCAATTGCTGTTCGGTGCCTTGATCATGGGCGCCGGGATCAGCGCCATGCACTACAGCGGCATGGCCGCCTTGCGCATGCAGCCGGGCATTGATTACGACCCGACCCTGTTTGGGTTGTCGCTGGTGATCGCCGCCGGGGCTTCGGCGGCCGCGCTGTCGATAGCGTTTCGCTTGCGCAAGCAAACCCCTTACGTGCGTCTGGCGCGGGCTGGGGCATCGGTCATCATGGGCCTGGCGATTGTTGGCATGCACTACACCGGTATGGCGGCGGCGAGCTTTCCAATTGGCAGTTACTGCGGCGCGCTTGCAACCGGTTTGAGCGTCAAAGGTCTCGACAACCTGGTGCTGGTGTCCAGCCTGGCAGTGTTGGTGATTGCCCTGCTGACCTCGATTTTCGATGCGCGGCTGGATGCCCGTACGGCGGCACTGGCGGACTCACTGACCCTGGCCAACGAGGAACTCACCCGACTTGCCCTGCATGACACCCTGACCGGGTTGCCGAACCGCATCCTGCTGGCTGACCGGATCGGGCAGGCCATGGGCAAAGTCACGGAGCAGGGCGGTTGTTTCTCGTTGATGTTCATTGACCTGGACGGTTTCAAGCCGGTCAACGATGCCTTTGGCCACCATTTGGGTGATCTATTGCTGCGTGAAGTGGCCATGCGTTTGCGCGAACAGTTGCGCAGCCAGGACACCCTGGCACGCATTGGTGGCGATGAATTTGTGCTGCTGGTGCGCTTGGCCGAACCCGACGATGCGCCAGGGGTTGCCGCGCGTCAGGTCAGCCTGCTGTCGAAGGGATTCCGGGTGGCGGAGCATGATCTACAGATCTCTGCCAGCGTCGGCATTGCCTTGTACCCCGGCAATGGCCAGACCGCCGAAGAGCTGTTGATGAATGCGGACGCGGCGATGTACCACGCCAAAGGCAGCGGCAAAAACAGCTACAGCTTCTTTGACGTCTCGATGAATACCAACGCCCGCAAACAATTGCAATTGTTGCAAGACCTGCGTCAGGCACTGGAGCACAACCAGTTTCGCCTGCACTACCAGCCCAAGTTCGACGCCAGCAATGGCCAGCCCGTAGGCGCCGAAGCCTTGTTGCGCTGGGAGCATCCGCAGCACGGTTTATTGCTGCCCGAAGACTTTATCGAACTGGCGGAAAAGACCGGGCTGATCATCCCGATGGGTGAATGGGTGCTCAACGAAGCGTGCCGGCAAATGCGCGTCTGGTTTGACGAGGGTTACAGCCATTGGCGCATCGCGGTCAACTTGTCGGCATTGCAGTTTTGCTATTGCGGGCTGGTCGACAGCGTGCTCTCGGCGCTCGAACGGCACCAGCTACCGGCCAATAGCCTGACCCTGGAAATCACTGAAACCACGGCCATGAGCGATGCTGACGCGAGCATGAACGTGCTGCAACAGTTGTCGCAGATAGGCGTAGACCTGTCCATTGATGACTTTGGTACGGGCTACTCAAGCCTGATGTACCTCAAGCGGCTGCCGGCCAATGAGCTGAAAATCGACCGTGGATTTGTGCGTGACCTGGAGCATGACAGCGACGATGCCGCGATTGTCTCGGCAATTGTGGCGCTGGGCCAGGCATTGGGTTTGCGAATCGTGGCCGAAGGCGTGGAGACCGATACCCAGCAAAGTTTCTTGACCACCCTGGGCTGTGACTCTTTGCAAGGCTTTCTGCTGGGGCAGCCGTTGCCGGCCGATCAGTTCATGGTGGACATTCATCGTGCCAAATACCCTGTTTGCGACAAACCCACACGGGCCTGACAAACCCCTCCCATCGCGGTTACTCTGGCGTTCTCATTGACACCGTTGAGAGTGGGAGCGCGTATTTATGGACAAAGTCATCGTGATCACCGGTGGTGGGCGCGGGATCGGAGCGGCTACGGCGCTATTGGCCGCGCAACAGGGCTACCGGATTTGCATCAACTACCAGTCTGACGACGTATCGGCCCACGAAGTGCTGGAAGAAGTCCGCGCCCTTGGCGCACAAGCGATCGCCGTGCAGGCGGACGTGAGCGACGAGGACGAAGTCATCAGCCTGTTCGCCAGGGTTGACCGGGAGTTGGGGGCCGTCACGGCGCTGGTCAACAACGCAGGCACCGTGGGGCAAAAGTCCCGGCTCGACGAAATGTCGGAGATCCGTATTCTGCACACCCTGAAAACCAATGTATTGGGCCCCATCCTGTGTGCCAAACACGCGGTGCTGCGCATGTCGCCGCGCTATGGCGGGCAGGGTGGCAACATCGTCAACGTCTCATCGGTTGCCGCGCGTCTTGGCTCACCGGGCGAATACGTGGACTACGCCGCCTCCAAAGGCGCCCTCGACACCTTCACCCTGGGCTTGTCCAAAGAACTGGCCGGCGAGGGTATACGGGTCAACGCCGTGCGACCGGGCTACATCTTCACCGACTTCCATGCCCTGAGCGGCGATCCGGGGCGCGTCAGCAGGCTTGAGCCGATTATCCCGATGGGCCGAGGCGGTCGCCCGGAAGAAGTCGCCGAAGCAATTATCTGGCTGCTGTCGGACAAAGCGTCCTACACCACCGGCACCTTCCTTGATTTGGGGGGCGGGCGTTAAACCCTAAAAGCGGGGCCGCTGCGCAGCCCATCGCAGGTTTCGGCAGCGGCTAGAGGGTGTGGAGCGATAAGGTCTCTGTAGCCGCTGAGAAGCGAAGCGAGGCTGCGATCGAGGACGCATCCTTCGCAGCTCCTGACATATCCCCCGACTAACCCCATTGCAATTCCTGCTGATCTGCCGATAATGCGACTTATTGCTATTTGAGTCTGGTTATCTATCGTGTCATCTCATCTGGATCCCAAAGCCCTGCTGGCAAGCCTGTATCACGACAACCACACGTGGCTGCGCGGCTGGCTGTCGCGACAGGTGCGTTGCCCGCAGGATGCGGCGGATCTGACTCAAGACACATTCTTGCGCGCCTTTGACGCGCAACAACTGGACCGCATCCAGGAACCCCGCGCCTACCTCAGCACCGTAGCCCGACGCATGCTGTGTTCGCTGTGGCGCCGACGCAAACTGGAACAATCGTACCTGGAGCAACTGGCCGACCTGCCGCAAGACTGCGCACCCTCGGCTGAAGACATCGCGTTGGTGCGCGAAGCCATCGAAGCCATTGACCGTGTGCTCGAAGGCCTGCCGCAGCGGGTCAAACGGGCTTTTTTGCTGAGTCGCCTCGAGGGTCTGCCGCAACAAGCCATCGCCGATCAATTAGGTGTCTCGCTGGCCACGGTGGAACGTGATTTACGCCGCGCCTTTGTTCATTGCTTGTCTCAAACGGCACAGGCGTTATGAGCAAAACCAAGGTCGATCCCATCACCCGTGCCGCCATTGACTGGATACTGCGCCTCGAATCCGGCCATGCGTGCCCCTCGCAGCGTCAGGTGTTTAAAGCCTGGCTGGCCGAAAACCCCGAACACATGGCCGCCTGGCAGCGCGTTGCCGGGCTGCTGAAAAATCCGCTGACCGATTTGCAGTCGGTTGACCGCCGCAGCCCCGGGCAGTTGCAAGCCGCTCGCAAGGCACTGCTGGAAACAACGTCGCCCTCACGCAAAAAAGCCCTGCAAGGCGGCGTATTGCTGGTGCTGCTCGGGTTGGGTGCTGCGGGTGTGGTTGATCGCATCACGCCGCTGGCGGGCTTGATGGCCGATCAACACACCGGCACCGGTGAACGCAAAACCCTTGAATTGGCCGACGGCAGCCGTCTGACCCTGAACGCCCGCAGCGCGGTCGATATTGAGTTCAGCGCCGGGCAGCGCCGCGTGCGGCTGCGCGAAGGCGAACTGCAGGTCGATGTTGCCGCCGACGCCCGGCGCCCGTTTGTGGTCGCAACCGCGCAAGGCCAGGTCAAAGCCTTGGGCACGCGCTTTATGGTCCGCCAAGGTACAGACGAAAGTCTGGCCAGCGTGCAACAGCACAGCGTTCAACTCGATACCTTGGGCGGTTTGCAGCGGCGCATTGAAACCGGTCAGGTCGTATCGTTCACCTCCCACCAGATTGACCCACAAACGCCAACGTCGGGGAGTCAGGCCGATTGGCTCGAAGGGCGGGTCGAATTGCACGATGAGCCGTTGTCGGCGCTGGTCGATGCGCTGCGCCCTTATCAGACCGGCATGTTGCGCATCAGTCCCGAAGCAGCGCGGGTCCGGGTGTTTGGGGTGTTCCCGCTGGATAACACCGCGCACACCTTGAGTGCACTGGCGCAAACCCTGCCGATCAAGGTCACACGCTACGGGCCGTGGCTGACGACGATTGACGTACGCCGTTAAAAAACCAGCCAATAAGAATTATTTGCAAACAGTGTGAGGGGAAGTTTCTGCTCGTTGGTCAAGGTTACAACTGCCAACACTACAACGAGAAAGGCCCCCCATGTCGTACGCCTCGCTAAGCCCGTGCCTGCTGGCACTGACCATTACCCTGACCATTGCTGACCACCCGTTGAGTGCAATGGCCGAGTCGCTGCCCCACGAACAAGACGCCATTCGTGCCTACGCTCTGCCAGCCGCTCCGATGGGCGTGACCCTGAGCCGGATTGCTCGCGACAGCAACCTGACTCTGTCGATCTCGCCAGCGTTGTTGCAAGGCAAGACGTCGGCTCCGGTGCACGGCAGGTTCACCCCGCAGCAGGCAGCCGAACGTGCCTTGGCCGGCAGCGGCCTGGGCTTGAGCGTGACTGACAATGGCGCGTTGAGTGTTTACCCGCTGGTTGAAACCGGCGCATTGAATTTGGGTGCGACCACGGTTTCGGCGCATCAGGTTGAAGATGGCCGTGGCCCGGTGGACGGCTTTGTGGCGACCCGTTCGGCCACCGCGACCAAGACCGACACGCCAATCCTGGAGATCCCGCAGACCATCAACGTGGTCACGGCTGACCAAGTGCAAGTGCAGGGCGCTCGCGACCTGACCCAGGCCTTGCGTTACACGCCGGGTCTCAACACCAATGGTTATACCGATCGCAACACCATTGCTGACGAGATCACCAGCCGCGGATTTGCCCCGACGTTGTTGTACCTCGACGGGGCGTATTTGCCCTCGGCAGGCAGCTTGGGCGGTACTCCGCAAATCGACCCGTACACCCTGGAGCGTATCGAAGTGCTCAAGGGGCCGTCTTCGGTGCTGTACGGGCAAAATCAGCCAGGCGGTATGATCAACCTAGTGTCCAAGCGGCCCAGCGCCCAAGCCAAGCAGCAGATCAAGGTCGGCACTGGCAGTTTTGATCGCTACAACCTGGCCTTTGATTTCACCGGGCCGCTGGACGAGGCCAATACTCTGAGCTACCGACTGATCGGTGTCGGCAACACGGGGGGGGAGCAGGTGGATCACACCAAAGACTCACGCAAGCTGCTGGCGCCAAGCGTTAGCTGGACACCCAATGACAGCACCGAGCTGACTGTTTACGCGCAATTGCAGCGCGATGATGGCCTGGCCGATTATCAGGCGCTGCCGGCCGTGGGCAGCCTGTACCGCAACTCCCAGGGCAACAGGATTGATCGTGATACGTTTTTGGGCGACTCGAAATGGAACGACTACAGGCGCGATCAGTATGTGCTTGGTTATCAGTTTTCCCATGCCTTCAATGACGTCATGACGTATCGCCAGAGCTTGAGCTACATCGACGTCAATGACCGCTACAAAGGGTTTTACCTCAACCGCTTTGTCACAGTAGACGGCGTCGCCGACACCCACGCCAGCCGCACCAAGCTCGACTGGCGTCAGCAAAACAGCTCGTACACTTTCGACAACCATCTGCAAAGCGACTTCGCCACCGGGGATATACAGCACACCTTGCTGGTGGGGCTCGACTACCGTCAGTTCACCCGCAAGTATCAGGGCTACAACCTGTATGGCAGTGAGGTCATCGACCTCTACAACCCGACGAACTACCGCACCACCGGCGTGCCGACGCTGACCACTAAATGGGATAACCGCAGCAAGCAAATAGGGTTGTACGTGCAGGACCAGATCAAACTGGACAACGTTATCCTGACCATTGGCGGTCGCCAGGATTGGGCCAAGGTTGAAAACAATGACTTGCTCGCCAACCTCCGTGTGCCGCAAAACGACAACAAATTCACCGCACGGGTGGGCCTGACCTACATCACCTCATTTGGCTTGGCCCCTTACATCAGCTACACCGAATCGTTCTTGCCGTCGGTGGGCACGACGGCTCCGGAACGTGGAAGCAAGGCATTCGTGCCGGTGACCGGAAAGCAATACGAAGTAGGGGTTAAATATCAGCCCAATGCCAGCACGTTGCTCACGGCGTCGGTGTTCGATATCAAGCAACAAAACGTGCTGACCGGTGACTTGCAGAACCAGCAATATCAGGTCCAGGACGCTGAGATAAGCTCGCGCGGGGTTGAACTGGAAGCCAAGAGCAGCTTCGGTCATATCGACCTGATTGCATCGTTGTCGTATCTGGACTCTTTCTACAGCAAGACTAACTACAGCAACCAAGGTAACCGAAGCGAAGCTCAGGCGCCGTGGGCTGCCAGTATTTGGACTGACTACCATTTCACCGGCAAAGCGCTGCAAGGTGTCACGTTGGGCGGCGGTGCGCGTTACACCGGCAAAGGCTATGGCGACTCGGCCAACACCTTTAAAACCCCGTCTTTCGTGGTGTACGACGCCACGCTCAGTTATGACCTGGCCGCACTCGACCCCAGTTTCAAAGGCGTCAGTACCAGCCTGAACGTGCAAAACCTGTTTGACCGCGAGTACGTGTCGTCGTGTAACTACAGCTTCGGCTGCTACTACGGCCAGCAACGTACGGCGGCGCTGGAAGTTAAATACGACTGGTGATAAGCGCGCTGGCTGGTTTGCGATGACTTTGTCGCCGCTCGCAGCCTGCGCCAGCGGCTACGGGTTTAGTTCGGCATCGATCTTCAGCGGCGCAGTTTGAGCGCGCTGGCCAGGCTGATCGCCAGCGGCAAGCGTGGCAATAAAGTGGCCTGGTAAGCATGGTAAAGATCCGGCTTGCCGGGCCAGATGTTTTCAGAGGGCAGATTGTCCGGGCCCAGTTCGTGGTGCCAACTGCCGTCCTGACGGTCTATCAGGTGCAGGTCGATGTAATCCCAGAAACGTTGATACCACTCGTCATATTCAGGTTCGGCGGTACGTTGCACCAACGCCGCGGCCGCCGCAGCCGCTTCGGCCAGAGTCCAGTGCAAGCGCTCGCGCACCACCGGCTGATGGTTCCAGTCCAGGGTGTAGACAATGCCTGCCTCACCATCGACGTTCCAGCCATGGCGGCAAGCGCTGTGGAACAGTTGCCGGGCATCTTCCAGCAGCCAGTCAGGGCTCGGCATGCCGCGTTGTTTGCGCGCGGCCTCAAGGTGCAACAACAGGCGCGCCCATTCGAATGCATGGCCCGGGGTTTTGCCGTAAGGCCGAAAAGGGTCCGCCGGATTGTCGCGGTTGTAGTCGGGCAGCGGCTGCCACTGTGCATCGAAGTGTTCAATGGGTAAAAAGTCGGACTGCGCAGCGTGTTGATGAATCACCCGTTCAGCGATGCGCAGCGCGCGGTCGAGCCACAGGTCCTCGTCGAGTACATCCGCCAGTACCAGAAAGGTTTCGGTGCCATGCATATTGCTGTTGGCGCCGCGATAGGCTTCGCAGTCGCTCCAGTCTTCGGCAAAGCTTTCCAGCAATGCCCCTTCGTCTTCTGACCAGAAATGGCGCTCAAGAACCCCCACCGCTTCGGCCAGTAACTCGGCCGCGCCCTGGCGCCCGGCAACCACGGCAGAGCTGGCGGCCAACGCGACAAAGGCATGCAGGTAGGCGGCTTTACGGCGATTGCCGTCTTGCGCATTGGGGGTAGCGAACCAGCCGCCGTGGGTGGCATCGCGTAACGCGCCGGTCAGGGCCGCGAGGCCGTGATCAATCAGCGGTGCACAGCCCGGCAGGCCCTGAATATGGGCGAGGGCGAAGCTGTGAACCATGCGTGCAGTGGTCACGGTGTCTGTCTGTGCATCGTTCGGGCGTTTGCCAAAGCGATCGAGGCTGGCAAAACCGAACGGAATACGGGCGGCTTTGGCGAAATCCAACAGCGCCTGGCCTTGATCGTGCAGCCACAGTTGATGGGAAGCGGAGGTCAACCAGCTGTCGCTGGCACGCGTGAGATCGGTCATGGGCTACCTGTGGGGTTCTTGTTATCAAGCGTTCGCAGACTAAGGGATTGGCCTAAAAGCTGAAAGCTTTCATCCATGCACAAATGTTAAATTTCCGGGCCCCAGCGCTGCGACCAGTCGCCATCTTCCTCAACCTGTTCGCGCAGCAGTTCGATGGCGTGCTGCAAGGCTGCACTGTCGCGCTCGCGTGAATAGACCAGATAGGTCGGGTAGTTGAATTCGGGGGCTTTGGGCACGCGTTCCAGTGCGCCGCTGTCCAGGTAGCTTTTGACCACCCGGGTGCGGAAATAACCGCTGCCACCATTCTCCAGAATGTAATGCAACGCCACGGGGCCCAGGTTAAAGCTGATGGGCGCTCGGGCCTTGTCGGGCAGGGCTGCGTCGTGCTGGCGGCGGAAGTCTTCGCCCCAGTCTACGTACACATAAGGATCGGGCAACGCGGGGCGGCGAATCTGGATCAGTTTTTCTTCGAGCAACTGCTCCACTTGCAGCCCCGGCCAATACGCCGGTTGATACACCAGCGCGGCATCCATCAAGCCCATTTCGATTTGGCGCAACAGATGCTCGCCGTCGCGAATCTGGATCCGCAAGGCGTGCGTGGTGAGGTGTTGGCGCAGGGCTTTGGCCCAGCTCAGAATCAGCGGATTACACAGGCTGACTTCACCACCGAAGTGAAGCATTTTGTGCAGGCCTTCGGGGCGCGGCACATCGCGACGGGCGGCTTCCCAGGTGTGCAGCAGTTGGTTGGCATAGACCACGAAAGCTTCGCCGTCGGGGGTCAATCTGGCCCCGGCGCGATTACGCACAAACAGGCTTGTCCCGAGCAGGCTTTCGAGTTTTTGCACCCTGGCGGTGACGGCGGTCTGGGTGATGTGAAGTTGTTCGGCCGCTGCTGCAAGGCTGCCGTAGCGAACGATTTCGAGGAAGGTACGTGCCAGGTCGAGGTCCATGATCGCGCCAGTGTGTCAGGGGCGATCAGTGTAAGGGTATTGCACGAAAAGCACAGGGGCGCGCTTGCCTCGCGATCTTTTAAACGATCATGAGACAAGCTCACACCTGTAGGGGAAGGTCAGAACGTGTACTTGGTAGTCAGCGTCAGGCTGCGGGGTTCGCCGTAGTAAACGGTGCTGAAGTTGCCCAGGCCCGACAGGTATTTTTTGTCGAATACGTTGTTGGCGTTGAGGTTGAAGGTCAGGTGTTCGTTGTACTCATAGCGAGTCATCAGGTTAACCAGTGCGTACTTGCCCTGTTCGATGATGTCGTAATCCCCCTTGGAGTCGTTGTAGATCTTGCCGTAGAACGGGCTCTGCCAGTTCACGCCACCGCCCACGGTCACTTTGTTCAGCCCACCCGGCAGGCGGTAAGTGGTGAACATCCGTGCGACGTTTTCCGGCTTGGTGGTTTCCAGTGGGTAGCCATAGAGACGTTTGCCATCATCGGTTTTGGTTTGGGCATAGGTGTAACCGGCCATGACGTTCCAGTCCGGCATCAACTCACCTGCCAGTTCAAACTCGATGCCTTTGGTCTTGGCACCGTCAACTGACTCGTAGTAGGTATTGCCGGCCGTATCGATACCCGCATAGATCGGCAGTTTTTTCTGTTCGGTGCGGAACACCGCCGCGCTGGCATTCAAGCGACCGCCGAAGTACTCACCTTTCAGGCCGATTTCGTAGCTGTTGCCTTCTGTCGGGGCCAGGGCGCTGCCGGACCGGCTTTTCTCGGTAACAGGCTTATAGATCGAGGTGTAGCTGGCGTAGGTCGAGTAGGTGTCGTTCAGGTCATACACCACGCCGGCGTATGGCGTGACCTTGCCGTGTTGCTTGGAGCGGGTTCTGTTGTCGCTGAACGTCGGCGACTGCACGTAGTACTTGTAGGTGTCGTTGTATTGGAAGTCGCTGACGCGGCTGCCGAGAATCACCGCCAGGTCATCCACGGGCTTGAAGCGTGCAGCGATGTAGGCACTGTTCTGATTCGTGTTTTCTTCGTATTTGCCGTTTTTCGGGAAATCGGGTTTCGGGTATTTGCCGTTCCAGTCGAAGATGCTGCCGGGTACCAGACCGAATTGGCTGCCGTCAAAGGTAGCGCCGGTTTGTCTTGAGGACTGCGACGTGGCGCCGACGACCAGCTCATGTTCGCGGCCGAACAGGCTGAACGGGCCGGAGGCGTTGATGTCTGTGGTGTTTTGGACGCGATGGCCTTCCCACTTGCCCCAGTAGAAAAACATGCCTTCACCGGTGACTGGGTTCGGATTGCCGCCACTGGCTGAGCCCAGTTGGGTGTCGTGGTCGTTGGTTTGCTGATTCAGGGTGCCCTTGATTTTCCATTCGTTGGCAAAGCGGTGTTCGAGGGAGGCGAAGACCGTCTGTGCCGTAACATCGCGCCGGCTCCAGTCAGTGGCCGGGTTGAACGAGCGGCTGAAGTCGGTCTTGCTGTAGTCCGAGAAGTAGTACGGGTTACCGGTCCAGGACGAGCCGCGTGGCTTGATCTTCTGGTAGTCCATGCCGAAGGTCAGCAGGGTATCCGGCGTGAGGTCGGCCTCGATGATGCCGTAGAACACGTCGTTCTTTTTGGAGTAGTGGTCCAGGTACGAATCAGCGTCCTGATAAACCCCCACCAAGCGCCCGCGCACGCTGCCATCGTCATTCAGCGGGCCGGAAATATCGCCTTCGGTGCGGTAGTTGTCCCATGAGCCTACGCTGCCGGTGACCGATGCTTTGAATTCACGGGTCGGTTTCTTGCGGATCAGGTTGACCGTTGCCGACGGTTCGCCCGAGCCGGACAGCAGGCCGGTAGCGCCTTTGACGATGTCGACGCGGTCGTACAACGCCATGTCGACCTTGGTTGCGCCTTCATCGAAAACGCCATCGTATTGGCTGTTAACCCCGTCGTACTGGAAGTTGGTGATGGCGTAGCCGCGCGCCGAGTACTCCATCCGGTCACTGTCGTAGGCCTGGGTGGAAATCCCCGGTGCGTTGCGCAGCACATCGCCAATGCTCTGGGCGGCCTGATCGTCCATTAACTGGCGGGTGATCACCGTCACGGTTTGCGGCGTTTCGCGAATCGACAGCGGCAGTTTGGTCGAGCTGGCCGTGGCACCGGTGGTATAGGAGCCGGAGTCTTCGGTGACCAGCGTGTTGCCCAGGGTCTGGCCGGAAATGGTGGTGGCGCCCAACTCCAGACCTTTGCCCTGATGCGCGTTGATAATCACCGTGTCGCCGTTGAGCTGGTACGACACGCCACTGCCTTGCAGCAGGGCTTCGAGCGCCTTGACCGGCTCCAGCAAACCAGTGACAGACTGCGACTTGATGCCTTGCACCTGATCTGGGCTGTAGAGAATTTGCAGATTGGCTTGTTTGCCAAACTCATTCAGCGCGCTGGCCAGTGACTGTGCCGCAATATCCAACGCCACGGGAGCGGCCAGAACCATGGAAGAGCCCAGTAAAACCGAAGCCACAAGGGCGCTGGACAACAGGGTACGGCGAACAGTCAGACCCTGGGTAGCGATCGAAAGAGGGGTCCGGCTCAAGTTTGGTCGTAGCATTGCGTGCCTAGGCTCCGTAAGAAATTTCGTTCTTGTTAATGGGAATAGTTATTAGACGCAGCGCGATTGAGAAACCAGAAAGACGTTCCTGAAAAAAACTGAAATTTATTGTCCGAATGGGTCAGCCCCCCCTGTAGGAGCGTGCCTCGTCAGGCGACCTTCAGGTCTGTGCTGACCTTGCCGCTCTCCATGCGCACCAATTGGTCGGCGATGTCGAAATAACGGTCGTCGTGGGAGATCACGATGATGGTTTTGCCCAGGCGCTTAAGGTCGGGCAGCAGTTCGGTGTAGAAAATGCGCCGGAAGGTCGGGTCCTGATCGGCCGCCCACTCGTCAAACACCAGCACCGGGCGTTCTTCGAGCCAGGCGTTGACCAGTGCCAGACGCTTGCGCTGGCCGGTTGAAAGGTCGGTGGTGCTGAACTGGCCGTCAGTGATGCTGACCTTGTGCGAGATTTCCAGGCGTTTGAGGTACTGCTCGGCATCCTGCGGGATGTGCATGTCGCCTTGGACCACGTCGTCAAACAGGTAGTAGTCGGCAAAAATGGTGGTGAACAATTGACGATAGTCATCGCGACTTTCCGCCGTCACCGGCTGGCCGTTGAGGCGGATTTCGCCGTGTTGCGGGGGGTACAGGCCCAGTAGCAACTTGATCAGGGTGGTTTTGCCGCAGCCGTTTTCACCGACGATAAACACAATATCGCCTTGCTTGATGGACAGGTTCACCGGGCCCAGGCGGAAGGGCGCATTGCCGTCCACGGGCGCGAAGCTGTAAATGACGTCCAGCAGTTCCAGGCTGTTGACGGTGTTGTCCTGCGCGCCATGTTCGTTGAGCAGCAGGTGTGGTTCGGGCGAGTTGAATTGTTCGGACAAGTCGGCAATACGCCGGAAGGCAATTTGTGCGCGGCTGATGATTGGCAGGGTGCTGATCAAATGTTCCAGCGGGCCTTTCATGTACAACAGCACCAGCACGAAGCCGCTGATCACGCCGGGGTTGTTGCTGGGCCACAACGACTGCATGGCCAGCGCCAGGCCAATGACCACGAAAAACAGCATCGAGCCAAGGCTTTTGGCGATGACGAAGGTGTTGATTGAGCGGACCTGAATGTCACAGATCTTTTGTGCGGTACGTTGGATCCCCGAAACGAACATGCGCTGGCGTCGCGGGCGATGGATACGCAGCTCCTTGGCTCCCTCGGCTATGGCGTTGTAATGCTTTTGCAGGTCATCTTCGGCTTCACGGGCTTGGGCAAAGCCATTAAGGCCATAGCCGCGAGCGATGTACTGAATCACCGTGCCGATGGCAATCGCCACCAGCATCATCAAAAACATCGGCCACGAGAGCATGGCCAGATACCCCATGCAGCCCAGGGTCACGGTCAGGGAAATAGCCAGTGGAGCAAAGGCGAAAGCGAAATCGCTGATGGTGTCGATATCGTGGGTCAGCACTGGAATCAGCCGATGGCTGCGATAGCGTTCGATGTGCGCAATGGGCGCCGAGAGCACCTTTTCGCCGAGTTCTTTACGCAGCGTGGCGATGATGTGCTGGCCAACATAATTGCTGGCGATGTCAGAGCCAATGCTGCTGATCAGCGCCAGCACGCACAGCGCTGCAAACAGCGCGACCACCTGTTGGGTCAGTCCGTTTTCGGCGTGCAGGGCGCTGTTGATGGTGGCCAGCAGCACCGTGACGCTTAATCCGCCGAGCATGCCCAGCAACACCGAGAGGCTGACCCCCAGCCGGAACGGTTTGAGCAGGATCAACATTTCTCGAAAGACCCCCGGGGACCTTTGGGGCGAAGCGGGCTGGCTCATAAACAAGAGTTCCTTGGATCAAGGGGAGGGCAGTCTCTTGTGAACGAGTGATTGAAGGGGGGATTTAGCTTTCATTGCGCCGTCGGCGCGAGCGTGCTCGTGGCTACGGCGTTCACGGCGCTTAAAGGCCGCGCTCAACCCGAAAGCCAATCCAGTCGCCTCGGGTCTGCGGGTAAATGTCATTGCGATTGCCCGAGCGTGAAAACACCGGTGCTTCACCCCAGTCGTTACCGCGAATTTGCATCAGTTCACCGGCGCAATCAGTCACCCACGCGCTGCCATCGCTCGGCGCGCCCACATAGTTGTTGTGTTTGCAGTCCGCCAGCCATTCGTACACGTTGCCATGCATGTCATACACGCCAAAAGCATTGGCCGGGTAGCTGCCCACAGGCGAGGAGTAGCTGTAGCCATCCGCCGGGCCATAGGTGTTGGCGTGTTTGGCGATGCTGTAGTCCTTGCCTGCGTCCATCGGGAACGGAAAAGGCCCGGTCGACCCGGCACGTGCCGCGTATTCGCGAGTGGCTTCGCTGACCATGCGGTAGGGCTTGCCGGTCTTTTTCGCCAGCCAGGTAACGTAATGTTTAACGTCTTCAAAGTCCATGCACACCGCAGGCTGTCGAGGCCCTTGCGGATAGCTCGGCTTGCTGGCGATGCATGTGCGTCCCGGCCGATCATCACCGTCGGCAATCTTGACCCCGGTTTCCTTTATGTAAGCGTCGAATTCGGCCGCCGTTACCTGAAAGCGACTGATGGCAACCGGCTTGCTGAACGTCACGGTGTGTATCGGGCCTTCATCGGGCTCGCGGCCGACTTCATCGGCAGGCGTACCCATGGCGAAACTGCCGGTGGGCAGCACCACCATTTGCGGGCAGGTTTTGCAGTCTTTGAACACAGTGCCCGGCTCGGCCGCATGACTTGGTGAGGCCCAGATCAGGGCAACGAATGGCAGGGAATGCAACAGTTTTAGGGGCGGCATGGTCGATGAATTCACTTAGAGGGTGGGTTTGGCGGCTTTTTGGACGGTGTCCCACACACGCAGGAAGTTAGCGCCCCAGAGCTTGGCGATATCAGCCTCCGAGTAGCCGCGTTGCAGCAGTTCGGCGGTCACGTTGCGGGTTTCGCTCACGTCCTTCCAGCCATCCAGCCCGCCGCCATCGTTGAAGTCGGAGCTGATGCCGACATGGTCGATGCCGATTTTCTTCACGGCGTAGTCAATGGCATCGCCAAAATCTTTGAGGGTGGCTTTGGGCTCTTGCTCGACGATGCCGTAAAGGGCACTGGCGTACTGGCCGAAACGCTGCTCAGGCCACACGGTAATGATCGCGTCACCCGGCATCAGGGCCATTTCCAAATTAGCCAAGGGCGGCAAGTCGAACTGCCTGCGCAGGGTGTTGAGCTTGTCTTGGCTGGCCTGGCTGAGCGGCCGCAAGTAGGTTGAGAAACCGACAATTTGCACCACGCCGCCGCTGTTTTTAATCAGCTGCATTTCCCGGTCGCTGAGGTTGCGCGGGATGTCTACCAGTGCCCGAGGCGCCGAATGAGAGGCGACCATTGGCGTGCGGCTAAGCTGGCTGACTTGCTCCAGCGCTTTGCTCGACATTTGCGATACGTCGATGATCACGCCCAGATCATTTAAGCGCTGCACGGCCTGCTTGCCGGTCTCGGACAGGCCATTGAGCGCATCAGCGGTGTCATTGAAAAACGGCAGCGGCCTTGAAGAGTCGGCCCAGTCGTTGTTGCCGACATAACTGAAACCAAACATGCGCATGCCGCGCGCGGCCCATTTGTCGAGCTGGTCCAGGTCGTTACCCAGCGGATAGGCGTTAAGCATGCTGATGAAAATCGCAAACTTGCCTTCGCCGTGCAGGCGCCGAAAGTCATCCGGGGTGTAGGCAATGGCCACCTGATTGGGAAAGTCTCGAACCATGGCGCTGATGATTTGGTAGCGCACTTGCTGCTCATTGCGCGCCGCTTCGACAAAACCGGCGGTTGGGCGGTGCGGGGCGTTGGGGCCGTTCCAGATTTCGGGCCAGCCGAAAATCGTCAGGGCCGCGCCGCCAAGACGACCTTTGGCCGCCTTGGCCAGGTCAAACTGGCCGGGGCCCTCTTTATCAGCCTCATAACCCGCGCTGCCCAGTTCCAGCGGCACGGTGATATGGCTATCGAATGACAGCAGACGGTCTTGCAGCTCATCAGCTTGCTTGACGATGTTCAACGGGTAGCCTGCATGCCTCTTGAAAAACGTGTTCCAGACCAGAAATCCGCCACCGATGGCCACGGTCAGCGCGAGAGGAATACCGATCAACAGGGCTTTTTTAGTGCGTGGTTTAGTCATCGCCATCTCAGTAGAAATTCGCCGGTGTACGGCCGTTGCTATCAGGAGAGGACGAGGGACAAAGGCGATAATTTAAGTGTGCCAAGTGTAGGAGCGGCTTTGCTCGCGATCTTTTGATGTTTAAAAGATCGCGAGCACGCTCGCGCCTACAGGGTGAAGATTGTTCTATCTATGGAACGCTGAGATTTGTAAATGCCATCTAGTCATACAGGTGGTGCGAATCTAGACTTGTCACCCGGCATGACAGGAGGTGCAACATGAAAAACATTTTGGGTATCTACACCGCCCCACGAGGTCATTGGGTCGGCGATGGTTTCCCGGTGCGCACGTTGTTTTCCTACGACAACATGGGCGAACACGTCAGCCCGTTTCTTTTACTCGATTACGCGGGTCCTGCCCAATTCTCCCCGACCACTGAGCGTCGCGGTGTAGGGCAGCACCCGCATCGCGGGTTCGAGACCGTGACCATTGTCTACCAAGGTGAAGTTGAACACCGTGACTCAACCGGCAATGGCGGGGTGATTGGTCCTGGCGATGTGCAGTGGATGACCGCCGCGTCGGGCATCCTGCATGAAGAGTTCCACTCTGAGGCCTTTGCCCGCCGGGGTGGCATGCTGGAAATGGTTCAGTTGTGGGTCAACTTGCCGGCCAAAGACAAAATGGCCGAGCCGGGCTATCAAGGCATCCTTGACCGTGACATTCCTGCACTGGCGCTTAAAGACGATGCGGGCACTTTGCGTTTGATCGCCGGTGAGTTCGACGGTAAACGTGGCCCGGCGCGCACGTTTACCGGCATCGACGTGTGGGACATTCGCTTGAGCGCGGGCAAGTCGGCAGTCTTCGATCTGCACCAGGGCCGTAACACCGCGTTGGTGGTGCTGCGTGGCGCGGTGGAGGTCAACGGCAAGGAAGTGGTTCGCGAAGGGCAATTGGCATTGTTCAAACGTGATGGCTCACAGGTACGCCTTGAAGCCAGTAACGACGCGATGCTGTTGATCCTCAGCGGCGAACCGATTGACGAGCCTATCGTGGGGCACGGCCCGTTTGTGATGAGCACCGAAGCCGAGATTCATCAGGCGTTCGTTGACTTCCAGTCGGGTAAGTTCGGCCAGATGTAACACCTGAATTTCCTGTGGGAACCTGGTTTGCCAGCGCTGCAGACGACTCGCTCTTGTCGATGCTATCGCTGGCAAGCCCGCTCTCACGGATTCATGCCCCCCTGTTGCAGCAACACCCGAAATTGCGCCAAAGGCACTGGCCGACTGTACAGGTAGCCTTGGTACAAATGACAGTCCAGCGTCTGCAAAAACTTCAATTGCGCGGCTTGCTCAACCCCTTCAGCCACCACCGTCAGGCCCAGACTGTGCGCCATGGCGACAATCGCACGGATGATTTCAGCGTCGTTGGGGTCATGAATGGCGTCCCGCACGAACGATTGATCAATCTTCAATGTATCGACGGGCAAGCGCTTGAGGTGTGTGAGCGAAGAATACCCGGTGCCAAAATCGTCCATCGCAAAGCTCAGGCCCAGGGCAATCAAGTGATGCATTTTGTCGATGGTGTCTTCCAGGTTCTGGATCACGATGCCTTCGGTGACTTCAAGCTTGAGCATCGAGTAGGGCAGGTGGTAGTGCAGCAAGCTGCGTTGAATCCGCTCCGCGAAGTCGCTTTGCAGAAACTGGCGCGGGCTGATATTGACGCACAGGCTGAAGTCCTGTGGGTCGATCAGGCCTTCACGCAGTAACTCACTGAACGCGCGGCAGGCTTGATCGAGAATCCAGGTCCCGACTTCCAGAATCAAGCCACTTTCCTCCAGGATTTTGATGAACTCCCCCGGCGACTGCGGCCCCAATTGCGGATGCTGCCAGCGCAGCAAAGCTTCGGCGCCGACGATGCGGTTGGTACGGGCGTCGATTTGCGGTTGAAAGTGCAGCGTGAACTCATCGCGTGCCAGGGCTGTGCGCAGATCGCTCTCCATGCGCATTCGTTCGCTGGCCGCAGTCTGCATATCCACGTGAAACAGTTGCGTGGTGTTGCGTCCCGAGTCTTTGGCCCGGTAGAGCGCAATGTCCGCGCGCTTGAGCAGGTCAGCCGGGGTTGAGCCGTGATCTGGAATCAGGGCGATGCCAATACTTGGGGTGACTTGCAGGCGCTGGCCATCGAGAAACATCGGTTCGGTCAGCAACTCTCGCATGGTGTCGGCGATGTTGCACACTGCTTGTGTAACGTCTTCCAGCGAGCCTTTAAGACCGGTCAGCAACACCACAAACTCGTCACCGCCCAGGCGTGCCACGGTGTCTTCACTGCGCACGCTGGCTTCCAGGCGTGCGGTGATGATGCGCAATACCGAGTCCCCCACCGGATGCCCCAGTGAGTCGTTGATGTGTTTGAAGTGGTCCAGATCCAGAAACAACAACGCGCCGCGCAGATCATGGCGCTTAAGCAGCGAGGTTTGTTGGCTGAGGCGGTCCATGAGCAGGGCGCGGTTGGGTAGATTGGTCAACGGGTCGTGGTAGGCCAGATGCCTGACCTGGGCCTGTGCTGTTTTCAGCTGGCTAATATCGCGCGCGGTCAACAGCAGGCAAGGCGTGGTGTTGAGGGTTATGAGTTCGATTGAAATCTCGACATTGAGTATGTCCCCGCGTTTGGAGCGGCCGAGCACTTCCCGGTTGCTGATACGGCCTTTTTCCCGCAGTTCATCGAGCAGTGCGTCGCGCCCTGAACTGTCTCCCCAAATCCCCAGTTCATAAGGGCTGCGGCCAATGACTTCGGCGCTGCTATAGCCCGTCAACCGGGTGAACCCATGATTGACCTCCAAGTAACGGCCACTGGCGAGTTCGCTGATGGTGATGGCGTCGGGGCTGGAGTGGAAGGCCTTGGCGAATTTCTCTTCACTGATTTTAAGCGCCGCTTCAGCGCGCTGTTGCTGGGTGATGTCGCGCAAGGTAGTGACGACGCACGGTTGGCCGTCGACTTCAATGTGGCGTCTGGACAACACACAGGTCAGTGGTTGGCCGTTTTTGTGGTGCAAGCTGATGGCGGTATTGTTCTGCGCCGGAGCACGAATAATGCGCTGCAACTGGCGTAAATGATGGGCGCTGGCGTCGCGCAAGGTGCTGCTGGTGTCGGCGTAGTCTTGCAAGTCGGCCACTGTCCAGCCAAAGGTCTGGGTGAAGCTGGTGTTGATTTCGATGAACTGCGCACTGTCTGCCAGCATCACGCAAATAGGGTCGGGGCTGGTCTGGAACACACTGGCGAATTTTTCTTCGGACGCGCTCAGGCGTTGCTCGCGTTCTACCTGGTCGGTGATGTCGAGCAAGGTCCCGGCCATGCGCAAGGGCGCGCCGGCCTCGTCGCGGTAGAGTCGGGCGCGGCTTTCAAGGTAGCGCGAGGTGCCGTTTGGCAATGGCACGCGGTACGTCAGTTGGTAATTGCCAGCGGGCCCTTCGCGCAATGAGCGGTAGGTGTCGCGCATTCTTAAACGCCCTTCTTTGGGTACGCCTTCAAAAAAAGCTTCGAAAGATTCGTTGAATGGCTCGGGCGCCAAGCCATGCAATTGCGCGGCGCGCGCCGAGCCGTAGAGGCGGCCGCTGGGAATGTGCCAGTCCCAGGTGCCCAACTGGGCGGAGTCGAGTGCCAGGTCCAGGCGCTCCTGGCTGTCGATCAGTGCTTGTTCAGCCTCCTTGCGACTGCTGTTGTCAACGAAGGTGCTGAGCAGATAGGCCTCACCTTCCAGTTCGACTTTTTGTGCGCTGAGGATGCCGTCATGCAGTCGGCCGTCGCGCCCTGCCAATTGAACCTGCATGTTGACGGGTGTGGTGTGTTTGTTAATCGCATCGATAAATTGCAGGCGTTGCTCAGGATCAGGCCAAAGCCCCAGTTCTACGGTGGTGCGGCCAATGGCTTCAGCGGCAGTCCAGCCCAGCAGCTTTTCGAAGAAATGGTTGGCCTCACTGATCAGTCCGTCTTCGATGCGCACCAGCAACACCATGTGCGGCGATAACTGAAAGAGCGTGGCAAAGCGTTGTTCAGAGTTGTTGAGCGCTTGCTGGCGCTGGCGCTGTTGGGTGACTTCGCGGATCACTCCCATCATCCGTGGCTTGGCGTTTTCGTCGGGAATCAAGCTGCCGCGAATTTCCAGCCAGTGCAGGCTGCCATCGGGCCAGCGCACGCGGTGATGGATGAGTTTTTGCATCGGGGCACCGTTGATGATCGCCTCAAAGACCCGCTGGGCTTTGGGCCAGTCGTCAAAGGGGAGGGTGCCCAAGTGCTCGATGTGGGTGGGTAGCGCTTGTGGCGAGTCAAGCCCGAACAGACTGTGCACGCCACTCGACCAGTGTATGTCGCCACTCTCCAGTTCCCAGCACCATGCCCCCAGTTGCGCGGCGTTCAGCGCCTCAAGCAAATGTGTGGCATTCAGCCAGTCATGCGCCTGCGTTTGCATGGCGGTCGTTGCCAAACCTGTAAGGGGTAACACAGCGTCTGTGGTGTTTGCCATGAACTGCGATCCTTCAGCTGAGATCTTGAGAGCTGTCCGTGTTTTAGCCTTTGTTTTCAGGGTTGATCAGTGTGGAGCGTGTCGTCCTGAGCATCGAGCAGTGTCATGAAAGCGTGTGCGGCATTCGACACCGTTCGTTCGGTGTGCACGATATAGCCTAGCTGGCGCGTCAGCTGAATGCCCGGCAAGGCGATCGATGCCACTTGTTCGTCGAGCATGGTGCGTGGCAGCACGCTCCAGGCCAGGCCGATGGAAACCATCATTTTGATGGTTTCCAGGTAGTTGGTGCTCATGGCGATGTTGGGCGTCAGGCCCTGGCCTTCAAACAGGCGCTGCACAATATGATGGGTGAAGGTGTTGCCGCCCGGAAACACGGCCGGGTGGTGCGCAATGTCCGCCATGCTGACGGCGGCCTGGCGGGTCAGGCTGTGCTCGGGTGCGACCACGAAATCCAGCGGGTCATTCCACACCGGTACCGCGCGAATCAGCGAGTGCGGCTCCGGAGCCAAGGTAATAACCGCCAGTTCGGCGCGGCCGTGGAGAATTTCTTCGTAGGCAACTTCTGAATCCAGGAACTGAATATCGAGCGCGACCTTGGGGTAAGTGCGAGTGAACTCGCGCAACAGCGGCGGCAGACGGTGCAAGCCAATATGGTGACTGGTGGCCAGCGTGAGGCGCCCGCTCACCTCGCCGTTGAGGTTGTTCAGTGCCCGCCGGGTGTCATCCAGCACGTTGATAATTTGGTACGCCCGTGGCAATAACGCCCGGCCTGCCTCGGTCAAGCTGACTTCGCGGCCCAATCGGTCAAACAGTCGAAGCTTGAGTTGCTGCTCGATGCTGGCGATGCGTTTACTGATTGCAGGCTGGGTCAAAAACAACCGTTCGGCAGCCCCGGAGAAGCTTCCGGTCTCGGCAATGGCGATGAAGGCGTTGAGATTCGCGAGATCCATCTATTCGAATTCCTGTTGGTTATCCAAAGCATAAAAATTATGAATTTGAGTTATTAACTGTAACCTCATAGGATCGACCTCACAAGCCAAGTGGTTATTGGCGCAGAAAGTAGCTGATGAGGAAACCGTCTGATGGCCGGCAAAACGCTCTACGACAAGCTCTGGGATTCGCATTTGGTCAAACAGCGCGACGATGGTTCGGCGCTGATCTACATCGACCGTCATATCATTCACGAAGTGACGTCGCCGCAAGCCTTCGAAGGCCTGCGACTGGCAGGGCGCAAGCCTTGGCGCATCGATGCCAACATTGCGACCCCGGACCACAACGTACCGACCACGCCAGAGCGTAAAGGCGGGATCGAAGCGATTGCTGACCAGGTGTCTCGTTTGCAGGTGCAAACCCTCGACGATAACTGTGATGAGTACGGCATCACCGAATTCAAGATGAACGACGTGCGCCAAGGCATCGTTCACGTGATTGGCCCGGAGCAGGGCGCGACCTTGCCAGGCATGACGGTGGTCTGCGGCGACTCGCACACCTCTACCCACGGCGCGTTTGGTGCCCTGGCTCACGGCATCGGCACCTCTGAGGTTGAGCACGTGCTCGCCACGCAGTGCCTGGTGGCCAAGAAAATGAAAAACATGCTGGTTTTGGTCGAAGGTCAATTGCCGTTCGGCGTGACCGCCAAGGACATCGTATTGGCCGTGATCGGCAAAATCGGCACGGCGGGCGGCAATGGCCACGCCATCGAGTTCGCCGGTAGTGCGATTCGCGAATTGTCGGTCGAAGGCCGCATGACTATCTGCAACATGTCGATCGAAGCCGGTGCCCGTGTGGGGCTGGTGGCGGCTGATGAGAAGACCGTGGCTTACGTCAAGGGCCGTCCGTTTGCACCCAAAGGCGCGGAATGGGACTTGGCTGTAGAAGCCTGGAAAGATCTGGTGTCGGATGCCGACGCGCAGTTCGACACCGTGGTTGAACTGGATGCCGCGCAGATCAAGCCACAAGTCAGCTGGGGCACCTCGCCTGAAATGGTCTTGGCGGTGGATCAGAACGTGCCGGATCCGGCGCAGGAAGCTGACCTGGTCAAGCGTGGCTCGATTGAACGTGCTTTGAAGTATATGGGGTTGAGCGCCAATCAAGCGATCACCGATATTCAACTGGACCGTGTGTTCATTGGTTCGTGCACCAACTCGCGGATCGAAGACCTGCGTGCGGCGGCCGTGATTGCCAAGGGTCGCAAAGTGGCGTCGACCATCAAGCAGGCGATTGTGGTGCCGGGTTCGGGTCTGGTTAAGGCGCAGGCCGAGTCGGAAGGTCTGGACAAGATCTTTTTGGAAGCCGGTTTTGAATGGCGTGAGCCAGGCTGCTCCATGTGTCTGGCAATGAACCCGGACCGCCTGGAGTCGGGCGAGCACTGTGCATCGACCTCCAACCGCAACTTCGAAGGGCGTCAGGGGGCCGGTGGTCGTACTCACCTGGTAAGCCCGGCCATGGCCGCCGCCGCCGCTGTAAACGGTCGTTTCATCGACGTCCGTGAATTGATCTAAGGAGCGCAGCATGAAAGCTTTTACCCAGCACACCGGGCTTGTCGCACCTTTGGATCGCGCCAACGTCGACACCGACCAGATCATCCCCAAGCAGTTCTTGAAGTCGATCAAGCGCACCGGTTTTGGCCCGAATCTGTTTGATGAGTGGCGTTATCTGGACGTGGGTCAGCCGTACCAGGACAACTCCAAGCGTCCGCTGAACAAAGACTTTGTACTCAACGCCGAGCGCTATCAGGGCGCCAGTGTGTTGCTGGCCCGTGAGAACTTCGGCTGTGGTTCCAGCCGTGAACACGCCCCTTGGGCGCTGGAGGAGTATGGCTTTCGCAGCATTATCGCGCCGAGCTATGCCGACATCTTCTTCAACAACAGCTTCAAGAACGGCTTGTTGCCGATCATCTTGAGCGATGCCGAAGTCGATGAGCTGTTCGCCCAGGTCGAGGCCGAGCCGGGTTACCAGCTCAACATTGACCTTGAAGCGCAAACCGTGACCCGTCCGGACGGCAAGGTGTTGAGCTTTGAAATCGATGCGTTTCGCAAGCACTGCCTGCTCAACGGTCTCGACGACATTGGCTTGACCTTGCAAGACGGCGATGCAATTGCAGCGTTTGAAAGCAAGCACCGCGCAAGCCAGCCTTGGTTGTTTCGCGACGCGTAAATAACAGATGGAGGTGCTGGTGCTGGCTGCGATCTTTTAGACGATCAAAAGATCGCAGCCTACGCCAGCTCCCACGGAACGTCAGTGGACTAAAAGGACCTCTCATGACCCGCACCGCCCAGCACAGTCAGGTTGTACAAAAGCAATTCGGTGAACAGGCTGCGGCCTATTTGAGCAGCGCCGTGCACGCGCAAGGCACTGAATTCGGCCTGTTAAAGGCCGAACTGGCCGATAAATCTGCTGCGCGTGTGCTTGACCTGGGCTGCGGTGCGGGTCATGTCAGTTTTCATGTCGCGGCGCTGGTTAAAGAGGTGGTCGCATACGACCTGTCGCAGCAAATGCTCGATGTGGTCAGTTCGGCCGCCGCTGATCGAGGGCTGAACAACATCAGTACCGTGTGCGGCGCCGCCGAGCGTTTACCGTTTGCCGATGGCGAGTTCGACTACGTGCTCAGCCGTTATTCGGCGCACCACTGGAGCGACCTCGGTCAGGCCCTGCGAGAAGTGCGCCGCGTGCTCAAGCCGGGCGGTGTAGCCGCCTTTATTGATGTCTTGTCGCCGGGTAGCCCGTTGTTCGACACCTACTTGCAGAGTGTTGAAGTGCTGCGTGACACCAGTCACGTGCGTGATTATTCGGCGGGCGAGTGGCTGCGTCAGGTCAATGAGTCCGGTTTGCAAGTGCGCAGCACACAGCGCCAGCGTTTGCGTTTAGAGTTCACCTCCTGGATCGAGCGTATGCGTACGCCACCGGTGATGAGCGCGGCCATTCGCGAGCTGCAACAGTCGATGGGCTCCGAAGTGCGCGAGTACTTTGAAATTGCCGCCGATGGCTCGTTCAGCACCGATGTGCTGGTGCTGTGGGCTGAGAAGTAATCCCGATCAGTCACTCAGAAAAATTTCAGGATGCGCCCATGGGGGCATCAACCGACAAGAAAGAGGAACACATGAGCAAGCAGATTCTGATTCTCCCAGGCGATGGTATTGGTCCAGAAATCATGGCTCAAGCGGTCAAGGTGCTTGAGCTGGCCAATGACAAGTTCCAGCTTGACCTTGAGCTGACCCACGACGTGATCGGTGGCGCGGCCATCGACAAGCACGGTGTGCCGCTGGCCGACGAGACCCTGGAGCGTGCTCGTGCCGCTGATGCCGTATTGCTGGGCGCTGTGGGTGGCCCGAAGTGGGACACCCTTGAACGCGACATTCGCCCTGAGCGCGGCCTGCTGAAGATTCGTGCGCAACTGGGCCTGTTTGGCAATCTGCGTCCGGCGATCCTGTACCCGCAACTGGCTGCAGCGTCGAGCCTCAAACCGGAAATCGTGTCGGGCCTGGACATTCTGATCGTTCGTGAATTGACCGGCGGTATCTATTTCGGCTCGCCACGCGGCACCCGTGAGCTGGAAAACGGCGAGCGCCAGGCATTCGACACGCTGCCTTACAGTGAGAGCGAAATCCGTCGCATTGCCCGTGTCGGTTTCGACATGGCCCGTGTACGTGGCAAAAAACTGTGCTCGGTCGACAAAGCCAACGTATTGGCCTCCAGCCAGCTGTGGCGCGAAGTGGTTGAGCAAGTGGCCAAGGACTACCCTGACGTTGAACTGAGCCACATGTATGTTGACAACGCGGCCATGCAACTGGTGCGCGCACCCAAGCAGTTCGACGTGATCGTGACCGACAACATGTTCGGCGACATCCTGTCCGACCAGGCCTCGATGCTCACCGGTTCCATCGGCATGCTGCCGTCGGCGTCCCTGGACACCCACAACAAAGGCATGTACGAGCCGTGCCACGGTTCGGCGCCGGACATCGCAGGGCAGGGCATTGCCAACCCGCTGGCAACCATTTTGTCGGTCTCGATGATGCTGCGTTACAGCTTCAATCAGCAGGCTGGCGCTGACGCCATCGAGAAGGCCGTCAGCCTGGTTTTGGACCAGGGACTGCGCACCGGCGATATCTGGTCGACGGGTTGCACCAAGGTTGGCACACAGGAAATGGGTGACGCAGTAGTCGCGGCGCTACAGAATCTGTAATCTCTCGGGCCCGTTACTTCCTGTTGGTGGAAGTAACGACCCCACTTTTTGTTAAAGGTGTAGTTGCGATGAAACGTGTAGGTCTGGTCGGTTGGCGCGGTATGGTTGGTTCCGTGCTCATGCAGCGGATGCTGGAAGAGCAGGATTTCGATCTTATTGAGCCGGTGTTTTTCACTACCTCCAATGTCGGTGGGCAAGGTCCGTCCGTGGGCAAAGATATTGCCCCGCTCAAGGATGCTTACAACATTGAAGAGTTAAAGACCCTCGATGTGATCCTGACTTGCCAAGGCGGCGACTACACCACCGAGGTGTTCCCGAAGCTGCGTGAGGCGGGCTGGCAAGGTTACTGGATTGATGCAGCGTCGAGCCTGCGCATGCAGGATGACTCGGTCATTATTCTGGATCCGGTCAACCGCAAGGTGATCGACCAGCAGTTGGACGCGGGCACCAAGAATTATATCGGTGGTAACTGCACTGTCAGCCTGATGCTGATGGGCCTGGGTGGCTTGTTTGAGGCCGGCCTGGTGGAGTGGATGAGCGCCATGACGTATCAGGCGGCCTCGGGCGCCGGTGCGCAGAACATGCGTGAACTGATCAAGCAAATGGGCGCGACCCACGCCGCGGTTGCCGATCAACTGGCCGATCCGGCCAGTGCGATCCTCGACATCGACCGGCGTGTGGCCGACGCCATGCGCAGCGACGCTTACCCGACTGAAAACTTTGGCGTGCCATTGGCCGGCAGCTTGATCCCGTGGATCGACAAAGAGCTGCCAAACGGTCAAAGCCGCGAAGAATGGAAAGCACAAGCCGAAACCAACAAGATTCTGGGTCGCTTCAAGAACCCGGTTCCGGTGGACGGTATCTGCGTGCGTATCGGTGCGATGCGTTGCCACAGTCAGGCGCTGACCATCAAGCTGAACAAAGATGTGCCGATCGCTGACATCGAAGGCCTGATCAGCCAGCACAACCCTTGGGTCAAGCTGGTGCCAAACCATCGAGACATCAGCATGCAAGAGTTGAGTCCGACCAAAGTGACGGGCACCTTGAACGTGCCGGTTGGCCGTCTACGCAAGTTGAACATGGGTTCGCAGTTCCTCGGTGCCTTTACCGTGGGCGACCAGTTGTTGTGGGGCGCTGCTGAACCGTTGCGCCGCATGCTGCGGATTCTGCTGGAGCGTTGATTCGCTCAAGCAATACAAAAACCGTGTTTTCTGCAAAGAAACACGGTTTTTTTATGCGTGCCGCTGCATCGCTACACATGCGTTCTCATCCTTGCCATGACTGATATATCCATCTAACACCTTACCTTGCAGTGTCCGAGCGTAAATGCGTGATCGACCACACGATTACCATTTAACGAGGACTATTTATGTCAACTCCCACTTCCCCTCTGCAATTCGCTGTAACGGTAAATGCTGTCAGGGCACAGTTTGCCGGTCGCCCGACCTTGGAGAGTGTCACTCGGCAGATGCTTGCTGCGGCTTTATCCCAAAAATACCCCACCCTAAAGATTGACTTGGCGCGCACTCGACTGGCCGTGCCACGGGCTGGCGGTGGCTGGGAATTGCAGCCATTCGTGGCTCGGGTCATGGATTATCTGGCCAACGGCAATGCATTGAACGTTGAGATGATCAATGGTCAGTCCTACTATTTAAGCGATGACGCGCCCAATTGGCTGGAGCCTGATCTGCTGGATATGAAGGTCATTGATACCCTGGTAAGGAACTTGGCCTGGACGGTGCCCATCGGTTTTCAAAATGCGCTGGTTGAATATTGGTCCGGCCAGGCAGATACGGGTGTCAGCCGCTGGCGCTGGTTCAGTGACGTGCTCAAGGACACACTGAGCATGGGTTTGATCCGCCAAGAGGATCTGAGTGACTTGGCTCGTGAAACCGTGAGCCAAGTGATCCTATGCCCTGATCAAGAAACGCGAAAAATACAATACGGTGAAAACTGCGCACAGGTTTATTGCCTGGAATCCACACTCATTGGTGCGCAAGTCAGAAGTACACGACTGAGTTCATCCATCGTGCTGGTGCGCGCCAACCTGATTCTTTTGTGTCGGCCCAATGGCACTATCAAGTCTTTTCCTACCGTCGATGCGGTCATCGATTACGGCGTGCAGCGCATGGGCGCAGCCTATTTG
Source organism: Pseudomonas sp. NPDC096917 (assembly GCF_044762555.1). NCBI lineage: Bacteria > Pseudomonadati > Pseudomonadota > Gammaproteobacteria > Pseudomonadales > Pseudomonadaceae > Pseudomonas > Pseudomonas sp. NPDC096917. Next base: position 112,221 of record NZ_JBIWEO010000008.1, on the reverse strand, counting down.
ACTGATGAAATCCGTATCAAGCGTTACGAAATCGAGGGCAATGTTTTCGATATTCAAGCCGCGCTCATACTGGGTAGGCAACTGGAGAGCCTAGGTGCACTGAAATTGCCTGCGCGCGTAGGCGTTGAGGCACTGCAAACTGTGTGCCTTACCCTCAGTGACCCCGCGCAGTACATGCTGACAGCGTCTGCGACAGAGGGGCCTGTCGTCAGTACTCTTAGAGCTCATTTGCCGGAGTGGCTGAGGCAGGCTTCTGTCGCTGAACAGTCGCAGTACCGACAATGCAGCTTGGCCCTGGCTCGCGCCAAGAAAAGCAGCCAAGGGCGTACCTTTCTGAGTGATATTGCAGATATTCGCTCATTCGCTGTCGATGTCTTGACGCAGCAAATGCAGCTTGACCAGAAGCGTCTGGAACCTGATTCGACCCGTCATGTCTCTGTCGAAGCGTTTAACCCTGACCATGTAGAGTTGACATTTTTTTCCGCAGCTGGCTACCCCAATACGATCCCCGTCACCGAAGAGGTGACCATGAGCCTGACCGATCTGGCACTGAAAAATCTGGTGGGGCGGCCCCAGGGAGTGTTGAGCCTCAAGCATTTACACGGGTTGGCATTGCCGGTTTGGCTGACGCCCGAGTACCTCATCAGCAGCAATGGTCTGATTGAACGGGTGGACATCGGCAAGGTATATCCAGAGAGACTCCAGAGCTTACTGCTGGGCGGTACGAGTGATGCGCACAAGCGTGAACAACTGTTCGCAGACCAAATCAGAGCGTATTTGCCCTTGCAGGCGCTGGAACTCAGTCTCAAGAAAGAGAACGGCCTTACCTCACGCGGTGCTCGCTACGTTGCGGCCTTGTTGCAGAGCAATGCTGACGACCGCCAGGTCGATGGTGCGCCGGTGGTCATTCGGCATCTGGCAATGGTCCGAAAGGCTGGCGCAGCCCCGGATGTGGTCAACAATATGTTCATCATTGAACACGCTGATGTGAGTGTCGGCCCCCACCTGCTATACCGACCGTTCTACCATGAATCGCTGCTTGAGTTTCCTACTCGTGCCGCACTCCTGGAGGCTATTGCCCGGCCGGGAGAACTGCAAACCAGTGTGCTGGTCTGGTTGCACAATGTCGCCCGCCCGATATACGACAATGGCGGTTTTCAGGAACCCCATTACGTGCGTTTTGGACTGGGCAGCGAGTTCGCGCCTATCGAAGTGCCGCTACCTGCCACGCTGTCCGTCGATAGCGCCAGCGACGAGTTGTTGCAATATTTGCATAACGGCAAGTTATTGCAGTTTCTCTATCTCAGCAATGCAAGTGCGCTGGTGAGTCAGGCCGAAAGAGACTCCGTATCCAACACCGAGAGTCGATGGGGTGTGTTACTGGAACGAACCAACCTGATATTCAACCTCGTACTGCTGCCTTTTTTGAGTGCTCCCACCCTGATCACTGTAGGGCTATCAATCATGTTGCTGGCGGCCCTCAAGGACATTCCGGCACTCAACAGTGAAGACCCGATCACTCGCGAGCTCGGATTGGTCGACCTATTGCTTAATCTGGCCATTGTGCTGTTCCCACCCCCTGCGTCGGTTCCAGCGCGTCTGCCGTTGGCCGATGGTATCAGGGAGCAGGTTGTGAAACCTCGTGCACCTGAGCGCACTGTTGGGCGGTGGCCAGAGCTACCCTCGCCGCAGGTGAGCGCGGGAGCTGTTGCCTTATCAGGTGAGTTGCCCGATATACAGAGCACGCCTCTGGACTTCAGTTTTGCCAGTTCCCAAAATCGGTTGTCGCCCAGTCAAAGAAAGTTGCTGTCCCATTTTGAGGTAAAGAAGCCCGGCTCAATGCCGCCGCCTATCTTGCACAATCCAGGTGCTGACAGGCCTCGCAAGGGGCTTTATATGATTAACAATAAATGGCATGCCTTGCTTGAGGACACGCTGTATCAGGTCAGTGTGGAGCCCGAAGGCGTCGTGATTGTTGACCCCTCTGACAGCAAGCATTTTGGTCCCTATTTGAAGTCCAGCGGGGACGGTCGATGGTCATTGGATCTGCGTCTGCGTTTATTGGGCGGCATGCCTAATGCTCGAGTAGAGGCTTTGCGCAAGAATAAAGAGGCGCGAAGAGACGAGATGCGAGACCAGTGGGTAAATCTCAATGCGCAAACACCTAAGATGAATGCAGCTTTTCAAGTGTCGATATCCGTGATGGAGCGCGCCGAAAAAGACCCGCGTTTTTCCGAAGAACAACGTAGCGTGTATCGCCGTAAAGCTGAGAGCGCCACTCAGGAGTTGATCGATTCATACCTCCTTCTGCTGAAGAATCTCGACGAATTTAAAAGTTTGTTCCCGGATGTGAAGAAATACGACATTGATGGCCGGATATTAGCCTTGGCCACTGAGTGCAACCATCTCTTGGCTATTTATGACCATGACTTAAAGGGTGTGCCTTTCAGAGCGTTTGAAGTGGGCGCTGACGATAGTCATCTACGGTTCGATCTGGTCATGAAGGCTTACATAGACATTTATGAAAAGATGATTGCTACGCTTGAACTCAGGACACGCTATCTGGATCTTCTGGACCAGACGGGTATGTTGAGGTATGAGGGTTCCCTCGAAAAAGTCAGCCTTGAGAAGGTTAACGTAAACTTTTTTGATGTCCCCATTAAAAACTCGTACTTAAGTTGGCTGATAAAGCCCAGCGTAAAGGACTGGCACAGTAATCCCAAACTGGTGGACATTGTGGCGTCTCGCGTCGAACCGGTGAGAAAACTGATTAGTACCCATGCAGAACTCAATACCTTTGATTTCAGTAGCGGTGAAAGCCTGGAGGTATTGACCAGTCTGGTGGATTCTTATGCCCAATCGCTGGATGCCTTGCGAGGCTTGGGTATTGTTAACGCAGATGAGTTGGACAGCGTCTCTTTCAACAAAATCATCAGCCTGTTGGATGGGCTTTACCAAGATGTCATTAAGAAAATGGCTGCCGAGATAAAGCCAGGTGCAAAGGGCTTTGAGTTACCGCCCACGCCCCGCCGTGCGCCAGCATCGCATGCACGAAAACGAGTTATTAAAACCCGCAATAGCGGCCGGTTGATTGGCAAGGTAATACCTGCAGGGGGGGAGTGGCCGATTGAAGTGGTTGAAGTGCGGTCTGAGGAGAACGATCAGCTACTCGGTACTTATTCAAATCACGATGAAGTATGGGACGAGATAAAAGTCGTTACCCCCAAAGCACCTGTTACTACACGGCCGTTCAGTACTATCAAGGGTGATGCTCGCAAACGCTACGCCGATCTTGGTAAGCATCTGCGCAAGGCAGAAGAATATAAAAAGATTTCCAGATACCCGCAGGAAGTTGAAGAGGTGCTTCAACACGAGGCGCAGCGCCTGACTCAGTTGGCAGTAGAGTTCAGCAAGGCCATGGACGCACAGCCTCTGGATGCGGTTGTGCAAGCGGATCTGATTCTGGCAGACAACCTGCGCAGTGGCGCAACGCGGCTAACCGAAAAAGGCAAAGAGTTGCGTATCCAGTTAAGTCTTGAGTTGCCGCCGACTCACGGCAATCTCCACTATCTGCTCGACCAAGACCTTGTGCAGATAGCCAGCCTTGGTGACCGTATAAAACTTACGGGCGTGCGTGGGGATTTCATTCAGGAGTACGTGATCAATAGCAAGGATGGTCGCCCGCTTTGGTACGCTCACTTTCACTACGCTGCGGTCAATACGGCAAAGGAAAACTATGGCATGGCTCACTTGAAGCTCCCATCCCAGCGCAGAGAAAGCTATTACTCGTTGCTCAACAAAGCGAAAAGTCCTGATGCTGCTGTCAACGTTCACCATGGCGTGATCGGAAAAGATCTGGCACAGCGCTGGTTCCTGCCCCTTGATCGGCATTAATACACCGCAACCTATGACAGCTAAGCCGTTGTAAGGCTGATAGCGTCACCCTACACAGTGCTTTAATTGCCTGGTTCACCCCGGGCAGTTAAAGTGCGCCTCCCCACGTTTCGCCTGAGGCAGACACATGAACCAGTCCTTTGATATCGCCGTCGTCGGCGCCACCGGCACTGTCGGCGAAACTATTGTGCAAATCCTTGAAGAGCGCGACTTCCCGGTTGCCAACCTGCATTTGCTGGCCAGCATTGAGTCGGCCGGCAGTTCAGTGCCATTTCGAGGTAAAAACGTCAGAGTGCGTGAGGTCGACGAGTTCGACTTCAGCAAGGTCAAATTAGTCTTTTTTGCGGCGGGACCTGCAGTGTCCTTGAGCTTTGCGGCCAAAGCCAATGCCGCTGGCTGCATGGTGATCGACTTATCGGGCGCCCTGCCTTCGGTGCAGGCGCCACAGGTGGTGCCTGAGTCCAACCCGCAGATTTTGCACGGTTTGCAAAAGCCGATACAAATCAGCAGTCCAAGCCCTTCTGCTACCGCCCTGGCCGTGGTGTTGGCGCCCTTGCGCGGCCTGGTCGATATGCAGCGGGTTACGGTAACGGCGTGTCTGGCGGTCTCGGCTCAGGGGCGCGAGGCAGTGTCCGAATTGGCCCGTCAAACCACCGCACTGTTGAATCTGCACCCGCTGGAGACCCGTTTCTTTGATCGCCAGATGGCCTTTAACGTGCTGGCACAGGTTGGCAAGCCGGATACGCAAGGTCATGTGCCGTTGGAAAAACGCTTGGTCACAGAGCTGCGCGAAGTATTGGGCATGCCTGGCTTGAAGGTATCGGTGACCTGCGTTCAAGCTCCGGTGTTTTTTGGCGATAGCTATAGTGTATCGGTGCAACTGGCTGCGCCCGTCGACCTGAATGCAGTGAATGCGGCGCTTGAAGCAGGCGACGGAATCGAACTGGTTGAGGCGGGCGACTATCCTACTGCGGTAGGGGATGCAGTCGGTCAGGACGTGGTGTATGTCGGCCGAGTGCGTCACGGTGTGGATGACACCCGAGAACTTAATCTGTGGCTGACGTCAGATAATGTGCGCAAAGGTGCCGCGCTGAATGCCGTGCAACTGGCTGAGTTGTTGATAAAAGACCCGCTGTAAAAGATACTTGGCGTCAATTTTTAGCAGGATTCCAGAGCCGGCGTCGCAGTCAAGCTGCTGTCAGGGCTTACAGATTTAATGAGGCAGCGTGTCGGGGGGGTAAAAAACCCCGGACCTGTCATCAGGCAGCAGCTCTACAGATCTCGTAGGACGAGGTCTGTACCCATAAGGAAGAGGCTATGGTTCAGGTTCGCAAATTAGTGTTAGCAATAGCCGCCGCTTCGGCGCTGTCATCCGGTATGGCGCAGGCGCTTGGGCTCGGAGAGCTGACCCTGAAGTCGACTCAGAACCAGCCACTGCTGGCTGAAATCGAATTGCTGGATGTCAAGGATCTGAGTGCCGCTGAAGTGGTGCCGAGCCTGGCCCCGGCGGACGAATTCAACAAGGCCGGGGTGCCGCGTCCGGCCTACCTCAATGATTTGCGATTTACCCCGGTGATCAATGCCAATGGCAAGAGCGTGCTGCGCGTGACCTCCAGCCAGCCGCTGACTGAGCCTTTCGTAAAGTTTCTGGTGCAAGTGATGTGGCCCAATGGCCGCTTGATGCGCGACTACAGCGTACTGCTGGACCCGGCCAAGTTTTCGCCACAAACCGCAGCGGCGGCTTCGGCGCCCACTGCAACCGCTGCTGCGACGACGGGTGCCAGTGCTGCGGCGCAACACACCACCACGTCCCGTGACACCTTGTGGGAAATCGCCGCGAAGGCGCGTAACGGCGGTTCGGTCCAACAGACCATGCTGGCGATTCAAGCCCTTAACCCTGATGCCTTTATCGATGGCAACATCAACCGTCTGAAAACCGGCAAAGTGCTGCGCTTGCCCGACGCTGCCCAGAGTGTCGAGTTGTCTCAGGCCAAGGCTGTGTCTGAGGTTGCAGCGCAGAATGCTGACTGGCGCAGTGGCCGTCGCACCACACCGCGGGCTCAACAGCTGGATGCCAGTAACCGTAAGCCGGCCACCGTGACCCAGGCAAAACCTGTGGCCGCGGATGGTCTGAGCCTGGTGGCAGGGACGGCGGGTATAGGGGCTGGTGGGGATGCGAAGAACCTCAATGACAAGTTGGCCATGACCCAGGAAAGCCTGGACACCAGCCGTCGTGAAAGTGCCGAGCTGCAAAGCCGTGTACAAGACCTGCAAAGCCAGGTCGACAAGTTGCAACGCCTGATTGAATTGAAAAACAACCAGTTGGCCAAGTTGCAGGGCGATGTTTCGGTGCCGGGTGAACCGGCCGCCGTGCTGCCAGCGCAATTGGCGAGTGAGGCCGCTGATTCGCCGGAAGCCGATATTGCCCCGGCAGTCGAAGGGGCGCCGGCCACAGCCGTTGCGCCGACACCTGAAGGCGGCGCAACGCCAAGTGACGAGCGCAAAATTCAGGACTTGCTGGGTACTCCGCTTATGGCCGCGTTGGTGGGCGGTGCTGCGGTCTTGTTACTGTTGCTTCTGTTGCTGCTGCTTCGTCGGCGCAAGGCGCAGCAAGCGGCTGAGCGACACGCGCGCATGGCGCGAGCGCTTGAAGAAGAGCCAGAGTTTTCGGTTGACCTGGACATGCCGGACAGCAGCTTTGAGGGCCTTGAAGTCCCGCCGCCGAGTGTCAAGCTCGACACCGCTCCAACTCCGGCGCCGTTGGTTGCCCCGCCAGCCCCTGTCTCGGTGGCCAGGTCTGGCGCAGAAGTGCTGGTTGAAGCCGAACAACTGATCGAGCAGCAGCAATGGCATGAAGCGGCCGGATTGCTTGAGGGGGCGGTCAGGCAATCGCCGCAGCGCAGTGACCTGCGTCTCAAGTTGATGCAGGTGTATGGCGAACTGGGTGAGCGCGATGCCTTTATCGCTCAAGAGCGCCAACTGGTCGCCAATGGCAAAAACCACGCCGAGGTGGCGCAACTCAAGCTTCGTTATCCGGGCATGGTGGCGGTTGCAGCCGGGATCGTGACCGCCGCGGTGGCTTCTCAATTGCAGGCTGATTTCGTCAAGGAAATGATGCGTGACGATCGTGTGGTCACGCCGCAGCCCGAAGCGAAGCCGGACCCGGTGGTTACGCCTGTGGTTGAAGAGTTGGATCACGATTTTGATCTGAGCCTTGATGATCTCGAAGCGGCGTCACCGTCCGTGGTGTCGCCTGAGCAGAGCGTCGACAAGCTGGCACGCGACAATGAACAAAGCTTTGAAGCGGTGCTTGAACAGCAAGCTCAAACGCAGGCTGCGCTTGAAGAGGCGTCTGATTTTGACCTGGGCTTGCCAGCCGACTTTGACTTGTCGCTGGCGCAAGAGGCCTCTGTCCCTGAGGCTTCCGACAGTTTTTCGGCAGAGCTGGACAAGGTCAATGCCGAGTTGCAGCGCTTGTCGCAAAGCCTTGAAGAGCCTGCCATGGCCGAACCTTTTGCGGGCGCAGACGAAGAGCCTGAGTTCGACTTCCTGTCAGGGGCTGACGAAGCCGCGACCAAGCTCGACCTGGCCCAGGCCTACATCGACATGGGCGACGACGAAGGTGCTCGCGATATCCTGACCGAGGTCATGGGGGAGGGCAGTCCGGAGCAGCAGGCTGAAGCCCTGGAAATGATAACGCGCCTGGCGTGACACAAACCTGCGACACCCAACGGCAGCCTTACAGGCTGCCGTTGTTGTTTCATGCCTTGTGTTTGCAGGAGCGGGCTCGCTCGCGATCATTTAAAGAGCAAATAATCGCGAGCAAGTTCGCGCCTGCAATTTGATTCGTGGCGTCTTGGCCGGTGCGCCTTATAATGGGCGCCTTTGCGTTTATCAGCAGGCTGTAACTCCTTGGCAAATATAGATAACCCCGCAGCCGAAATGGCCGCAGAAGGCTTTTTCCGAATCGCGCTGGGCGTGGAATACAAAGGTTCTCGCTACAGCGGCTGGCAACGTCAGGCCAATGGCGTGCTGACTGTTCAGGAAACGCTGGAGAACGCACTTTCAAAAGTGGCTGATTCGCCGGTTTCATTGATGTGCGCCGGGCGTACTGACGCCGGCGTGCACGCCTGCGGACAAGTGGTGCACTTTGATACGCAGGCCGAGCGCTCGCTCAAAGCCTGGGTCATGGGCGCTAATATTAATTTGCCCCACGACGTCAGTGTGACGTGGGCCAAGGTCATGCCTGCGGATTTTCATGCGCGCTTCAAAGCCATCGCCCGACGTTATCGCTATGTGATCTATAACGATCCGATTCGACCGGCTCACCTCAATCAGGAAATTACCTGGAACCATCGCCCGCTCGACGTCGAACGCATGGCTGAGGCCGCCCAGTATTTGCTGGGTATACATGACTTCAGCGCGTTCCGGGCCGGGCAATGCCAGGCCAAATCTCCGATCAAGGAAATGCACCACCTGCGCGTCACACGCCATGGTCAGATGATCGTGCTGGATATTCGCGCCAGTGCGTTTTTGCATCACATGGTGCGCAACATCGCCGGGGTGCTGATGACCATCGGCTCCGGCGAGCGTCCAGTTGAATGGATCAAGGAAGTGCTGGAAAGCCGTGAGCGCCGCTCTGGGGGCGTGACCGCGCATCCCTATGGCTTGTATCTGGTGCAGGTGGAGTACCGCGACGAGTTTGCGTTGCCGCAACGCTATATCGGGCCACATTTCTTGACAGGTTTTAGCGAACTCGACGGCTGACGCCCGGATAAGCATTTGTTACCATCCGGGACTTTCACGCTTAAGCCTTGGGGTGTAGTTGACATGTCTGCCGTTCGCAGCAAGATCTGCGGTATTACCTGCATAAATGATGCACTGGCAGCTGTAGCCGCCGGAGCGGATGCGATTGGCTTTGTGTTTTATGCAAAGAGCCCGCGCGCAGTGACAGCCCAGCAGGCACGCGCAATCATTGCGGCCTTACCGCCGTTTGTGACCACTGTTGGCCTGTTTGTGAATGCCAGTGCCTGCGAACTCAATGAAACGCTGGACGCGGTACCGCTCGACTTGTTGCAGTTTCACGGCGATGAAACCCCGGAGCAATGCGAGGGTTATCACCGGCCCTACATCAAGGCGCTGCGGGTAAAGGCGGGGGATGACATTGCAGCAGCCTGTGACGCCTATGCCAGTGCGAGCGGAATCTTGCTCGATACCTACGTTGAAGGCGTACCCGGCGGAACTGGCCAGGCATTTGACTGGTCATTGATACCTCGGGGCCTTAGCAAGCCCATTATTTTGGCCGGCGGCTTGGGCGTGCAGAACGTGGCGCAAGCCATTGCTCAGGTGCGGCCTTATGCCGTGGATGTGAGTGGCGGCGTGGAAAAGAGCAAAGGCATCAAGGATCACGATAAGATCCAGGCCTTTTTGGAGGCAGTACGCGCAACAAGCTGATGCTGGATGTGACGGTTGGCAGCCTGCCGCCGTCCATCATTACCGCTGTGTGAAGCAGGCGGGCCCGGTGGTTTGACGGGCAGAAATTAAAGCGGCAATCGCTTTGCAGCGTGTTGTCAGGAAGGCTGAGGGTTTCGGGAATTACGCTGGTTTGCCCTGTGCTGACCGCTATTTCCCCCAATCATCGCCGCACACCTAATGAATTTAGCTCAAGGGCATACACGGGGCCTGAACGTCAGTGTTCAGGTCACCGGTACTGGAGAAAGAAAGCATGAGCAACTGGTTGGTAGACAAACTGATTCCTTCGATCATGCGTTCCGAGGTCAAAAAGAGTTCGGTACCTGAAGGCCTGTGGCACAAATGCCCGTCTTGCGACGCTGTGCTTTATCGTCCAGAGCTGGAAAAGACCCTGGACGTTTGCCCCAAGTGCAATCACCACATGCGCATTGGCGCACGTGCCCGCATCAATATCTTTCTGGATGTTGACGGCCGCAACGAGTTGGGCGCTGATCTGGAGCCTGTTGACCGTCTTAAATTCCGCGACAGCAAAAAGTACAAGGACCGACTGGTCGGCGCGCAAAAGCAAACCGGCGAGAAAGACGCGCTGGTTTCCATGAGCGGCACCCTGTTGGGTATGCCGGTTGTGGTCTCGGCGTTCGAGTTCTCCTTCATGGGTGGATCGATGGGGGCCATCGTGGGAGAGCGTTTTGTACGTGCCGCCAACTACGCCCTCGAAAACCGCTGCCCGATGGTCTGCTTTGCCGCTTCTGGCGGTGCCCGCATGCAAGAAGCGCTGATCTCGCTGATGCAAATGGCCAAGACCTCTGCCGTGTTGGCGCGTCTGCGTGAAGAAGGCATTCCATTTATCTCGGTGTTGACCGATCCGGTATACGGCGGCGTTTCGGCCAGTCTGGCAATGCTGGGCGATGTGATCGTGGCTGAGCCAAAGGCGCTGATCGGCTTCGCCGGTCCGCGTGTTATCGAGCAGACCGTTCGTGAAAAACTGCCGGAAGGCTTCCAGCGCAGCGAGTTCCTGCTGGAACATGGCGCCATCGACCTGATCATCTCCCGTCAGGAGCTGCGTCCCCGTTTGGGTAACCTGCTTGCACAAATGATGGGCTTGCCGACACCTGTATTTGTCGCAGCGCCTGTTGAAGCTATTGTTGTTCCACCGGCCCCTGTGAACCTATGACCCAGCGCACCCTTGGCGAGTGGCTCGCCTATCTTGAGCAGTTGCATCCATCCGCCATCGACATGGGGCTGGACCGCGCACGAGAGGTAACGAACCGCATGGGCTTGCAAAAGCCCGCGCCTCGGGTGGTGACGGTCACTGGCACCAACGGCAAGGGCTCGACCTGCGCGTTTGTAGCATCAATGCTGCGGGCGCAGGGTCTCAAGGTCGGGGTTTACAGCTCGCCGCACTTGCTGCGCTACAACGAGCGTGTGCAGATCGACGGTGCCCAGGTGTCGGACGAGCTGCTCTGCGAGGCTTTCACGGCCCTGGATGCCGGACGTGGCGATACCTCCCTGACTTACTTTGAAATGGGCACGCTGGCGGCCTTTTGGCTGTTTGAGCGTGCCCAGCTCGATGCTGTAGTGCTGGAAGTCGGCTTGGGTGGGCGACTGGACGCGGTCAATCTGGTCGACGCCGATCTGGCGCTGATCACCAGCATTGGCGTGGATCATGTGGAATACCTGGGCAATACCCGTGAGTCCGTGGCCTATGAAAAGGCCGGAATTTTTCGCGCAGGCAAACCTGCGCTGTGTGGTGATCTTGATCCGCCCCAGCCTTTGCTCGACAAGGCTCAAGAGCTGGGTTGCCCGCTTTTTGTACGCGGACGCGATTTCGATCTGAGCGTGGTTGGTTCGGTTTGGCATTGGCAGGGTCGGGACGCGAAAGGGCAGGCGCTTGAATTGCGTGATCTGCCGTTACTGGGTTTGCCGATGGAAAACGCAGCGCTGGCCCTGCAGGCTTATGCGCTGACCGAGTTGCCATGGCAACCTGAGCGGATTGTCGAGGCGCTGCTGGCGACCAATATTACCGGTCGCCTGGATCGTCGCCAGGTCAACTGGCACGGCAAAACTGTGAACTTGCTGCTTGATGTGGGTCATAACCCTCATGCAGCCGAATATTTGCTTAAGCGTCTGCAGCAGCGTCCAGTGGCGGGCAAGCGCCTGGCAGTGTTTGGTCTGCTGGCAGATAAGGATCTGGACGGTGTGGTGTCGCCGTTGGCCGGCGTTGTTGATCACTGGGCTGTGGCGCCGCTGAACACCGGGCGCACGCGGCCGGTGGCTGAGTTGCAGGCCGCGTTGCAGGGGCTGGATGCTTCTGTTGCCCCTTACGACAGCATTGACGCAGCGCTTGAGGCTCAGTGCGAGCGCGCTACGGCGCAAGATGAAATACTGTTGTTTGGATCGTTTTTTTGTGTCGCCCAAGCGCTAGAGTGGCTGGAGCGGCGTGCCACGGAGGAGTCTGCAAATGGCATTGCTGGATAAGGTATTCAAGCAGCGGATGGTCGGTGCCCTGGTGTTGATCGCCTTGGCGGTGATCTTTCTGCCCATGCTGTTTTCGCGCCAGGATGAAGAGCGTCAGATTCAGGTCGACGCGCCAACAGCTCCACAGATGCCGGTGATGCCCGAAGTCAAGGTCGAGCCTGTTCCTGTGCCTGAGCCGCAGCCGATTGCTGAAGAACCGGCGCCACCGGTTGAGCCCGAAGTGGTTGCACCACACAAGCCGGCCGCAGCGCCTGTTGCCCCTGTGGTGAGCAAGCCTGCAGTCGCGGCTGCCAAGCCATCGGCTGTGACTCCGGCACAAGCTGTGGCTCAGGCACCGGCCAAACTCGATACCACGCAGAAGCGGGTAGACCCCAACGGTTTGCCCATCAGCTGGTCGATTCAGTTGGTGAGTCTGTCCAATCGCGCCAGCGCTGATAGCTTGCAAAAAACCCTTCGTAATCAAGGCTATAACGCTTACGTCAGGTCTTCGGGTGGCATGAATCGAGTTTTTGTCGGCCCCTTGCTTGAGCGTGCCGAGGCCGATCGTCTGCGTGATGTGCTCGATAAACAGCAGAATCTGAAAGGTTTTGTGGTGCGCTTTCAGCCTGAGCGCGGTTAACCGCATAAAAAGGTGAGATCTGATCGCCAAAGCGCTGATAAATCGCCTGACTTGAGAGGTGGCGCTCTGCTAAAATGCGCCGCCTTATCCGTCTGTAGGCTGAACTGTGCCATTTACCTGGGTTGACTGGGCGATCGTTGCAATTATCGCCATTTCCGCTTTGATCAGCTTAAAGCGCGGCTTCGTAAAAGAAGCGCTGTCGCTGTGCACCTGGATCATTGCCGGAGTCGTCGCCTGGATGTTCGGCGGTTCACTGTCTCAATACCTCGCCGGATACATCGAAACGCCTTCCGCCCGTGTTATCGCCGGGTGCACCATCATGTTTGTCGCCACCTTGCTGGTCGGCGCAATGATCAACTTCCTTATCGGCGAACTGATTCGTGTCACCGGCCTGTCCGGGACCGATCGATTTCTTGGCATGGTCTTCGGCGCTGCGCGTGGCGCGCTGCTGGTGGTCGTGGCTGTCGGGCTCTTGAGCCTCGGGCCGGTACAGCAAGACTCGTGGTGGCAGGAGTCGAGGCTCATGCCACAATTTCTATTGGTTGCCGATTGGTCGAAAAACCTCATTTTGGGGTGGAGTAGTCAATGGTTGGCCAGCGGTATCAGCGTACCCGCTGATATTCCGTTCAAGGAGCATCTCTTGCCGGCTACCCAGCCCAAGTGAGCGGTGTTCAGTTCAGATCCATTAAGTAGGGGTTGCGTCGCATGTGTGGCATCGTCGGTATCGTCGGTAAGTCGAACGTCAATCAGGCGCTGTATGACGCGCTAACCGTCCTCCAGCACCGCGGCCAGGATGCTGCCGGTATTGTAACCAGCCATAACGGCCGGTTATTTCTGCGCAAGGACAACGGGTTGGTGCGTGATGTGTTTCATCAGCGTCACATGCAGCGTCTGGTCGGACACGTGGGCATTGGCCACGTGCGCTACCCGACTGCTGGTAGCTCGACTTCAGCTGAGGCTCAGCCGTTTTACGTCAACTCGCCGTATGGCATTACCCTGGCGCACAACGGCAACCTGACCAACGTTGAACAATTGGCCAAGGAGATTTACGAATCTGACTTGCGTCACGTCAACACCAACTCTGACTCGGAAGTGCTGCTGAACGTCTTCGCCCATGAATTGGCGCAGCGTGGCAAATTGCAGCCGACCGAGGAAGATGTATTTGCCGCGGTCACTGACGTGCACAACCGCTGCCGTGGTGGTTATGCCGTGGTAGCGATGATCACCGGTTACGGCATCGTCGGTTTCCGCGATCCGAACGGCATCCGTCCTATCGTGTTCGGTCAGCGTCACACCGACGAGGGCGTTGAGTACATGATCGCTTCCGAAAGCGTTTCGCTCGACGTACTGGGCTTTACCCTGATTCGCGACCTGGCCCCGGGCGAAGCGGTTTACATCACCGAAGACGGCAAGCTGCACACCCGTCAGTGCGCGGTAAACCCGCAACTGACCCCGTGTATCTTCGAACACGTGTACCTGGCGCGCCCGGACTCGATCATCGACGGCGTTTCGGTCTACAAGGCACGTCTGCGCATGGGCGAGAAACTCGCCGACAAGATCCTGCGCGAGCGTCCGGATCACGACATCGACGTGGTCATCCCGATTCCGGACACCAGTCGTACCGCGGCGCTGGAGCTGGCGAACCACTTGGGCGTCAAGTTCCGCGAAGGCTTTGTTAAAAACCGTTACATCGGCCGTACCTTCATCATGCCGGGCCAGGCTGCACGTAAAAAGTCTGTGCGTCAGAAGCTCAACGCCATCGAGCTGGAGTTCCGGGGCAAGAACGTGATGCTGGTCGATGACTCGATCGTACGTGGCACCACCTGCAAGCAGATTATTCAAATGGCCCGCGAAGCCGGCGCCAAGAATGTTTACTTCTGCTCGGCAGCCCCGGCTGTGCGTTACCCGAACGTGTACGGCATCGACATGCCAAGCGCTCACGAACTGATCGCCCACAACCGTTCGACCCAGGACGTGGCTGACCTGATCGGTGCTGACTGGCTGATCTACCAGGACCTGCCAGACCTGATCGATGCGGTCGGTGGCGGCAAGATCAAGATCGAGAAGTTCGATTGCGCAGTGTTCGACGGCAAGTACGTGACGGGCGACATCGATGAGAACTACCTGGATCGCATTGAGCGTGCGCGCAATGATGCCTCCAAGGTAATTGCTCAAGGTGTCGGGGCAACGATAGGTCTGTACAACAACTAAGCGTTCAACAAACCGGCCCTGATGGGCCGGTTTGCATTGTTCTTATCGAAAGCAAGCTGATACAACGTCATCAATACAAGGCAAGGAGTGGGCAGCATGAGTCAGGATTGGGATGCCGGTCGGCTGGATAGCGACCTTGAGGGCGTAGCGTTCGACACCTTGGCTGTGCGTGCTGGCCAGCACCGTACGCCAGAGGGCGAACACGGTGATGCAATGTTCCTGACCTCAAGCTACGTGTTCCGCACGGCTGGCGATGCAGCAGCGCGGTTCTCGGGCGAGGTGGCAGGCAACGTTTATTCGCGTTACACCAACCCTACCGTGCGCGCGTTCGAAGAGCGCATCGCGGCACTGGAAGGGGCAGAGCAGGCCGTTGCCACGGCAACAGGCATGGCCGCCATTTTGGCGGTGGTGATGAGCCTGTGCAGCGCCGGTGACCACATTCTGGTCTCGCGCAGCGTCTTTGGTTCGACCATCAGTCTGTTTGAAAAGTACTTCAAGCGTTTCGGTGTCGAGGTCGACTACGTCCCCCTGGCCGAACTGGCGGGCTGGGATGCGGCGATCAAGCCCAACACCAAGTTGCTGTTTGTCGAGTCTCCGTCCAACCCGTTGGCTGAGCTGGTAGACATCAGTGCGCTGGCAGAAATTGCCCACGCCAAAGGTGCGCTACTGGTCGTCGACAACTGCTTCTGCACCCCCGCTTTGCAGCAGCCGGTCAAGTTGGGTGCCGACATCGTTGTGCACTCGGCCACCAAGTTCATCGACGGCCAGGGTCGCTGCATGGGCGGCGTGGTTGCCGGTCGCAGTGAACAGATGAAAGAAGTCGTCGGCTTCCTGCGTACGGCCGGGCCGACCCTGAGCCCGTTCAATGCGTGGATCTTTCTCAAGGGGTTGGAAACCTTGAACCTGCGCATGCGTGCTCACTGCGCCAGCGCGCAAGCGCTGGCTGAGTGGCTGGAGCAGCAGGAAGGCGTCGAAAAAGTCCATTACGCAGGCCTCAAGAGCCATCCTCAGCATGCCTTGGCCCAACGCCAGCAGAGAGGGTTCGGTGCAGTGGTCAGTTTTGAAGTCAAAGGCGGCAAAGAGGGCGCCTGGCGCTTTATCGATGCCACGCGCCTGATCTCGATCACGGCCAACCTGGGTGACAGCAAAACCACCATCACCCACCCGGCGACCACTTCCCATGGTCGTCTGGCGCCGCAAGAGCGTGAAGCAGCGGGTATTCGTGACAGCCTGATCCGCATTGCGGTCGGTCTGGAAGATGTAGCTGACCTGCAGGCAGACCTGGCACGAGGCTTGGCCGCACTGTGACCGAATGGGCTCCTCAAGCACCGATTGAAGGCAATGGCCGTGTGGCGCTGGTAACCGGCGCCGCGCGGGGCATTGGTCTGGGAATTGCGGCATGGCTGATCAGCGAAGGCTGGCAAGTGGTGCTGACCGACATTGATCGCGCGCGAGGTTCTAAAGTGGCCAAGGCGCTGGGTGAAAGCGCCTGGTTTGTGGCCATGGATGTGTCGGTCGAGACAGACGTGATCCAGTGCGTGGCACAAGTGCTGGGGCAATTCGGTCGACTGGACGCCCTGGTGTGCAATGCCGCGATTGCCGACCCGCACAACAAGACCCTCGAAAGCCTCGATCTGGCTCACTGGAACCGCGTGCTGGCGGTCAACCTGACCGGGCCGATGCTATTGGCCAAGCACTGTGCGCCTTACTTGCGTGCCCATTGCGGTTCGATCGTCAATCTGGCCTCTACTCGTGCCCACCAATCAGAGCCCGATACCGAGGCTTATGTGGCGAGCAAGGGAGGTTTGCTGGCGCTGACCCACGCACTGGCAATCAGCCTTGGGCCGGAGATTCGGGTCAATGCCGTGAGTCCGGGCTGGATTGATGCCCGTGACCCTTCTGTCAGGCGTGCAGAGCCGTTAACCGATGCTGATCATGCACAGCATCCGGCAGGCCGGGTCGGCACCGTGGAAGACGTTGCCTCCATGGTTGCTTGGCTACTGTCACGAAATGCCGGATTTGTGACGGGGCAGGAGTTTGTGGTCGACGGTGGCATGAGCAAGAAAATGATTTATGGAGAATAGAGCCACTGCAAGGTTTTAGCTGTCAGCGGCAAGTAAGATCAGGCCATTGTTTGCTTTCGTTCTTGCTTGTTGCTTGAAGCGGGTCGCTGTTTTTCTTTGTTTTTGAAAAAACTCAATAATCCCCTTGACTTAGCTTCGATAGGTGCGTAAATTTCGCGGCCTCAACGAAGCAAAGGGTGATTAGCTCAGCTGGGAGAGCATCTGCCTTACAAGCAGAGGGTCGGCGGTTCGATCCCGTCATCACCCACCACTTCTTGAGTTTCTCGAAAGAGAAGGTCGCTTTTAACAAAGCAACCAACCGACGCGCAGCGGTAGTTCAGTCGGTTAGAATACCGGCCTGTCACGCCGGGGGTCGCGGGTTCGAGTCCCGTCCGCTGCGCCATATTTGTACAAGTCAGGCTCGCCTGACTTGCGATTGAAAGGCACCGAAGCTCTTCAGTCACAGGTTTAAAAGATTCAAACGGGCGCAAGTCCGAGCGATACGCAGCGGTAGTTCAGTCGGTTAGAATACCGGCCTGTCACGCCGGGGGTCGCGGGTTCGAGTCCCGTCCGCTGCGCCATATTTGCCTCAGAGCCCTTGAACTCTCTGAAGCTACAAAGAAAGCGGCCCTAGGGTCGCTTTTTTTGTGCCTCGAATTTGTAAGCCCTACACCCCCCTAAAGATGAAAACATTCCCGCCGTCTCGAATGTTGCCAGCGATGGCATCCCTGAAATATGCAGCGTATCGATCGTGCAGAGAATTTTGAGCCGGATGCGCGAATAAATCACGAACTGATGCACAATACGCCCCGTTCAGTTCTCTTCAGGATTTTCAATGCCCATGTCATTCCCCTTGCGTACCGTGATAGTGGCCCTTTTACTGGCCGGACTCGCAGGTTGTTCATCGAAGAAGACAGCGATTTACGAACATGAGAACTTCGACGATTCAGGCACGTTCTCGCGTAACTACCCGGTTACCGATAAGGCTTCTTGCGAAGCCGCGCGCCGGGCATTGCTCAGTCAGGGCTATATCATCACCAGTAATGATCCCAAGCTGATTAGCGGCCACAAGAGCTTCCAGCAAACCGGCGAGAGCCATCTGGAGATCAGCTTTAACGTGGTGTGTGCCGATGACGGCGGATCCGCGCACCACGCGACCATGTTTGCCAACGCACTACAGGACCGTTACGCACTGAAGAAGGTCAATAACTCGGCAAGCCTGGGGGTCGGTGTGCTGGGGTCGGTATCGATGCCAATTGGCTCCTCTGACGATTCAATGGTCAAGGTGGCCAGCGAAACAGTGTCGTCCCCCGAGTTCTACGACCGCTTCTTTTCTCTGGTCGAAGTGTTCTTGCCCAAAGAAGTTAAAAAAGACGCCCATATCGAAGACAAGCCCAAGGCTGACCTGGGCGTGCCAGAGCCGGCCGCCGCCAAGCCTCACGCAGCGCCTGCGGTAATCCCGGTAACACCAGCGGCTGCCGCGCCTGTCGTTGAGCCGGCCGCCATTGAGCCTGAAGCTTCCAAGTCGGTCGTGCCGCCAGCACAAGCGCCAGCTCTGGTGCCGGTTGACGTTCAGTCGGCCCCGGCGCCCGTTGTGCCGCCCGTTGCGCCTGCGGTGCCAGCTGTCACCACGCCTGCCAGCACACCTTCTGTGGCACTGCCTGGCGCCTCGCCCGCCGCCGAGAAAAAACCGGAGGCCGCCACGCCTGAGACAGAGCCGGCCACACCACCGGCGACTGACTCGGCAACTACCCCTGTACCGGCCGTTGTAGAGCCTGTGTCGCCAAAATAAAGGGTTGCGCTAAATTTCTGCGGTCTGCTACGTTTAAAGTCAGTGCTGGACGTGTCCTTGACGGTGTCATTGAACCTTCATGCGGACACCTTAAGCTCATACCCAGCGCCAATCAGGCAAGACGTGAACGAACCAGACCTAAAGAGGATGCAGCCATGGATGACTATCAAGAAGAACTGCTCGAGTATCAGGCCTCGGAGTTAGACCCTCTAGAGCCTGCTGACGACGCGACTGAGCTTTGATTCAGGCCAATTGACGCTGGCGACGACGGAACTCTCCTGGAGTCTCATCGTTCCAGCGCTTAAAGGCTCTTTGAAACGCCTCGGCTGAGGCAAACCCCAACAAATAGGCAATCTCGCCAAAGGCCAGCTCCGTGTCACGGATATAGGTCATGGCCAGGTCTCGCCGCGTGTCATTGAGAATCGCGCGAAACTGCGTGCCTTCTTCTGCCAGCTTGCGACGCAAGGTCCAGGTCGGCAACTTCAAACGTGCCGCCACTTCTTCCAGATCGGGCTCTCGACCGCCATTGAGCAAAGGTCCCAGCAATTGCGTAATGCGTTCGCGCAGGCTGCGGGTGCGGGTCAGTTGTTCCAGTTCGCGTTCACACACTTGCAGCAGGCAAGCCCAGGTGCTGGGGCAATGCACAGGGTTGCGCAGATCCAGCGTCGCGTGGTTCAGACGCAACTGGTTGGTCTCTGCGCGGAAATTGATGGGGGTGTGGCTCAGCGGGTTGTAGCGCGGGCCATACTCAGGCTCGCTGAACTCGATGTCGATCTGTTCGCAACGCAAGGGTTGGGCGGCGACTGACGACAACTGTTGCAGCCAGCCAGCAAGGATGGAATCCACCACAAAGCGGTTGTAGGCGTTGTACGGGCTGATGGAGTAAAAGCGCAGCCAGGCACCCTGAGCGTCTTCGTGCAGGCTCGATTGGCCGCGATAGTTTGAACCATACAGCGGCTCAAAACGGATTAACGTGCGCGCCGCTTCGCGCACGGTCGGCGCCTGGGCGGCGGTGACACCTGCCAGCCCCGCCTGCGGCAAGCGACTGAGCTGGCCCATGCGCAAACCGAGTGCTGAATCACCCGTCAGCGCGATTGCCGCATGCCCCAGGCGCATATAACGCGGGATCGATAGTCGAGCCCAAGGCTGGGCGAGTCGGGCCGGGTCCAGACCGTATTGAGCAAGCAAGGGCAGGGGATCTTGCCCATAACTGCGCACGGCGTCCGCCAGGCATTCAACAAATCCGACAGAAAGGTCGCCCAGACGCATCGGCAGTGGCTTCACGGCGTTACAGCCACACGTTCAGCAGTTGTGCGCCGGTGCCGCTGGTGTCGGCACTGGTTTGGCCGTTGCGGCTGATAAACCCCCGCCCCGCACTGCGCTTGTCCCAGAACTTGCCGCGCAAGAATACGGTCATACCCGCTTGGGCAGTGCTGCTGGGCGCGCTGCTGATCAGTGTCAGGCGGTGCCAGGCTTCTCCTTCGGTGACTTCACCGGGTTTGAGACTGATTTCGCTGGGCGTTGAAACGCTTTTGTAGCCACCCCAAGGTTGCTCCCATGTGTTCTTGCCCATGATGAAGGCAGGCACAGCAATCAACTGCGCGCCTTTTTCATTCAGGATTTTATAGTTCTCGGGGTACCAACTGTCGCTGCCGATCAAAATCCCCAGCCGTCCGGCCGGGGTATCGACCACATTCAACTGGTGGTCCGGGCTGGGCTGGATATAGCTTTGTTCTTCGTAGGTGGGTAGCAACTGGCGCTGAGGGGCGCCAAGCAGTGCGCCGTCGTGGCCAAACACTAGGCTGCTGTTGTACAGCGGCCCGTTGCCCGGCAACAACTGGCCGTTTTCAATGCGCGGGTCGGGGAGGGCGATACTGCCTGCCACCAGCGTCACCCCGAACTCTTTGGCCAGCCCGCCAAACAGGCTTTGATAATCACTCGCCATGTGCCGGGCTTTCATGCGCAGGTGAGCATCGTTAGTCCGGTTATCACCGTCTGCCCGCAACCAGGCATTGGCGAAGGCCAGTGGGTTGCTCAGTGCCAGCATGCGCATGGCTTCATTCAAGTTGGCGGCTTGGTACAACTCGTTTTTTTCGCCGCGAAACATCAGCCAGGTGCCGATGTGCTCAGGCAGGATCACGATGGTTTTATCGTTGAGCAGCCCATCATTGCGGGCGCTGTTCAGGTAGGCCGACAGCTTTAGATGCACCAGCGCCAGGCTTTGGAAGTCGCGGGGAGACAGGTCGGGTTCGATGCCCAGCAAATTGCCACGGCCCTGATCAGCGCCATCGTTGACAGCCAGTTTGATACGCAGATCAGACAGGTAGTGACCGACCTCGCGCTGTTCAGCCCAGTACCCGTAGCCAGCGGCAGAAGCGACAAGAGCGATCAGTAAGGTGCAGCCAAATAATTTACGCATGAGAAATAAAGCGGTAACCGTGGGCAGAATTCGAGGACTAGGGTAGGTCGCTGGGCAAGGCTTGCCAAGAGGGGGTGCTCATTTAGGTTATTAATTTGTAAGTTTGAGTCATTGAGTGCGTCAGATTGTGTCTTTACTGTGCCAGACATAAACGCCGGGGAGCCAAAGAGTACCTCGCGTTCCGTGATTTAGCCTGTTCCGGAGCATCCTGATGACCGCCACTCACTACCCGCATTTAATGGCCCCGCTGGATTTGGGTTTTACCACCTTGCGCAACCGCTGCCTCATGGGTTCTATGCACACTGGGCTTGAAGAACAGCCTGGAGGCTTTGAGCGCATGGCGGCCTATTTTGCCGAACGGGCGAAAGGCGGTGTCGGGCTGATGGTGACAGGTGGCATTGCGCCCAACGATGAAGGCGGCGTGTACAGCGGGGCCGCCAAACTGAGCACGGCTGAAGAAGCGGAAAAACACCAAGTGGTGACCCGTGCCGTGCACGATGCAGGCGGCAAGATCTGCCTGCAGATCCTTCACGCCGGGCGCTATGCCTACAGCCCACGGCAAGTGGCACCTAGCGCGATTCAGGCGCCGATCAACCCCTTTACCCCCAAAGAGCTGGACGAAGCTGGCATCGAGAAGCAAATCAGCGACTTCGTGACATGCGCCAAACTGTCTCAAAGCGCCGGTTATGACGGCGTCGAGATCATGGGCTCCGAAGGTTATTTCATTAACCAGTTCCTGGCCGTGCAGACCAACCATCGCACCGACCGTTGGGGTGGCAGCTACGAAAACCGTATGCGCCTGCCGATTGAAATCGTGCGCCGGGTGCGTGAAGCGGTGGGCCCGAACTTCATTATTATTTATCGCCTGTCGATGCTCGATCTGGTGGCGGGTGGGAGCGTCTGGGAAGAGATCGTGCAGTTGGCCAAGGCCGTGGAGCAGGCCGGTGCGACCCTGATTAACACTGGCATTGGCTGGCACGAAGCGCGCATTCCGACCATCGCCACTAAAGTGCCACGCGGTGCATTCAGCAAAGTCACCGCCAAGCTGCGCGGTTCGGTCAACGTACCGTTGATCACCACCAACCGCATCAACACCCCGGAAATCGCCGAACAGATTCTGGCCGAGGGCGACGCCGACATGGTGTCCATGGCACGGCCGTTCCTGGCTGATCCGGAATTCGTCAACAAAGCGGCGGCCGGGCGCAGCGATGAAATCAATACTTGCATCGGCTGCAACCAAGCGTGCCTTGACCACACCTTTGGCGGCAAACTGACCAGTTGCCTGGTTAACCCGCGAGCCTGCCATGAAACCGTGCTCAATTACCTGCCGACCATCGCAGTGAAGAAAATCGCCGTGGTCGGTGCCGGGCCTGCCGGATTGTCAGCGGCGACGGTCGCGGCTGAACGTGGGCATCAGGTCACGCTGTTTGATTCAGCCAGTGAAATTGGTGGCCAGTTCAACGTGGCCAAGCGCGTGCCGGGCAAGGAAGAGTTCTTCGAAACCCTGCGCTACTTCAAGCGCAAGCTGCAAACCACTGGCGTGGAGCTGCGACTCAATACGCGTGTGGACGTGCAGCAACTGGTGGCGGGCGAGTTTGACGAAATCATCCTGGCCACCGGTATTGCCCCGCGAACCCCGGCGATTCCGGGCATCGACAACCCTAAAGTGCTGAGCTATCTGGACGTGATCCTTGAGCGCAAGCCGGTAGGGAACAGCGTCGCAGTCATCGGTGCGGGGGGCATCGGTTTTGACGTCTCCGAGTTCCTGGTGCAACAGGGCGTGGCCACCAGCCAGGACCGCGAAGCCTTCTGGCGCGAGTGGGGCATCGATACCCACCTCGAAGCCCGTGGCGGTGTGGCCGGAATCAAACCGCAGGTGCATGCGCCAGCACGGCAGGTATTTTTGTTGCAGCGTAAAAAGACCAAGGTCGGAGACGGTCTGGGCAAAACCACCGGCTGGATCCATCGCACCGGCTTGAAAAACAAGCACGTGCAAATGCTCAACAGCGTGGAGTACCTGAGCATCGACAATGATGGATTGCACGTGCGCATTGGCGAAGGCGAGCCGCAGTTGCTGCCCGTCGACAACATCGTTATTTGCGCCGGTCAAGACCCGCTGCGCGAACTGCAAGACGGATTGCTGGCTGCCGGGCAAAAGGTGCACTTGATTGGCGGCGCCGACGTCGCGGCCGAACTGGACGCCAAACGCGCCATCAACCAGGGCTCGCGACTGGCTGCCGAGCTGTAAACCTTGGCACCCCTCGCGATTGTTTGACCTTCTGGATCAAAAGATCGCGAGGCAAGCTCGCTCCTACACAGTGCGGGGCGGGCTGAGGGTCATGTGCTCGGCCACAAAATCCACAAACACCCGCAATTTAGGCAGCAGATGGCGGCTGCTGGGCCACAGCACCGAAAATCGGCCATGGGCTGTGATGTGCTCGCCCAATACCGCCACTAACTGATTGCTCTGTAATAACTGACGCACCGCAAAGTCCGGCACATAAGCGATACCAAAACCGCCCACAGCTGCGCTGATCAGCGCTTCCAGGTTGTTGAACACCAGCGGGCTCGAGCGTTTCCAAAGGCTGTCGTCAGCACCGCCTGTGAAGGCCCATTCCTGCAACTGGCCGTTGCTGGGGAATCGATAGCGCAAGCACACATGCTGCTTCAAGTCCTGAGGCTCGCAAGGTTTGCCCTGCCGAGCGAAGTAATCGGGTGCACCGACCAGCACAAAGTGGAAGGCGCCCAACGGTTTGCTCTTGAGCCGCGAGTCGGCAAAGTCACCGCTGCGGATTACCGCATCCATCCCTTCACCAATCACATCGACCATGCGGTCGCTGAAATCCATGTCCAGTTCGATCTCCGGGTAGAGACGGGTGAAGTCGCCCAGAATCGGTAGCAACATTCGATAACCAATCGCCGGCAGGCTTACGCGCAAACGGCCACGCGGCGCCTCGCGTGACGAAGTCAACTCGGCTTCTGCCTCCTCCAGGTCATCGATGATTCGGCTGCAACGCTCAAAAAACAGCGTCCCCTCTTCGGTCAGGCTCAGGCGACGGGTGCTGCGATTGAACAGCCGCACCCCCAGTCCGTCCTCCAGGCGGGCCACGCTCTTGCCCACCGCCGAGGCGCCAATACCCAAGCGTTCGGCTGCCGCCACATAACTGCCCAGTTTGGCGGCGATCACGAAGGCATTCAGTCCACTCAAGCTTTCCATGGGGGACTCCTCTATTCAGGAATTTTTGTCGTGTGAGTGCGGATTTATAACCTGTTTTTCTTCGAATAAATCGCTTTTATCCTCTATCAATCCTCTTTCACGGCACACCGCACAGTCACCGATTGCCCCTGGAGCCTTATTGATGAGTGTTCATTCCACACCGAGCAGTTACGCAGGCTGGACATTGCTGGCGGTCTGCACCGCTGCGTTGATCCTGCCCCTGAGTTTTTCAGCAGGCGCGCTGGCGACGCCCGCCATTGGCCTCGATCTGGGCAGCGGGCCACTGGGAATGACCTGGATCACCAACGCCTTTATGTTGAGCTTTGGCAGCTTGCTAATGGCCGCAGGCACACTGGCAGATCGTTATGGGCGTAAACGCATGTTCAGGCTTGGTGTCGGTGGCTTTGTGCTGGCTTCTCTGGCCTTAGGGCTGGCCCCGACGATTGTTTGGCTCGATGGGCTTCGGGCACTACAGGGCATGGCCGCAGCGGCTGCGTTAGCGGGCGGGAGTGCGACGCTGGCCAACACCTTTGAAGGGCGCAGCCGGACCCGGGCCTTTAGCCTGTTGGGCACCAGTTTTGGGGTCGGCCTGGCGCTGGGGCCGATTCTGGCCGGGGTATTGATTGAGCACCTTGGCTGGCGCGCGGTGTTTGTCTCGGGGGCGCTCATCGGTGGACTGGCGTTGCTGATGTCCATGGCGATGATGCAAGAATCCAAAGACCCGCAGGCCAGTGAGCTGGACTGGAAGGGCACGCTGAGCTTCACGGCCTCACTGGTGCTCTTCACTTGGGCCATTCTGCTGGTCCCCGGCAGTGGCTGGAGCAGTACGCCAGTGCTCGCCATGCTGCTCGCCGCGCTGGTGTGTGTGGCCGTATTTGTGCGGATTGAACGGCAGGCAGCGCGTCCGATGCTCGACCTGTCCCTGTTCCGTTACCCGCGTTTTGTTGGCGTGCAACTGCTGCCGATTGCGACCTGCTTTTGTTTTGTCGTGCTGCTGGTATTGCTGCCGGTGCGCTTGATTGGCATTGAGGGTCGCAGCGAAACCCATACCGGGCTGATCATGATTGCCTTATCGGCGCCAATGCTGGTCGTGCCCTATCTGGCAGGTGTATTGACGCACTGGCTCTCGGCCAGGGTGTTGTCGGCTATCGGTTTGCTGATCGCCGCAGCGGGCCTGCTGATGCTGAGCCGAGTGGGCATTGGCCAGCCGACGATTGACCTGATCGTGCCATTACTGGTGATTGGCATCGGCACGGGGCTGCCGTGGGGGCTGATGGACGGGCTGTCGATCAGCGTTGTGCCCAAGGAGCGAGCGGGCATGGCGACCGGTATTTTCGGCACTACCCGCGTCGCCGGTGAAGGCATCTCACTGGCCCTCGTCAGTGCGTTGCTGGCGTTACTGATTCAAGGCCATTTGCCATCAACCAGTGCGCGCGCCGCGCAATACCTGGGCGCCGGGGACATCACCCAGGCGTCACACTGGATGCAAGGCATTGACCTGGGCGTGTTGAGCGGTGCCTACCTGCAAGCGTTTCAAGTATTGCTCTGCGGGTTGGCCGCTTTGACCGTGATGGTTGCCGTGCTGGTGCTGTGGTTTCTGCGCGGGACAAGCGTTGAAGATCCACAGTTGGCAGTCACCAGCCAATAATCCGCGCAGGCTGCGATCTTTAATAGAAAAAGATCGCAGCCTGCGACAGCTCCCACGATTCACTCAATGCACGATCTGCGCTAGAAACGCTTTGGCGCGTGGGCTGTTCGGGGCGTTGAAGAAATCTTCGGGCGGCGAGTCTTCGATGATCATGCCGCCGTCCAGAAACAACACCCGCTCCGCCACCTGGCGAGCAAAGCCCATTTCGTGGGTGACGCAGAGCATGGTCATGCCGCTGCCGGCCAGTTTGACCATCACGTCCAGCACTTCGCTGACCATTTCCGGGTCCAGCGCCGAGGTCGGCTCATCGAACAACATGATTTTGGGTTCCATGCACAACGCTCGGGCGATGGCCACGCGCTGCTGCTGGCCGCCTGACAGTTGGCTCGGGTATTTGTCCGCCTGGCTGGCAATGCCGACCTTTTCCAAAAAGTGTTGCGCCAGTTCCACCGCCTTTTTGCGGGCCAGCCCACGCACCGACATGGGGGCGAGGATGCAATTGTCGAGCACGCTCATGTGCGGGAACAGGTTGAAATGCTGGAACACCATGCCGATTTCGCTGCGTACTTTGGCTGCTTCACGGGTGGCTTGCGACAGGTCGGTGTTGTTGACCAGAATCCTGCCTTTCTCGGCGATTTCCAGGCGGTTAATGCAGCGAATCAAGGTCGACTTACCCGAGCCAGACGGGCCGCACAGCACGATACGCTCGCCTTCACGTACTTTTAGGTCGATGCCTTTAAGCACATGAAACGCGCTGTAGTACTTGTTCAGACCAGCGATGTCCACCACCACCTTGCGCGTATCTGTCACGGGCGACACAGGGTTATGAACGTAAGCAGGTTGAGCGTGCATAGTGTGTCTCCACAGATCAGTAAAAGCGCTCGGCGCTGTAGGGCGTAGGGTCGGTGAACGGGAGTTCGCCCGTCATCATTTCTGCTAACAGGCGTCCGCTGACCGGGCCCAGGGTCAGGCCGTGATGCGCGTGGCCAAAGTTGAACCATAAACCTCTGTGGCGACTGGCCGGGCCAATCACCGGGCACATATCGGGCAGGCATGGGCGGCGGCCCAGCCAGGGTTCGGCATCGACGCGCGGACCCAGCGGGTACAGATGCTGGGCACGTTCTTCGCAGCGGCGCAGCTGGATTTCGTTGATCGGGTCATCACTGTCAGCGAATTCGATTCCGGTGGTCAGGCGAATACCGCCAACCATCGGCGCCAACACATAACCGCCGATCGAGTCGAGAATGGGATGCTGCATGGTGTGACCGTCTTTGGCGGCGTAGTGCATGTGGTAGCCGCGTTTGATCGCCAGCGGAATCCGATACCCCAGCGGTTCGAAAATTTCCCGTGCTTGCGGGCCGAGTGCTACCACCGCTTCATTGGCGATGATTAAACCTTTTTGGCTCTCAACCTGCCATTGCCCGGCGGTCGCCCGCAGGCCAGTGGCATCGCCCATCACAAAGGTACCGCCGCGCTTGATAAACAGCGCGGCGTAACCGCGGGTCAGGCCGCCTGGATCGCTGACGGTCTTTGGGTCGAGCCAATGAATGCCCCCCAGTACATCGCCATGCAGGCCCGGTTCCAGCGCGTGCACTTGCTGTTGGTCGAGCACCCGGTAGTTGAGCTTGAACTCGCTCAAAGCTGCCGCATCGCGCTGAGCTTTGTCGAAATCAGCCTGAGTGCGATACACCTCAATCCAGCCGCTGTCCTGAATCAATCCGGTCATGCCGGCCGGCTCTGCCAGCAGATCGTGTTCGCTGACGCATTTTTCAATCAGCGGCAGCATGGCCCGGGTGGCTTTGGTCAAGCCCTTGCTGCCGGATTGCTGCCAGTACTTCATCAGCCACGGCCCGGCTTTAGGCAGGTGCTTGAGGCTGTAGCGCACATCGGATTGCTGATTAAGCCCGTAGCGCAGCAATCGCGAGAGTTCACGCGGGAACGCGTATGGGATAACGCTGGCGCGCTCGATCAACCCGGCGTTGCCATGGCTGGTGCCGCTGCCGGGCTGGTCGCGGTCGAGTAACACAACGTTGCGTCCGCGGGCCTGAAGTTGCAACGCGGTGCTGACGCCGACAATGCCGGCTCCCAGAACGAGAGTGTCGCAATGCATAAATAAATCCTTAAACCGAGGGCCGTTTCGCAGCCCGAAAAAGTGGGCTTACTGCAAATGGCGGCTGAGGCGGCCTTCGATAAACTTCAGGCTGCGGCGCACAATCTCGACGATCAGCAGATAGAGCACGGCGGCCCACAGGTACACCTGGAAGTCGAAGCTGCGGGCGAACACCATCTTGGTCACGCCCATCAGATCGTAAATAGTCACCAGAGAGGCGATGGCGCTGGCCTTGATCATCAGGATCAGCTCGTTGCCCAGTGGGCCGATAGCCACCAGCAGCGATTGCGGCAGAATGACTTTGCGAAAGGCAGTCCAGCGCGACAGGTTCAGGGCCTTGCACGCTTCACGCTGGCCTTGAGCCACAGACATGATGCTGCCGCGCAGAATTTCAGCCTGATACGCCGCCGTGTTCAGGGTGAAGGCCAGCAGGGTGCAGAGCCAGGCATCGCGGAAAAACCACCACAAACCGATGTCTTGCCAAAAGCTTTTGAACGAGCCAAGGCCGTAATACAGCAAGAACAGTTGAGCCAGCAGCGGCGAGCCCCGGAAAAAATACACGTACGCGCCAGTCACATTGCGCAAGAAGCGGTTGCTGGACAAACGCCCCAGGGCAATCAGCAGGCCGAGCAGTGCGCCGAGGGTGAACGAAATCGCTACCAGCTTGGCCGTTACCAGCAGCCCGTCGATAAAGCGCGGGCCGTAGCGTTCCAGCAGTTCGGGGCTGAGAATCATGTTTTGCAGATCCGCCAGGCTCATGGCTGCACGCTCCGTATATGGCGGTTGAAGTAGCGTTCCAGAAAGGCGAACAAGCGCCCGGAAATCGCAGAGAAAAACAGGTAGATAAAGCAGGCCACGGTGTAGAACAGCATCGGGTCCTTGGTCACGCTGACGGCCAGGTTGGTTTGGCGCATCAGGTCGACCAGGGCGATGGTCGATACCAGAGACGTGTCTTTAAGCAGCGACAGCCAGTTGTTCGACAGGCCGGGCAACGCGATGCGCGCCAGTTGTGGCAGCACCACTTTGCGAAAGGTGGTGAAGGGGGACAGGCCCAACGCCGAGGCGGCCTCAAACTGCCCCTTGGGAATGGTCTTAAAGGCGCCCAGCCAGATCTCGCTGGAAAAGGCCGCAAACACCAGACTGAAAGCGATCATCGCGGCAACAAAGGTGTTGATCGTGAACTGCACGTCATACCCCATGAGAGCCAAGATCTTTTGCGCCGCGATCTGGCAGCCGTAATAAATGATCAGCAGCGTCAACAGTTCCGGCAGGCCACGAAAGACCGTTGAAAACGTCGTGGCCCATGCCCGCATCCAGCGGTTTTTGGAGCGTGCCGCAACGGCCACAGCTAACCCCAGTGGCAAGCCGATCGGCAGGCAGCTCAAGGCCAGGGCAATGGTCACCAGTGACCCGGCAAGCAGCGCCGAGCCCCAGCCGCCACTGGCGAAAGAAAGAAGTGAGAGTTGGTCGAGCATGCTCGAGTCCCCGGTCAAAAAAAGGCAAAATTCAGCCGCTGCGCACACAACGTGCGCAGGGCAGGGTCATTGGCAGGGAAGCCCTCAATAGAGGGCGAGCGCCTCAGGTTCTGTACGAAATGTATCTGCGCTCGGTGATGCTGCGTTGAAAACAGGCTCGGAATGCTCATTTACAACCCGTAAACTCAGCTTCCTCGCCTGTTTTCGCCTTGCCTGACCTTCGCTCGAAAACATTTCTAGTAAATATCGAAGTCGAAGTACTTGCTGGAGATCTTTTTATAGGTGCCGTCGGCCACGATTTCGTCCAGCGCCTTGTTGAAACGCTCGCGTAATGCGTTGTCGTTCTGGCGAACGGCAATGGCCGCGTCCGCCATGGTGCCGTCGACATCGCCAATGATTTTGCAGCAGTCCTTACCGGTTTTATTGACCCATTCCAGCAGCGGGAATTTGTCGGCGATCACTACGTCAACCCGTTCATTGGCCAATTCGCTGTTGGCTTCGTCCAGGGTCGGGTAGAGCTTGAGATCTGCATCCTTGTAATGTGCTTCGGCATACAGACTTTGGGTCGCTGCGCTTTGCGCGCCCACGGTTTTGCCTTTGAAGTCGGACTGCGCATCGGTAATCGCAGAGTCCTTGGCCACGGCAATCGACAGTGGAGTGCGGTAGTAATGATTAGTGAACGCGATTTTCTTTTTGCGCTCTTCGTTCACGATCATCGAGGCCACAATGGCGTCATATTTCTTGGCCATCAGGCCCGCGATGATCCCGTCCCAGTCCTGAGCCACGAGGGTGCATTCTGCCCCCATGCGCTTGCACAGCTCTTCGGTGATGTCGACGTCAAAGCCGTGCAACTTATTGTCCGAATCAACGTAGTTAAACGGAGGGTAGGCGCCTTCCGTGGCGATTGTCAGTTTGTCGGCCTGAGCGTAGGACGCGACAGCGAAAACCATTGCACATGCACTGGCAAAGCGAAGGACGTTGTTCATCTAGCACCTCGTTTTATTGTTTTGATCCGGGTGAGGATGTGTAACCCACGAACTCATTGTGTAAGGTCGCGGTTGCCTCAAGACGCTTCTCTACGTCAGGCCCCAGTTGTTTGCACACTTCGTTGATCAGCAGGTGCACCAGCGACAGCATGGCTGCGGTGGATTCCCAGAACAGATTGAATTCGGTCGGTACGCGAAACACTTCATCGGCATACGAATCGGCCCAGTCGCAGAAGGTATCGGTCACCAGCGTGACCGGGATGCCTGCTTCACGAGCCTTGCGGCACAGTTGTTGGGCGTGGCGCGAATAACGGCGGGCTTCGAACACCACCAGTGCGCAATCTTGCGCGGGGCATAGCAGCACGTCGGCGTAATGCCCGGCGGCGCCATCGACCAATTGCACGCCATCGCGCAGGTATTGCAGCAAATGCACCATGGAGGCGGCGATCCCGCGCTCGGTCTGGAAACCCGCCACACATACTTTGCGCCGAGTGGCCAGGCGCTGACTGACGGTTTGCCATTCGGGCGTCAGGCTGTATTCGTACACCTTGACCAGGGCGGCGACTTCCAGCTCAAAACTGCGCGGCAAGGCCTGCGGGCTTTGGCTCGATTGCTGACGAAATTCTTGCAGGCGATCACCGACCAGCCACGGGCCATCGCCGAGGTCGTCTTTGAGATCGTTTTTGAGTTCTTTGAAGTGGCTGTAACCGAGCGAGCGGCAGAAGCGCCCAACACTGGACTCGCTTACACCCAGCTTGCCGGCAATATCGGCGGCGGTCTGAAACGGCAGTTCGTAGAGGTTCGCCAGCATGTAAGTAGCAATCGCCCGACCCGAAGGCGCGGCGGTTGACAGACTGCTTTCAAGGCGTTGTTTAATCGACGGACTCACGGCTGCTTCCTGTTCTTGTTTCAGCACAGTGCAGAAAGTGAATGTTTTCTGTCATTAAGTCAAGATTTGACAGATAACTGTCATCGCAGGATAGTTGGCCTCGCCGTTGCACATCGACAATAACAACTAAATTGGAGCGCATAATGTCCCAGCCCGTTACCTCCACACCGGCCACAGAGTCGCTGTCCCTCAGTGAACTGAGCGCTTTGTTGCAACAGATTTTCGAGCGTCATGGCACCTCCCATGCTGTGGCACAGGTACTGGCCGACAACTGCGCCCGGGCTCAGCGTGATGGTTCCTACAGCCATGGGGTGTTCCGTATTCCGGGGTATCTGGCGTCGTTGGCGAGCAACTGGGTGGATGGTCAGGCCATCCCGCAGGTTGAAGACGTCGCGTCGGGTTTTATCCGCGTAGATGCTGCCAATGGTTTTGCCCAACCGGCACTGGCCGCAGCGCGTGAACTGTTGGTTCATAAAGCCCGCAGTGCCGGGATCGCGGTGCTGGCTATTCGTAACTCGCACCACTTTGCAGCGTTGTGGCCCGATGTTGAACCGTTTGCTGAAGAAGGCCTGGTGGCCTTGAGCGTCGTCAACAGCATGACGTGCGTGGTGCCGCATGGCGCGCAGAAACCGTTGTTCGGTACCAACCCGATTGCTTTTGCTGCGCCGCGTGCTGACGGCAATCCGATTGTGTTCGACCTGGCCACCAGCGCCATTGCCCACGGCGACGTGCAAATCGCCGCCCGCAAAGGCCATTCATTGCCCGCCGGAATGGGCGTCGACAAACATGGCGAGCCTACCGAAAACCCGAAAGAAATCCTCGACGGTGGCGCCTTGCTGCCGTTTGGTGGCCACAAAGGTTCGGCCTTGTCGATGATGGTCGAACTGCTGGCGGCGGCGCTGACAGGCGGCAATTTCTCGTTCGAATTCGACTGGAAGAAACACCCTGGTGCGCAAACGCCATGGACGGGCCAACTGTTGATCGTCATCGACCCGAGCAAATCTGGCGGCAACAGCTTCGCCCAGCGCAGTGGCGAACTGGTGCGCCAGATGCACGCGGTGGGCCTCGAACGCATGCCGGGTGATCGGCGCTTTATCGAACGCGCCAAATCCTTGGAAGCAGGTATCCCGTTGGGTGTTGAAGAATTGGCCAGACTGCGGGCGCTGGCTTAATTTCTGTGGGAGCTGGCCCTCAAGAATTGCCGGATCAGGTTCGGCGTGCATCCGGTCCAGCGTTTAAGCGCACGGCGGAAATTGGCCGGGTCGTTGAAGTTTAAATACTCTGCCACCGCGTCGTTGCTCAAGCCCTTGATCTGGTACAGATACAGCGCCACATGCTTGCGGGCCTGGTCCTGCTGGGCCTGGAAGTGGGTGCCGTGCTTACTCAGTTTGCGCTTGAGGGTGGCCTGGCTCATCGAAAAATGCTGCGCCACTTCTTCAAGGCCCGGCGCGCGTTGTGCGTGATCGCGCAGGTGCACATAGAGCCGGTCAAGCAGGCTGGCGCTAAATCCAAGGTCGTGCAGTTGGCTTTGCGCCTGCTGGTGTGCCACTTGCCGGGCAATCGCGGAGGTATTGGGCCAGGCCTGCGTCAGGTATTCGCGGGGTAAACGCATCAGGTCAAGTTGGCAACCGAACTGGGTGTTTTCGCCCAGGTGAACCCAGTACTGCTCCACATAGCGCGGTTCGGGGTAACTCAAGCAACATTCCCAGGGCAGGCGTTCACCGCTTAGCCGCTGACTCATGGCCTTGACGGCGGTCATGCTGGCCTCTTGCACAAAACGTAATTGCTCTTGCGCACCGCAACTGTCGAGCCAGTACACGTAGGCGTATTTGTCATCCAGCAGCAGGCGCGGGGTCAGCAAGGGGCTGAGCAAAGCCCGGTGGTGAATGACAGTTTCCAGCGCTTGATGCAGGTTCTGCGCCTGTTGCAGCGCATGGCTGGCAGGGCCGTAGTGGCCCGGCAGCAAGCGCTGGCCAAACAGAAAGCTGCTGTCATCGGCGTCGAGCAAGCGCTGGGCATTGGCGATCAGGCCGAAGAACTGCTGTGCACTCAGGCGTGTGCCGCCGGCCACGATGTCGTCGTAAAACAGCCCCGTGCCACGCAGCAGTCGATGGCTGTCGATGTCTCGTGACAACGCCAGATCAATCAACGTGGCGGGTTGGTAATGCCCCGGTATAAAACGCGTGTCCGCCTCGTACCCACTGCTGCAGCGTGTCATGCCCGTTTACTCCGGGGTGGCTTGGCGCGGGCCAAGGCCAGATTCAGGCGTTTGAGCAGTTCATCCGGCGCTTGATCGAATGCCATCACCACCGCCGTGCTGGCGGATAAACACACACGTTCACCCTGTTGCCGGGTTTTGTGGGCAAGGCTTTGCACCGCGTGTTGCAGCTCTACAGCCAGCAATCGGGCCTGGCTTTCGCCGGTGTTGGGCAGCAGTACCACAAAGCGGTCGCCGGCCAGTCGGCAGAGCAGGTCATGGCGACGCAGGTTGAGCAGCAGCAACTGGCTCAAAGCCTGCAACAGGGCGTCGCCTTCCGCGTAGCCGTAGTGTTGATTGATAAGCGAAAAGTCGTCGATATCCAGCGCCAGCAACGTCAGCGGTTGTTCCTGCTCGCGGCTTTGCGCCATGCAGTCACTGACTTGGCGCTTGAGATAGTCGGCACCGCCCAGTGGGGTCAATTTGTCGAACAGGCGATGCTCACGAAAAATCTTTTCGCGTTTTTCCATTTGCTGATTGATGGCCTGCTGCTCGCGATGCCAGTGGTACAGACCGATGGTCAGCACAATCATGCCGATTGGCATCGGACCCGACTCCAGCCAGTGATTCCAGCTCAGGTGCTTGGGCAGGCGGATAAATTCGTCGAGGGCGTCCATCCACCACGAAAAGAAGATGCAGCCCAGACCGATCGACAGGTAGTTGGTGACCCGGCCCGTGGGGCGGCTTTTAAGCACCAGAAATAGCCACAGCAACACAAAGAGTGCGGTGCCGCCTTCGCCGAGGATGTCCAGCCATTGCCACTCGTGAAAGGCTTTGGGCGTGCCGAATGCCAGGTTCAGCAGCAAGCCACTATTGGCTGCCAGTAACAGCAAGCCGAGTTTCCAGCGGTGGTGTTTGAGGATGTTTAGCCAAGTCATGACGGGTCCGCCCAAGCGTAATGCTGGTCAGCAGAACAGAGCGTTGTGACAGCAATGTTACGGGGTGTGAGGGTCGAATCAGCTCAGGTGTCTTAAACATAAATAGCTAAACACACGTTCTGTGGGAGCGGGCTTGTTCGCGAGAGCGCTGACGAGTTGCCTGCATCGCGAACAAGCCCGCTCCCACACAGGATGATGCAGGTCAAATCAGCTCATTCAGGTCTCGTTTACCCCGCAAAAGCCTCTATTTGCCAGGGGTTCGCCGCACGTTGTAACAGCACTGTCATTGAGCAACCCTAGCGTTCGCTTCCAAGTTGTCGGGCCATTTGCCTGACCTGTTGTGGGAACTTGGGGGGGAGATCAAGCATGTACACGTGTCGGAGCAAGTCGCAGTGGGTGGGCTTCACGTTCAGTGCATTGGCCATGGCGATTGCCAGCGAGCGCCTGAGCGCTGCTGAGCCGGTCGCAGAGCACGTTGAGGTGGTGGGGCAGGCCGTCAGCCTGGACAAGGCGCTCAAGCAACAACGCAAGTCGGACAACATTGAAAGCGTGGTGCACGCCGATGGCGTGGCTCAGTTACCGGACGCCAACGTTGCCGAGGCTGTACAGCGCTTACCCGGCATCAGCATTGAGCGCGATCAGGGCGAAGGCCGTTTCGTCAGCGTGCGGGGCCTGGGCCCTGACCTTAACAGCGTGACCATCAACGGCACGCTGGTGCCGTCCCCCGAAAGCAAACGCCGTGCCGTGGCGTTGGATGTGTTGCCGGCCGAGCTGGTGCAGTCACTGTCGGTGATCAAAACCCTGACCCCGGACATGGACGCCAACTCGCTGGGCGGCACGGTTGATGTGCAAAGCCTCTCGGCCTTCGACCATGAAGGCCTGTTCTACACCGGTAGCACCCAGGCCGGTTATAACAAGAACACCCATCAGACCAGCCCTAAGGTCTCGGGCGCGATCAGTGATCGTTTCAGTCTGGGTGACGGCATCGACAACTTCGGTGTCGCGGCTGCCCTGAGCTGGAACAAGCGTGATTTCGGTTCCGACAACGTCGAAACCGCCGGTGACTGGGACTTTACCGACGGCGCTAAACTCAACAGCTTTGAACAGCGTGTGTATGACATCAGCCGTGAACGCACGGGCGGCGGTCTGAACGTTGATTACAAGCCAGACGATGACACCAGGCTTTACCTGCGCTCGCTGTACAGCCGTTTCAAGGACAGCGAAATCCGCAACGCCGACGCCGTTGAGTTTTCCAACCCGCAAGCCGCAGGTGAATTGGGCAAGGCCAAGGGCAAGCGTAAACTCAAGCAGCGCGAAGAAACCCAGGACATCCAGTCGTACGTGTTCGGTGGCGAGCGCACCATGGGCCTTTGGACCTTGAGCGGGCAGGCCGGTTACAGCGAGTCCAGCGAAGACAGCCCGGCGGGGATTGCCGGAGCCACCTTCAAAAGTCGTTCGAGCTTCCCGAACAGCGGTTTTTATGACTCGGAAAAACCGCGCCCGATCATCGGCGAAGGCTTCTATGACCCGGCCAATTACACGCTCGACAAAGTGGACGTCAAGCAAGACCACACCCAAGACACAGAGAAGAACATTCGCCTCGACCTGGCGCGTGACTACGATGTGCAAGGGTATGCCTCGCAAGTCAAATTTGGCGGCAAGGTCAGCCGTCGCAACAAAGACAACGACACCGAGGCGTGGAGTTACAAGAACTTCTCGATGTTGGGGTTCAGCGATGCGCAGCTTAATCTGACCCAGTTCGACAAGGGCAATCTGGATTACTCCCTCGGCCGCTACGGTCCGGGAATCAGTGCCGGTGCCATCAAGGACCTGATTGGCGGCTTGAACCGCGATCAGTTCTATAACGAGCAAGATTCACGGGTCAATGACTTCACCATGAGTGAAGACATCAACTCGGCTTACATGATGAACACCGTTGACATCGACGATTGGCGCTTTATCGCCGGTTTGCGTTACGAGGGCACGGAGTTCGAAGCCAAAGGCACAGGCGTGCGCAACGGCGCGTACGAGTCGCAAGACACCAAACGCGATTATCACCACTGGCTGCCGGGGCTGCATGCGCGCTATCAATTGGCGAAAAACACCCAAGTGCGTGCCGCCTGGACCAACGCTGTGGTGCGCCCGACATTCGGCCAACTGGCCCCCGGTTTTGTGATCGAAGATGATGTGGCCGAGTTCGGCAACCCGAATCTCAAACCGCTGGAATCGAGCAACTTCGACCTGGGCATTGAGCACTTCATGGGGCAGGCCGGTACGGTGTCGGCGTTCCTCTTCTATAAAGACATCAAAAACTTCGTCTACAACAATGACCTGGCCGGTACGGGGGTCTGGAGCAACTTCACCGAGGCGCACTCCTACGCCAACGGCGACAGCGCCAAGCTGTACGGCCTGGAACTGGCCTATTCACAAAAATTCGATTGGCTGCCAGCGCCCTGGAATGGCGTGATTCTAGGCGCGAACACCACGTTCAGTCGCTCCAACGCCAGCATCAAAGGCTACGACGCTGCCAGCGGAACCACGATCAAGCGTGACATCGACTTGCCGAGCCAATCCGACATGGTCGGCAATCTGATGCTCGGCTGGGAAGACGACAAACTCAGCCTACGCCTGTCAGCCAACTACAAGTCGGACTACCTCTACGAGCTCTCAGGGATCAACGACAAGGCTCACGACACGCACGTCGGCTCTCAGACGTTTCTTGACTTCAGTGCCCGTTACTCGCTGACCAAAAACCTGCAAGTCACCTTTGATGCGCAGAACCTGACCGATCAGCCCTACTTCGTTTACAGCGGTAACAGCCGCTACAACAACCAGTACGAAGAGTACGGCCCTACCTACTCCGTAGGGCTGACCTTCACCCACTTTTGACCCCACGACAAATCCTGGTAGCCGTTGACGCAGGCTGCGATACGGGCCGCACGACCTTGGTTTTCTAGTCGACAAACAAAGGGCTGCCATGCCAGCCATCGCAGCCTTCGGCAGCGGCTACAGGTGCTGACTTTAAATGGACTGTTTACCCATGACCTTTATGTTTAAACGCAAACCCCGGCTGTTGCCTTTGCTCGTGTGTCTGGCTGCAGGCGGCGCGAAGGCAGGCGCTGACATCAATGCTCCAGCCCTGCAACCCTGGGGCGCGACCAAGGCGCAGGCGCTGAGCTACTTGCCAACTGGGGCAGGCGACGATCGTCTGGCCGTCAGCAAGCGTGACGGGCTGCTGTTGCTCGACCCGCAAGGCAAAACCCTGAGCCAGGTGGCGGGCTCGTTCTCTGGCCTTGACAGCCGCGCCCTGGGTGACAAGGTACTGGTCGCCAGCCACGACAAGAACAAGCAGCAAGTTGCACTGTTCAGCCTTGACCCGAAAACCCGTGAATGGCAGGCACCGATGTACCTGCCAACGCGTGACTATGCGGTGAACGGCGTGTGCCTGTACCGTGACCAAGCGAGCAATGTGTACCTGTTTACGGTGGGTGAAGAAGGCAAGGGCGAGCAATGGCTGGTCGCCGCTGACAGCAAACGTCTGGCGACACCGCAAAGAGTGCGTAGCCTGCCGTTGCCGCCCGAGGCGACGTTTTGCCAGGTGGATGATGCTGCGCAGCAACTGTTCGTCAACGAACAGAATGTTGGCTGGTGGGCGTACCCGGCACATGCCGAAGCGGATGCCTCGCGTTTGCCGGTGGCCATCGTTGAGCCGTTCGGTAACGTGAAGAAAGCCGCCGCAGCCATGGCCCTGGTTCCGGGCGGGATGCTTGGGCTTGATCCCAAGGCTGGGCAATTGAACCTCTATCAACAACAAGGCAAGCGATGGTCGCCGGTTGCCAGTTTGACGCTTAAAGGTGTCACAGAGCCTGAGCATCTGGCGCTGCGTGAAACCCCCAAAGGGCTTGAGCTGTTGGTGCAAGATGGCGCCAGCAGTCGCCTGTTCGAAGGCACGCTGGACTGGAAAGCCACGCCGGTAGAGTTGCCGCCCGCATTGCCGGTGGTTAAACCCATTGTGCAAACCGACATCGTCATGAGTCAGGGCGATGCGGCGGACGACCCGGCCATTTGGGTTCACCCCACAAAGCCGGCGTTGAGCCGCGTGCTGGGCACCAACAAGCAGCAAGGGCTTGAGGTGTACGACGTGCAGGGCAAGCGCGTGCAGCATTTGCCGGTCGGGCGCCTGAACAACGTCGACGTGCGTGCGGGTTTTACTCTGGGGGCGAACACCGTTGACCTGGCGGTGGCGAGCAATCGCGATCACAACAGCCTGAGTGTGTTCAGCATTGATCGTGCGACAGGCGTGTTGAAAACCGTGGGCGAGATTGCCACGCCGGTCAAAGACATCTACGGCCTGTGCCTGTTCAAGGCGCCGTCGGGCGAAATCTACAGCTTCGCCAACGACAAGGACGGCACGTTCTTGCAGCATCGCCTGTACCCCAGAGGTGACCGAGTAGAGGGCGAGCTGGTGCGCCAGTTCAAGGTTCAGACCCAGCCTGAAGGCTGCGTCGCCGATGACCAGCGCCAGCGCCTGTTTATCGGTGAAGAAGACGTGGCCGTGTGGGCGGTCGATGCGCGTCCCGACCAGCCAGCAACCCTGACCAGCGTGATCAAGGTCGGTGATCGGGTGCATGACGACATTGAAGGGCTGGCGCTGTATCAGAGCGAAAAAGACACCTACCTGGTGATCTCCAGCCAAGGCAACGACAGCTATGTGGTGGTCGATGCCGAGCCGCCATTTGCCCCGCGTGGAGCGTTTCGGGTGGGCGTAAATGCTGAGGCCCGGATTGATGGCACTTCTGAAACCGATGGCCTTGAAGTGACCTCGGCCAACCTCGGCGGCCCTTGGAGCAAGGGCATGCTGGTGGTGCAAGACGGTCGCAAGCGCATGCCCGAACAAGCCCAGAACTTCAAATACATCCCGTGGAGTGAAGTAGCCAAGGCGTTGCACTTGCCATAACCCCGTCACACGACCCGTCTATCACATCAATACACGTGGGCGCTGCGCAACGTTGCGATCTTTTGATCTTTTGAAAGCTTGCAGCCTGCACCAGCTCCCGCGAGCAATCCAACAGGAGTTACACCATGCAAGCCACCATGGAACACATGACCCTCTGGGGTCTGATCAGCGAAGCCAGCCTGCTGGTACAAAGCGTGATGCTGATTCTGCTCGCCGCTTCGTTGCTGAGCTGGTTTTTGATTGTTCGCCGCAGTGCCATCCTGCGCCGCAGTGAGCACGACATCGACGGCTTCATCCAGCGTTTTCGGACTCAGACTGACCTTAACGCGCTGTATCGCGAAACCCGCGATTCGACCCGCGAAGACGCGGGTGCCGAACAGGTATTTGTCGCTGCCTACAGCGAATATTTGCAACTCAAACAGCAGTCGGGGATTGATGCCGACGGCGTGATGCAAGGCATCGAGCGTTCACTGTATGTGGCCATCAGCGAACAGGAAGTGCGCCTGGAAAAAGGCCTGCAATTTCTCGCCACCGTGGGCTCGGTGAGCCCGTACATCGGCCTGTTCGGCACCGTGTGGGGGATCATGAACGCTTTCATCGGCTTGTCGCAGGTGCAACAGGCCACGCTGTCGACCGTAGCGCCCGGTATTGCAGAAGCTTTGATTGCCACGGCCATTGGCTTGTTTGCCGCGATTCCGGCAGTCATTGCCTATAACCGCTTCTCGACCCGTGGCCAAACCTTGCTGACGCGCTATTACAGCCTTGGCAATGAAGTCCAGATGCGCCTATACCGTGGCTTGCACGCGGGTTCGCGGAATATGGCTGCGGCTGCTTAAGGGAGTTTGACCATGCTCGTTCGACCACAGCGCAAACACGGGCCCAAAGCCGAAATGAACGTAGTGCCTTACATCGACGTGATGCTGGTCCTGCTGGTGATCTTTATGGTGACCGCGCCGATGCTGACGCAAGGCGTGAAGATTGATCTGCCCAAAGTCGCCAGTGAAGCGTTGACCAATGACACCCAGCAGAAAATCCTCACCCTGTCGGTCAAGGCCGAGGGAGGGTACTACTGGAACCTGGGCAGCGAACTGGACACCAAAAACCAGACTGACAGCGCCGTCAGCCTTGAAGAACTGCAAGCCAAGATTGGTCAGGTGGTCGCACAAGATGGCGACACGCAGGTCTACATTCGTGCCGACAACGAGGCCGGGTATGGCAGCGTGGTCAAGGCCATGGCTGTCTTGCAGCAAGGTGGCGTGACCCACTTGGGGCTGGTGACAGAGGCCCCGCAATGAGTGCCGCGGTGAGGTATGCCCCGCGTGTGGCTGCGCGGTCTGTGCCCTGGACCAAACTGTGGAACAACAGCCAGGCGGTAGCGGTCACGGTTGCCCTGCACAGCGCGGTGATTGCCTTTTTGGTGCTGGGTTGGAGCATGGGACATGAAATGGCCGTTCCCGCGCCGTCGACCCTGAAAACCCGGCTGGTCATGATGCCCGCCGAACCCGTTCCCGCACCGCCTGAGCCAGCACCGTTGCCGGTGGCGGCTGCGCCGCCGGTGGTTGAAGCCAAACCTGAAGTGCTCAAGCCGGACCCGCAGATACTGGCGCGCAAGTTGGAACAGGCAACATTGGCACGTAAGCGGGTAGAGGAGCAGAAGCAACTCAAGGACGCGCAACAAAAACTCGCCCGGCAACAGGCTGAGCAAGCCGAGATGCAACGTCAGCGAGCGCAGGTCGAAGCCGCTGCACAGCAAGCCCGCGTGGCGGCGGATAATGCCCGGCGAGCCCAACAGGCGGCTGCCGCGGCGGATGTGCGTCAATACGTGCCGATCAGCAAAGAAGCGCCCGACTACCCTCAGCGTGCATTGGACAAAGGCATAGAAGGCGACTGTACCGTTGAATATTCGGTCACTGCGCAAGGGAAGGTCGATAACCCCAAAGTGGTTGGCGAGTGCCACCCGGCGTTTATCCGGCCTTCATTGGTGGCTGTCGCGACATTCCGCTACCAACCGCGCATGGTCGATGGTCAGGCCGTGACTGTGCTGGGGGTGCGCAATACCTTTCACTACAAAATCCGCTAGACATTACAAACCCGCAGGCGCTGGCGAAGGCTGCGATCGTTTGATCATGAAAATGGAGAGCAAAAGATCGCAGCCATCGCCAACGCCTACAATTGCGTAGTCCTCTGACGCGCATCAACGCGAAAGCGCCGCACCTGACCTATGCTGCATCCGATTTCAAGCATAAGGAGAAGGCCGTGAACGCGCCTGCAACTACCCCGACGCCCGCGGCGCAGAAATTAAAGATACCCCTAGGCCTGGTCGTCGCTGTTCTGGTGATGGTGGGGGTGCTGATGATGCCACTGCCTGCAGACTTGCCGGTCGCCGGGCATCGCATGCTGGCGATTCTGGCGTTTGCGGTGGTGGTGTGGATCACCGAGGCGGTGTCATATGAAGCCAGTGCCATCATGATCACGTCATTGATGGCGTTTTTGATTGGTATGGCGCCCACCCTGCAAGACCCTTCGAAGCTCTACGGCACCAACGCCGGGATCACCATGGCCCTGACCGGGTTCTCCAATGCCGCGCTCGCGCTGGTGGCCGGGGCGCTGTTTATTGCGGCTGCCATGACCCACACGGGGCTGGACCGGCGCATCGCGCTGGTGACGCTGTCACGGATTGGCACCAGCACCCGACGCATCCTGCTGGGGGCGATTGCAGTCACGATCCTGCTCAGCTTGGTGGTGCCGAGCGCGACCGCCCGCAGCGCCTGTGTCGTGCCGATCATGATGGGGGTGATTCTGGCGTTCGGCGTCGACAAACGCTCCAATATCGCTGCCGGGATCATGATTGTGGTCGCGCAGGGCACCAGCATCTGGAACGTCGGGATTCAAACTGCTGCGGCGCAAAACCTGCTGACGGTTGGCTTTATGGACAAGATGCTGGGCGAGCGGGTGAACTGGCTCGACTGGCTGATTGCAGGCGCGCCGTGGGCCATCATCATGTCGCAGTGCTGCTGTTTGTGGTGCTCAAACTGCTCCCGCCAGAAAGCGACAGCATTGCGGGTGGCAAAGAAGCGGTGGAAAAATCGCTGGCAGAGTTGGGCCCCATGACCGGGCCGCAGAAACGCTTGATGGGGGTCTCCATTGCGCTGCTGCTGGCATGGGCCACTGAAGGCAAATTGCACAGCTTTGACACCACGTCGACCACCTACGCCGGGCTGGTGTTTTTACTGCTGCCGCGTTTCGGGGTCATGACCTGGAAAGACGTGCAGTCGCGCATCCCGTGGGGCACGGTAATCGTGTTCGGGGTCGGGATCAGTTTGGGGACTGCCTTGCTAACCACTCAAGCCGGGCAATGGCTGGGGGGGCAAGTGGTGCATAACACCGGGCTGGACCAAGTCGGGCCGCTGGGGATCTTCGCGATCCTGGGGGCGTTTCTGATTTTGATCCACTTGGGCTTTGCCAGCGCCACGGCATTGACTTCGGCTTTGCTGCCGATTTTGATCGCCGTGCTGCAAACTTTGCCGGGTGAATTCAACCGGCTGGGCATGACCATGTTGCTGGGCTTTGTGGTGAGCTACGGCTTTATTCTGCCGATCAATGCCCCGCAAAACATGGTGTGCCTGGGCACTCAAACCTTCACCGCCAAACAATTCGCCAAGGTTGGGTTAATCGTCACTGCGGTGGGTTACTTGCTGATGCTGCTGTTTGGCGCAACCTACTGGAGCTGGTTGGGCTGGATGTAATTGCGTGTAAACCTGTGGGAGCGGGCTTGTCCGCGATTGAGTTGACGCGGTGTATGTGACAAACCGCGTCGTTTGCATCGCTGGCAAGCCAGCCCCCACTGACCTTTCGTTGTATTAGCTCCCACCCTCACTGCGCCCACCGCTGCTGACTTCTGCCGGTACATCTTCCCCCGCCATTCGCTTGCGAAACAACGACGTACGGGCCAACAGCAAGGTCGTAACCGGTACGGTGATCGCCAGCAAAATCGGTATCAGCCAGGCATGTAATATGGGCGTCGATTTAAGGGCAGAGAAGTACAGGATCGAAGCCAGGGCTACGCACCAGGCGCCAATGGTTGAAGCCAGTGCAGGCGGGTGCATGCGCTGAAAAAAGTCCTTGAGGCGCAACAACCCCACGGCACCACACAGCGCAAACACGCTGCTGAGCACCAACAGCACGGCCACCGGTATTTCAATCCAGAGCGACAGTTCACTGACGGAGTTCATTCGATCACCTCGCCACGCAGCAGGAATTTAGCCAGCGCAAACGAACCGACAAAGCCAAACAGGGCGATCAGCAAGGCGGCCTCGAAGTAGGTATCGCTGGCATAACGAATGCCCAGTACTAACATCATCAGCATGGCCACGATATACAGGTAGTCCAGGGCCAGAACCCGGTCTTGGGCCGAAGGGCCCTTGAACAGTCTGATTA
The DNA here is from genome assembly GCF_044762555.1 of Pseudomonas sp. NPDC096917. Taxonomy (NCBI): domain Bacteria; kingdom Pseudomonadati; phylum Pseudomonadota; class Gammaproteobacteria; order Pseudomonadales; family Pseudomonadaceae; genus Pseudomonas; species Pseudomonas sp. NPDC096917. Next base: position 68,419 of record NZ_JBIWEO010000008.1, on the reverse strand, counting down.
CAGTCAGCACCATCGCCAGGCTGAAGAAAAACAGGCTGATCCAAATGGAACCGGAGAGCAGGGCACTCATTCAAAGATCTCCATCAAAGGGCGCTCGTAAGCGGTTTTGAAGTGCTCGATAAACTGCGCTTCGTCATCCAGGTCGAACACGTGCAACAGCAGCACGCTGCGATCCAATGCCAGTTCAGACCAGATGGTGCCGGGCACCACGGTGGTGATCATGGATAAGGCAGCCAGGCCGTTGGCGTCGCGCAGGTCGAGCGGTATTTTGATGAATGTTGAGCGCGGCGGGCGTCTGCCAGCATTGATGACGCCCCAGGCGACCGCGATATTGGAGGCGATGACGTCACGCCCAACCAAAAAGAACAGCTTGATGATCACGCCAGGGCGGCTGATTTTAATCGGCAAGGGCCGCAGTGGCGCAAACATGATCGGAGCCAAAAAGCCCAGGGCCGCGCCGAGCAACAGGTTGCCTGCGCTGAGCGAGACGTTGAGCAGCAACCACAGTGCCCACAACGCCAGGGATAACCATGGGGCAGGAAACAGGCGCTTCATGGCTCAATCTCCTGCATGGCAGCCTTGGCTTCAGGGCTTGGCACCGGACGCGCACCCATCACCGCCATCACGTAGCGTTCAGGGTTGTTGAGGGTGTCCGCTGCGGCTTGGGTATAACGCAGCAGCGGCTCAGCCTTGATGGTCAGCGCGATGCACAGCCCCAGCAGTAACACGATGGGTACACATTCAATACGTCGCAGGATGGGCGATGAGCGCTCCAGGGGTGTCCAGAAGCGCTGGATGCCCATGCGCGAAAACGCAATCAGCGACGCCAGCCCAGAGAGAATCAGCAGTGCCAGCAGGCACCAGGCGGCCGTTGAGATGGGTGCGTTGATTTCGTTGCCCAGACCCGCCGGGTTGAGCAGCGCATTGAGCAAGCTGAGTTTGCCAATAAAACCCGACAACGGCGGCATGCCGATAATCAGCAGGGCGCAGGCAATGAAACTCAACCCCAGAAAAGCCATCGCCCAGGGGATGATCTGTCCAACCACAACTTTTTGATCGTCGTCCAGGTTGGTGCCGCGTGGGGGCGGCTCGATCAAGGTTGGCAACGCTTCGGCATCCTCCTCGATCAGAACATCGCTGGATGAGCGCGAACGCTCAATCAACTCGGCCAGCAGGAACAAGGCACTCAGCGCCAGGGTGGAGCTGACCAGATAGAACAGCGCCGCAGCCGTCAGGTTAGGTTGAGCAAAACCAACGGCCGATAACAGAATGCCGGCAGACACCAGAATGCTCAGGCTGGCCATGCGTTCCAGTCGCTGCGCGGCAAGGATGGCAATGGCGGCGCAGACAATAGTGGCCATGCCGCCATAGATCAGCCAGTCACCTGCAAAGTAGGCCGACGCCCCGGCCTGGCCCGAGAACAGCAGCGTCCATAACCGAAGCACGGTGTAGATGCCGACTTTGGTCATGATCGCGAACAGCGCGGCCACCGGGGCACTGGCTGAGGAGTAGGCGGGCACCAGCCAGAAGTTCAGCGGCCACATACCGGCTTTGGCCAGGAAAGCGATGGCCAGAATCGCGGCGCCGGCATGCAGCAGGCCGCGATCGGCTTCCGGCACCAGCGGGATTTTAAACGCCAGATCGGCCATGTTCAGGGTGCCGGTGACACCGTAGATCAATGCTGCGCCAATCAGGAACAGTGACGAGGCCAGCAGGTTGATCGAGATGTAATGCAAGCCCGCCGAGACGCGGGACTTGCCCGAGCCATGCAGCATCAGCCCGTAGGACGCGGCCAGCAATACTTCGAAGAACACGAACAGGTTAAACAGGTCGGCGGTCAGGAAGGCGCCGTACAAGCCCATCAACTGGATCTGGAACAGCGCATGAAAGCTGGCCCCGGCGCGGTCCCAGCGGGCCATGGCGAACAGCAGCGCGCAGAAGGCGATAACCCCCGTCAACACCAGCATCAGCGCCGAGAGGCGATCAACGACCAGCACAATACCGAACGGCACCTGCCAGTTGCTCGGCAGGTACACGCCAATCGAGGCCGGGCTGCTTTGATTCTGCGTCCAGAGCAGCAACATCACGGAGATGCTCAGGCCGATCAGGGTCGACACCAGGTTGATTCGGGCTTTGAGTGGACGATGTTTTTCACCCAGCAACAGCATGCAGGCCGCAGTCAATAGCGGTAGCAGGATGGGCGCAACAATCAGATGCGGCATCAGATTCATTCTTTAGGCTCCCGGCCATCCACATGGTCGGTACCGGTCAGGCCCCGAGAGGCCAGTAAGACCACCAGGAACAGCGCGGTCATGGCAAAACTGATGACGATTGCGGTCAACACCAATGCCTGCGGCAAAGGGTCGGTGTAGTTGAGCAGGTCTTGCGGCACCCCCGCTTTGATCACCGGCTCTTTACCGATAAACAGGCTGCCCATGCTGAAAATGAACAGGTTGACCCCGTACGACAGCAAGCACAGGCCCATCACTACCTGAAAGGTTCGAGGGCGCAGGATCAGCCAGGTACCAGAGGCGGCGAGCACCCCGATAGCGATAGCGATAACTTCTTCCATCAGGCAGCTCCCGTCTTGGATTGGAGGGCGGGTCGATGGGCCCGAACCGATTGGTGAGCCAGCGCCGTGAGAATCAGTAGCGTGGCGCCCACCACAACGGCGAAAACGCCAATGTCGAAGAACAGCGCACTGGCCACGTGAATATCGCCCAGCACCGGCAAGCTGAAGTGCGCGGTATGGGTCGTCAGGAAAGGGTAGCCCCACAGTAGCGAGCCCAGACCGGTCAAGGTTGCACATAACAACCCGGTGCCCATCCAGCGCAGCGGACGCAGGCTCATTTGCGCCTCAACCCACTGCGTGCCTGCGACCATGTATTGCAGAATGAACGCCACCGACATCACCAGGCCTGCAACGAACCCGCCGCCCGGCTGGTTGTGGCCGCGCATAAACAGGTACATCGAGACCATAAAGGCAATTGGCAGGAGCAGGCGCACCAGCACCGCAGGTACCATCATAAAGCCCAGTGCGGTATCGCTGGCGCTGCGCGGGTTGACCAGGTCGGTGACCACGTCTTTGGCCAGCAAGCGCTGCTGAGCAGGCAGCTGCATGCTTTCTTTCGGTGGGCGGAAGCGGCGCAGCAAGGCAAACACAGTCAGAGCCACAGCGGCCAGTACGGTGATTTCGCCCAAGGTGTCAAAGCCCCGGAAGTCCACCAGCATCACGTTCACCACATTGGTGCCGCCGCCTTCTGGCAGAGCCCGGCTGAGGAAGAACGAGGAAATGTGGTTGGGGGTTTGTCGGGTCAGCATGGCGTACGACAACACCGCCATGCCGCCGCCCACTGCTGTTGATAGGAGTAAGTCGCGCAAACGTCGAATGCGCGCCTTGGTCAGGGTGCCAGGCAGTGGCGAGACTTCTTCGATCCGCCGTGGCAGCCAACGCAGGCCCAGCAGAATCAGGACAGTGGTCACGACTTCAACCACCAATTGGGTCAGGGCCAGATCGGGTGCCGAGAACCAGACGAAGGTGACGCAGGTCATCAACCCGCAGACGCTGACCATCGTCAGTGCTGCCAGACGGTGATACTTGGCTTGCCAGGCCGCGCCCAGTGCACAGGCAATCGCCAGGAGCCACAGGGTCACGAATACAATCGAGCCCGGAATGTTCTGTCGGTCGCCCCAGCTCAAGCCGCTGTAGAGCATCGGGATCAACCCGGCAATCACGGCGGCCAGCACCAGTAAAAACAGCTGGGTTTGCAGGCGTTGCGTGCTGATGCGTCGCTCAATGCGCCGCGCCCAGCGCATGATCACCACCAGGCTGCGCTCAAAGAAGCGCTTGCCGTTGAAGTACTGGATCAGTGGTGGCAATGGGAAACGATTGAGTTTGAGCTGCTTGCGCAGCAGCACATACAGCACGATACCGCCGGTCATGGCGATCAGGCTCATGATCATGGGGGCATTCAGGCCGTGCCAGATGGCCAGGCTGTATTCAGGCAATTCGCCACCCACCACCGGTTGTGCGGCAGCGGCGAGCAGAGGGCCAACCGTGTGGGCCGGGAAGATCCCGACCATCAGGCACGTGAACACCAGCAGTTCAACCGGAGCACGCATCCAGCGCGGTGGCTCATGCGGGATATGCGGCAGGTCGGTGGCGGGTGGGCCAAAGAACACATCGACCGTGAAGCGCAGCGCGTAGGCCACGCTGAATGTACCGGCAATGGTAGCGATCACGGGCAGGGCGATTTCAACCCAGGCCGTGGAATTGATGAACACGGTTTCGGCAAAGAACATCTCTTTGGACAAGAAGCCGTTGAGTAGCGGTACACCGGCCATCGACGCACTGGCCACCATTGCCAGGGTGGCGGTGTAGGGCATCAGTTTGAACAGGCCACTGAGCTTGCGAATATCCCGCGTGCCGGTTTCGTGGTCGATGATCCCGGCGGCCATGAACAGCGAGGCCTTGAAGGTGGCATGGTTCAGGATGTGGAACACCGCAGCCACGGCAGCCAACGGGCTGTTAAGGCCCAGCAGCAAGGTAATGAGCCCCAGATGGCTGATGGTCGAATAGGCCAGCAGGCCTTTGAGATCGTTCTGGAACATGGCGCAGTACGCACCCAGCACCAACGTGCAGGCCCCGGCGCCGCTGACAATCCAGAACCACTCTTCGCTGCCGGACAGCGACGGCCAGAGCCGCGCCAGCAGAAAAACCCCGGCCTTGACCATGGTCGCTGAGTGTAGGTAAGCCGAGACGGGTGTAGGCGCCGCCATGGCGTGGGGCAGCCAGAAATGAAACGGGAATTGTGCACTTTTACTGAGCGCGCCGATCAGAATCAGCGGTAACAAAATGGGGTAAAGACTGTGAGCCCTGATTTGATCGCCTGCGGCCAGCACGACGTCCAAATCGTAGCTGCCGACAACATGGCCGAGCAGCATGACTCCCGCCAGCAGGCACAAGCCGCCCGCTCCTGTGACCATCAGCGCCATGTAGGCGCCGCGTCGGGCATCAGAGCGGTGGTGCCAATAGCCGATCAGCAAGAACGAGAAGAGGCTGGTCAGCTCCCAGAAAAATACAATCTGGATCAAGTTGCCAGAGATCACCAGCCCGAGCATCGCGCCCATAAAGGCCAGGAAAAAAGAGAAAAACCGCGGCACCGGGTCTTCGGGTGACATGTAATAGCGGGCGTATAGAGACACCAAGGCGCCAATGCCCAGTACAAGAATCGAGAACAACCAGGCAAACCCGTCCATACGCAGGACGAAATTGAGGCCGAGACTTGGCAGCCACATAAACTCTTCACGAATAACGCCACCGTGGGCGATTTGCGGATAGAGCATGGCGACTTGAATGGTGCCGATCAGCGCAATCAGACCGGCCAGCAGTGATTCACTGTTACGTGCGTTGTGCGGCAAAACAGCCGCCAGACAGCTGCCGACAAAGGGCAGAAGCAGTAGAACTATCAGAGACATAGGCTTCTAATCTGCAGGAGTTTGTGAGCGATCATACGTGGCGACTTGTGGATCACCAACAGCGGATCTGTAGATGAATCCTACAAAATGTGTGCAAATCTTTAACAGAACAGCCCAATGCCTTCTTTTATATGAACACTCCCGTGTGGGTTATGCCGGCCTGTACAGCCAGTGTCGCACCCTGTGCAAGCTGGCGCAGGCTGCGATCTTTTGCCCTCAACTTGCCAGAGCATCAGTCGCAGGCTTGGTTCCCTTGCTTCTGATCAGCTTCGCTGGGCGCTTTACCCTTTGTTTTTAACTCACTCACGATCACCGCGGCAACAATCAATACTGCGCCCAGCAAGGCAATACCGGGTAAGCGCTCACCGGCCAATCGCCCGGCGATCCCGGCCCATACCGGCTCGCCCGCATAAATGAGCGTCGCACGAGTGGGAGAAACACTTTTTTGCGCCCAGTTCATCGCCACTTGAATCATGGCACTGGCGGCCCCCAACCCGACCGCGCTGGCCAACAGCAGCCATGAAAAATCGGGAATCGCTTCACCGGTTGGCAGTACCATCAAAAAGGACAGAATCGACGCCGTACTCAGTTGAACCACTGTCACGCGTCGCACATCGACCTTGCCAGCATAGGCGCCAATCAGGATTATTTCTGCCGCTATGGCAATTGCGCTGATCAGTGTCGCGATCTCGCCATGGCTGAAATCCAGTGATGCGCCATTCGGCCCGGACAGCAGCATCAAACCGGTAAACGCCATGACGATACCAATGCTCGGCATCAGCCCAGGCCTGCGTCCCATGATCAACCACTGCAATAGCGGTACAAAGGGTACATACAGAGCGGTGATAAAGGCCGACTGGCTGCTGGGAATGGTTTGCAGGCCAATGGTTTGCAAGCCATAACCGAGCATAATCGCCACGCCAATGAAAAAACCGGCTTTGAGCTCGAACCAGGTCATGCCGCGCAGGCTTCGAAGCGAAAACAACGCCACGATAGTCGCGGCAGCGGCAAAGCGCAGCCCCACAAAAAACATCGGTCCGCTGGCCGTCAGTGCATGCTGGACTAATAGAAAGGTAACGCCCCAGACCATGGTGATCAGGACCAGCACACATTCCGCTTTGCTGAAACGGGCGCTCAAAGACCCAAATATGGAAGATTTCAATGTCGTCATGACCTTGCACGCTACAAGAAGAGAGACGCACAATGCGCCAAAGCTGAGCAGTATACTGCGCAGTCCCATGGAGTGAGCAATATAGTGCCCAATGAAAACTCTCAATCTGACGTGACACAGCACGGCGCATCGCAGCGTGCTTCGGTCTTGCAGCACGTCAGTCAGAACGTGCGTCGTCTGCGACTGCTCGCGCACCTCAGCCAAAGTGCCTTGTCCGACCTGTCGGGTGTCAGCAGGCGAATGCTGGTTGCAATCGAAGCAGGCGAGAAAAATGTCAGCTTGAGCACCCTTGACCGCGTCGCAGAGGCTTTGGATGTCGCGTTCAGTGATTTGATCCAGGCACCGGGCTCGGTTGATCCGAGTCGCATAAACGAATTGGCGTGGGCTGGGACTACAGCGGGCAGCAAGGCTGTATTGCTAGCCAAGGCTGTCGCGTGCAAAGAAGTTGAGTTGTGGGAATGGACGATCGAGCCGGGCGACGAGTATCACTCGCAAGCCGATGCCGAAGGCTGGAGTGAACAGTTGTACGTGTTTGAGGGTTGCTTGACCCTGGTCATCGACGACAAGTCGTTACAGCTCAGTGCGGGGGAGTTCTACATGTACGCCAGCAACAAGCCGCATTCGTATCACAACAAGGGTGATGAAGTTGTCCGCTTTATCCGTAACGTGGTGATTTGAGTGCAGGTGGCGGGACGGGTGTCCCGCTTAACCAGACTGCTAATCAGCTGTGTGCTTGCTGTTCAGGCCGTTCATTAGGCAAAACTGCCTGAATAGGGTATGTGCTGACTGGGGGGATCTGCCCAAGCGACACAGCCAAATAGCAAATCTGGTACATCACGCGGCTTAGCGGATGGTTTTGATCATGCCTTTGTTGCCAGTAACAGTTACGTTCACCTTCTTGAAGATGAAATAGTCTTCAACCGATACTGCATAACGTGGTGCAACGATCAAGTCTGAACCCGAGTTCTTGACTGCTTTATAAGCAGCAGCAGCCTTGGTAGCAGACACTGGATCCGGCAGGCTGAAAGCCGGCGTAGGGCCGCCGTAAGACACGCCGTCTGCGAATTCGCTGTCACCACTGATTTTCAACACGCCGAACAGAATGTCCGAGGACGATTGGCCAGTAATTGCGCCACCAACTTCGATGTTCGCTTTCAAATCGGCAGTGACAGAACCGGCGATAGGAGCGTTTGGTTGGCTAACGTTGTGGCTCATGCAGCCGCTGGTGGCCAATACTACTGCGGCAACAGCGGCAGTCATCCATATTTTTTTCATCGTAAAGCTCCAATAGATATGTCAGTCCGTTCGTTAACGGCGGCGAGACTGTACGTGAGCACCTTGGAGATTGAAGTCGGCTAAGTCCCTCTATCGTGTAGTCAAAAAGTCTATTCCCGATAGGAAATTGGCCCCCCCGTTTTTGTTGATAGGGGCCGTAGGATATTTCGATGCGCGCCGCCAATCGACTCCGTAACTGTTACCGAGTCAACGGACGCAGCGAGCAATGGCTCTTTTGGAGGTCCACGTGAATCCGCACATGAACTAAAAATTATTAGATTTCAGGGGGTTGCCAGCTTCATTCTTCTAGTACATAATGCGCGCCATCAGCTAAGGGGCAACTGCCTGAATGGCTGAAGAATCAAAAGGTTGTAGCGACAAGATCGCAATTTTCTTTGCATTTGATGTTTCGAAAGAAATATCAGGCGCAATGGCCGAATAGCAAAATGGTTATGCAGCGGATTGCAAATCCGCCCACGCCGGTTCGATTCCGGCTTCGGCCTCCACATTCAAAGCCCCGTAGATTAACGTCTACGGGGCTTTTTTGTTTTTCCCGAAAAGCTAGGAGTTCCGAAACTTTAGGGGGTGGAGTTCCGAAACTATTTCATTTCGAGGGTTTTGCGATGGCTCCAACGCGCCTGTAAACCCGGTTCGTGATCTCCTGTTTTGAGTGCCCAAGCAGCAGGCTGGCATCACTAATGTCAGTGATTTCGGATGTCTTGATTGAAGAACACCACAATGGCCGGTCGCTCGACCTGCACAACGTCGCAGCTTCAGCAGTGGCTACTTGAAGCGCCGTTGAAATTAAAGGATCTCAATCACGGGTGTGATGAGCTTGGCACCGATGGCGATCTCTTCCGCAACAAGGCTTTTTAGGGTCTCCTTACTGCCTTCTTTCATGGTTTCTGCAATCCGTTCACGGATGGAGTGACCATGGGTGAGGCAGTGCGGCATGGCTTTTAGCGCCTCAAACCCTTTGATCGTCAGCACAGCCCCAGTGACTTGGGCTGTGGGTATGACTTCGCCGCTCAGAAACCCGGAGCCGATCAGCCAGCGGACAGTGGCCAGAAAGAATTGCGCGTCGTGGTCAGCGAGTTCCAGCACGTGATCATCACTGCCTGCTGCGGTCTGGACAGGCGCCATGAGCTTGGCTGCGATCAAGTCACAGGGCATTGGAAACTGGGTATACAGCTCATCAAAAACTTTGCCAGTCAGGTGGTTGAATTTATCGATATTGGAAACTGACATGTCACAGGACTCCGATCCATAAGTGCTGAGCGCGAGAAAGTCAAAACAGTGACTGAATCGTAGCCGGTTACGCGTGGCCGTACCTACTTTGTCGTATATATCAGCCTGTGTCACCTCAACCCAAGAGCACCTCTTGTGTCCTTTACCCACAAGCACCTCGACGCTGTTGAGGCGGCCATCGCGCGTGGCTAGAAAACTGTGCGCTACCACGACCGCACCGTGGCATACCGCATGATCGACGAGTTGTTGAGAGCCCGCGACCGGATTGGTGATTCGCGGGTTGCTGCATCCGGGCCGCGCTCAAAAGTGCTGCGGCTCTCCCGCGCAGGCAAAGGACTTTATCGACGCCGTGTTGCACATGGCCGGTACCGGTTCGGGGAATGAAGCGATTCCCGCCGCCGAACAAGCGGCCAAAGTCCGGCTGACAGCCTTCAACCGATCGAGCGCTGTCGTGCGCAGGAGGTGCCGTTGCGCCTGCTGGGTGATTATCGCGGCTATTTGATGACCGATGATTACGCAGGCTATAACGCTTTGGCGTTGCAACCGGGTGTTGAACATTTGCCGTGTATGGCTCCTGTACCCTGCAAATTGGTCAATTCGATCCAGATTCCTGTTTCTTCGCTAGCCGAGCCCAAAGAGCGTTGATAGTTTGGTTCAGTAGGCCTGGCAGGGGCGGTGTCGGTCGTCGGGAAGGGCGGCCATTGTTATTGGGTTTGTCGTTGCGTATTAGCGTGACAACGTTCAAGTGTCTATTAGCCTTTTTGCGGGAAGCGACAACCTTGGAATTAAGACAACTGCGTTATTTCGTAAAAATCATTGAGCATGGCAGTTTAGGGCGTGCAGCACTCGAGTTGGACGTAGGCGTGTCGGCTCTCAGTCAGCAGATTTCCAAGCTCGAAAGCGAGTTGTGCACCCGCCTGTTGAACCGCACCACAACGGGCGTGACGCCTACCAGCGCTGGATTTGCATTTTTACACCATGCCCAACTGACCCTGCGCCAAGCGGAAAACGCCATCATGGCAGCACATCGCGGGCGTATGAGTGGTTATGTCAGTGTTGGTCTGCCACCTACTACCGCGACGGTACTCGCTCTGCCATTGATCAACGCCATGCGTACCCGGTATCCGGACATTCAACTCCATTTAGTGGAAATGCTCTCCGGACACTTGGCAGGCCAGTTAAACGCCAGGCAGATTGACCTGGCAATTCTGTTCCAGCTCGAAGGAGGTAAACGTTGGAGCGTGACTCCCCTCCTGGATGAGAAGCTGTTTGTTATCGCCTCGCCAACACTACCGCAAGCTCCTCGCGGCGACAGCGTACAGTTAGCCGAATTAGGCGGCTTGCCGTTAGTGATGCCCAGTGTTCAGCATGGGTTACGTTCGGCATTGATGAGCGCATTCGAGCGGGTCGGATTAACCCCCAATGTCATCATGGAGGTGGATGGCCTCGCGGTACTGATGAACGCCGTGCGCGCCGGTCATGCTGCAACGATACAACCCGGTGCAGCAGCTGCATTAAAGAACGAATCAGGACTTTCACTGGTTAAAATCACCGACCCCCATGTGGGCCGCCGTAATCTGCTCGCGACATTGGCTGATGACGAATTGTCTCCGGCGGCCTTGGCAACCCGGCTGGTCATCGTCGATGTCGCACGACAATTGGTTGCCGACAAACAGTGGCCAGGCGCAACCTGGATTGAAGAGATAGACGTGTAACAGCGTGCGCTCAATTACGGCTGCATGAGCGTTGCAAGGACTCAAGGTGTTTAGGAAAACTAAACACCCCGTGTCAAATGCAGCCTTTCGACTATCGGGCTCCCTCTCTATCGTTCCCCCTCACGCAAGGAGCAGTTCGTTCCAGCCTCCTTGCTGATCGAGGAGCGATGATGATTGATGTCTTAATTATAGGGGGCGGCAACGCAGCCTTATGCGCCGCTCTGATGGCGAGAGAAGCTGGCGCCAGCGTGATGCTGCTGGAAGCCTCTCCGAAAATCTGGCGCGGTGGAAACTCCCAGCACACGCGTAATCTGCGGTGCATGCACGACCAGCCGCAGGATGTATTGATCGACGCCTATCCGGAAGAAGAATACTGGCAAGACTTGTTGAAGGTCACCGGCGGTCTTACTGATGAGAAGCTTGCACGCATTGCCATTCGGGCATCCTCTTCTTGCCGAGATTGGATGCGCTCACATGGGGTGCATTTTCAGCCACCTCTGTCAGGCGCGCTGCATGTGGCGCGCACCAATGCTTTTTTTATGGGTGGCGGCAAGGCGCTGGTGAATGCGTACTTTCGCAGCGCTGAACGGTTGGGTGTGAAAATCCGGTACAACGCTCAAGTCACCGACATTGAACTGGACGACGGAAAATTCGTCGCGGCCCACATTGGCGAGCACCAAGTCGACGGTCAGCGCGTCGCCGCAGAACGTATCGAGGCCCGGGCCTGCGTGTTGGCTGCTGGTGGTTTCGAATCCAATCGTGAGTGGTTACGCGAAGCCTGGGGCCAGAACGAGCGCGGTGAATGGCCTGCCGACAACTTTCTGATCCGCGGCACCCGATTCAACACCGGTATTTTGCTGCGGCGCATGCTTGATCTTGGCGCTGACGTAATCGGCGATCCGACCCAAGCACACATGGTCGCTATCGATGCCCGCGCGCCACTCTACGACGGCGGTATCTGTACCCGAATCGATTGTGTATCACTGGGGGTCGTGGTCAATCGTGACGGCGAACGTTTCTACGACGAAGGTGAGGATTTCTGGCCCAAACGTTATGCAATCTGGGGGCGCTTGGTCGCAGGACAACCAGGGCAGCAGGCCTACTCGATTATCGATCAACAAGCCATCGGGCGCTTCATGCCTCCCGTCTTCCCTGGGACGACTGCCAATACCCTGCAAGAACTTGCTCGTAAATTGAAGTTGCCAGAAGAACAATTCGTCAAGACCGTAGAGGATTACAACAACGCCTGCCGCGTCGGCACGTTCGATCACACGGTACTGGACGACTGTCACACCCACGGATTGACTCCGGCCAAAACGCATTGGGCGCGGCCATTGGTGAAACCGCCTTTCTACGCCTACCCACTCAAACCCGGTGTCACATTCACCTACCTAGGTCTTGCCACCGACGAAACCGCCGCCGTGCACTTCAACGGAGAAGCGAGTCCCAACCTGTTCGTAGCCGGAGAAATGATGGCCGGCAATGTATTGGGTAAGGGCTACACCGCAGGTATCGGCATGGCCATCGGTACAGCATTCGGTCGTATAGCCGGTGTACAAGCGGCCGCCGCTGTGGGCTTTGGCGCTTCATCTGTAAATACGGAGTCTTCCCATGCAACTGTTTGATCCCAAAGCATCGGGCGACTTGATCCCGCTGCTGAATCTTGACGAAAGTGAAGTCCAGAGGCAGATGACCATCTGCAATGCCTGTCGTTATTGCGAAGGCTTCTGCGCGGTGTTTCCGGCAATGACCCGGCGCCTGGAGTTCAACCAGGCGGACATCCATTACCTGGCAAACCTTTGCCACAACTGTGGTGCGTGCTTGCACGCCTGTCAGTACTCCGCCCCGCATGAATTCAATGTCAATGTGCCCAAGGCAATGGCCAAGGTCCGCCTTGATACTTACGCCGAGTACGCATGGCCGCGGGTGATGGGCCAGTTGTATCAGCGAAACGGTATGACCCTGGCGCTGGCTTCGGGAGCAGGCCTGGCATTGTTTCTATGTCTCACGCTGATGGTCATGGGAAACCTATTCGGCACGGTTGCGGCGGGTAACTTCTACAGCATCTTCCCGCACAACACCCTGGCGTTGATGTTCGGCGCAGTGTTTGGCTTTTCGGTGCTCGCGTTAACCATTGGCGTGCGACGTTTCTGGCGCAACGTCTCACCTGTGGCGGCTTCTCTGCCAGTAAGAGCGTCCGCGGCAGTGGAAGCAACGGCTAGCGTCGCAAAGCTCAAATATCTGGACGGTGGTCATGGTAAAGGCTGCAACAACGCCGACGATCAATTCACCCTCTGGCGGCGTCGCTTCCACCACCTCACCTTCTACGGTTTCATGCTGTGCTTCGCCGCTACGGGTGTGGCCACGCTTTTTCACTATGTGCTGAATTGGTCGGCACCTTATCCGATCTTCAGTTTGCCGGTGATGTTGGGCTTTGTCGGTGGTATCGGTTTGCTGATCGGCCCGGCAGGTCTGCTCTGGCTGAACCTGCACCGCAACCCCGCGCACGGTGACGAGAAGCAGAAACCTATGGATCGCGGTTTCATTGCGTTGCTGTTTTTGGTTAGCGCAAGCGGCCTGGCTCTTTTGGCGCTTCGAGAAACCAGCGCCTTGGGCTTGATGCTGGCTATTCATCTCGGTCTGGTCATGGCCTTTTTCCTGACCATGCCCTACAGCAAGTTCGCCCATGGAATCTTCCGCAGCGCAGCGCTGCTCAAACACGCCATTGAGAAACGCCAACCCAATCCGGTCGTTGCTGGCAACGACTAACGGCTTAAGCACTCATTCCAAAAACAATAGTGAGCATAACGGCAGCCATGATGAAAACGACTACGGCCACAACTCGCACTAAGGGGTCCAAGCTAGGGGCCATTTTTCGGGTCACCAGCGGTAACTTTTTAGAACAGTTCGATTTCTTTCTTTTCGGGTTCTACGCAACTTACATCTCTCAGACCTTCTTTCCAGCAACCAGCGAATTTGCGTCGCTAATGATGACCTTTGCGGTGTTCGGCTCTGGATTCCTGATGCGTCCGTTGGGAGCAATCGTACTGGGTGCATACATCGACAAGGTTGGCCGTCGTAAGGGGCTGATCGTGACACTGTCGATTATGGCCGCTGGTACGGTGTTGATCGCCCTGGTGCCGGGCTACGCCAGCATTGGCATCGCAGCACCGATTCTGGTGTTGCTGGGCAGGCTGCTGCAAGGCTTCTCTGCCGGTGCAGAGATGGGCGGTGTTTCTGTGTATCTTGCGGAAATTGCGACGCCCGGCCACACCGGCTTCTACACCAGTTGGCAATCGGCCAGTCAGCAGGTTGCAATCGTCGTCGCGGCCGCGCTTGGATACACCATCAACGCTACGATGCAGGTCGCTGAAATAGCCGACTGGGGCTGGCGCATTCCTTTTTTTATTGGCTGCGTCATTATCCCGTTCATCTTCATTATCCGCCGCTCACTTGAAGAAACGACGGCATTCGCTGCACGCCTGCACCGTCCAACCACGCGAGAAGTATTTCGCTCGATGCGTGACAACTGGCGCACCGTGCTTGCGGGCGGATTGCTAGCCTCCATGACCACCACCACGTTCTACTTGATTACGGTCTATACCCCAACGTTTGGTAGAACTGTGCTGAACCTGAGCACCACCGATAGCCTGGTGGTCACGTTGCTGGTTGGCGTCAGTAACTTTTTCTGGTTACCAATAGGCGGCGCGCTTTCCGATCGCATAGGCCGTCGCCCCCTGCTTCTAGCGATCTCCCTGCTGTGCCTCTTGACCTCCTATCCCGCAATGCACTGGTTAGCAGAGGCGGCTAGTTTCGAACGATTGCTTGCCGTCCTTCTGTACTTCTCATTCTTTTTCGGTATTTACAATGGCGCTATGGTTGCAGCATTAACTGAGGTGATGCCTCAGAACGTACGAGTGGTTGGCTTCTCGCTGGCGTTCAGTCTGGCAACTGCTTTGTTTGGCGGTTTCACCCCGGCAATCTCGACCCTGCTTGTCCAGGCCACAGGGGATAAAGCATCTCCAGCCTACTGGCTTATGTTCGCGGCAATGTGCGGCTTTACCGCGACAACGATTCTGTATCGCAAGCAAAAAATATTAGCGGTCAAACTCGTCTAATTCCCGCTTGATAGCTGTCGCTGCTACTCGGTAGCGACAGTGCGTGAGCCGCTGCTTGGGATTGTCATCAGTCGTATCAACGAGGTTGCCGTGCGAAATGCTGGGATACCCCCATACGCCCGGTGACTACCGAAGTGCCCCGGGCTGATCAACTGACTGTGTCAGACTTGAACCCATTGCTGGGTGGAAGTCGACGTGTAGGGTCAATGCGCAATTCCTGCAATGTACCCAGCCGGATTCGGTCAGGGATCACTCAGGTGCATATTCCCATTCTGTTCAAGAGGATGCATGCAACCAGGTCAGTGCTCCCACCAGCATTGCTTCCAATCCGGTCTGAAGAGTAGGGTGAATCTGTGGGTTAAACTTCGATGAATGATTAGAGGGAATCAGATTAATGTTGCCGCTTGACAAGGCCTGCTGCCATATCGACTTTTCGGTACTTCCCACGAACCAGAAAACGTAGGGAACCTTCCACTCTCGCCCGAAAATACTAAAGTCTTCGCTGGCCGATGCCGGTTCGGTTTCATATGAGCGATCAGCGAAGTGATCATCAAAAGCCTGCGCCAGTTTGGCGGTGGCGACAGCGTCGTTTTCAGTGACTGGATAACTGTCAATGGTCGTGAATTCCGGCGGGTGGTCAGCGTTGGAGGCTTGGCATTCCGCGCTGCAGATCCTATGCACAGAGTCGAGCATCCTGCGCCGCACATTTTCATCATAAGTGCGCATGTTCAGTTTGATGACCGCGTCATCCGGAATAATATTTTCCTTGGTCCCAGCCTGCAGAGCGCCAATGGTTAGAACCCCGCTTTCCAGAGGCGATAATTCACGGGAGACAATAGTTTGCAAGCGCATGACAGTTGCTGCCGCCATGACCACGGGATCAATTGAATTCTGTGGCATGGAGCCGTGGGCACCGCGGCCATACAGTTTGATATGCAGGCTGTCTCCAGCCGCCAGAATAGCCCCGGCACGATGCCCAACCGTACCCGCTTCACCCACCATGACGTGTTGTCCCAAAATGATGTCCGGCTTTGGGAAGCGATCAATCATCCCGTCGTCGATCATCGCCTTGGCTCCCTTCCCGGTCTCTTCGCCCGGCTGAAAGACCAGCATCAAGGTACCGCACCATAAGTCACGATGATCCGCCATCAGTTGTGCGGTGCCCATCAGCCACGTCACGTGCAGGTCGTGACCACACATATGGGATACGTCCACCGTTTCCCCGTCAGCATTTTTTCCTTTCTTTTGACTGGCAAAAGGCAGCCCCGTCTTTTCGGCCATTGGCAAGGCGTCCATGTCGGCGCGTAGCATGACCGTGGGGCCTTCACCATTTTTCAATAGGCCGACCACGCCGGTTACACCAACCTGTTCGTGGACTTCATACCCTAACTTCTTGATAAACGAGGCCGCTATGCCCGCCGTGCGGATTTCCTGCATTGAAAGCTCAGGATGGGCGTGGAGGTCTTTGTATATCGCCTCCAGGTTCGGCAGCACCTTGCCAATATCGGCGGACATTTTTGACATGCGTTCTTTACGAGCCAAATGTTCCATCTACCCCTCCAGTCAAGCTAATAGTTACAAGACGGTATGTCTCTTTGCCTACAAGTCATTCTGTGACGTTACAGCCGATATGTGTTGACTATGGGTCGGCTCAGGAATTTTTTTTTATCGCGGGCAGGTTCCATTGGTATTTCAGCGACAGCATTCGTATCAGGGTGCATGCCGCAATGGCAGCCCAGGGCGCCACGTGATGATTAATCACCTGTAACTCGCCCAGTAGCTGGATCAGCGCTCCCAGCAGCGCCGCCGATGCGTAGATTTCCTTGGTCAATACCACGGGGACACGACCGAGCAGTACGTCCCTGATAATGCCGCCGCCCACGGCAGTAATCACACCCAACAGCAGGGCCAGTTCTATATTCGGTACGTGGGCATAGACTTTGTGGACGCCGAATGCAGCAAAAAAACCCAGCCCTACGGCGTCGAAGAACAACGTGGGTTGAGCCAGCTTAAGTAACAGATGCTGGAAAAAGGCGGCCAAGGCGACCGCCAGTGCAACGACGCTCAGATACTCAAGGTTGATGAGGCCGGCGGGGGGGAGGGCGCCAATGCACAGATCACGAATCACCCCGCCGCCGCAGGCTGTCACAAAGGCTGTGACCATAACCCCAAAAATATCCAGTTTTCGATCAATGGCCGCCACCGCACCACTCAGGGCAAAGACGAACGTCCCCATGAGATCAATGACAAAGAACATCTCATTTTCCATCGTTGTTACCTAGCAGAGGAGCCTTGGGAGGTAGGGGCGTTGTAAGGGTTATAGTCCGAAATAATCCTGCCGTCATGGCATTTTTGGGTGCGGATTCTACCGCCCAAAGCTACATACCACAGGACAATTCTTTCGAGCTGAGAATGAACCTTAAGGTGGCGGTTCCCCAGGGCATGGGGCTGGATGTGTTAACCGATAAACCAGTTACCTATAAAGTCGGGGGGTGAGTCACCTGTCACCGGTGCGAGTATTTATCATGAGGGCAAGCTGCTGCACCCTGATGATGAGATTTTAATCGTGCCTCAATTTTTTCCGCAAATAGCTCTGCCTGGTTGTGTTGTCCACACCGAGCTATTTTCTTTGCGAGCATTCGCAACAGTGGGTCATGTTGCTGCCAAGGGGCGCAGTCGGGACGTTTGCAGTCTGTGACGCAGCGCAGCTCCCGACCGACAGTTGATGTTGAATTTGCTCATCATTGTTGTCCGCGCAATGCATTGGCAACGAGTGAAAAGGCAGGTGAGGGTTGTCGACGACTGGGGTAATACAAGTAGTACCCAGAAAACGGTGGACACCAATCCTCCAATACCCGCATCAGCCTGCCTTCGCTAAGGTGCGGCTCGAACTCTTCCTCAGGCAGGTAAGCGATGCCCAGCCCGGCCAATGCCGCCTCCACGATATGGCTCGAGGTGTTGAAAATCAGTTGGCCGTTGACGCGCACATTCACCTGTTTGTCTCGCTGCTCAAAATCCCACACATAGAGCCCGCCTGATGTCTGCATGCGTTGGTTGATACACCTATGGTTTATCAAGTCGCGCGGATTTTCGGGAACGCCACGCGTGGCAAAGTACGCTGGCAAGGCCACCACAGCCATCCGCAAGGGTGGGCCTATAGGGACTGCGATCATGTCTTTGTCGATGGTGTCGCCTAGGCGTACGCCGGCATCAAACCGATCTGCCACGATGTCCCTGAATCCGTAATTGACGTCGAACTCAACGTTGATGTCCGGGTATTCGTGAAGCAGAGCAGAGAGTTTGGGCAGCAACGTGGTGCGCAAAACATGATCACCGCAGGTGATACGCACGGTGCCCGCAGGCTTGTCGCGCATGTGCGTCAGATTATCCAGCTCTGCCTCGATCTCATCGAAGCGATTACCGATCGCTTGTATTAACCGCTCGCCTGCGACGGTTGGCGAGACGCTGCGGGTGGTACGCGTGAGCAGCCTTATTTGCAGGCGTGCCTCCAGACCGCTAATGGCCTGACTCAACGCAGACTGACTAACACCCAGCACCCCAGCGGCTCGGGTGAAGCTGCCTTCGCGCGCTACCGTCACGAAAGACAGCAGATCGTTGAGGTTTCTTTTAGCCATGGTGCAGGGTCCCGTTTGCGGCAATTGATTAGCTGTACTTATAGCCTTGTTAAGCATTTATTAGCTAGTCGCGTGAGTATTCGCTCGTCACCATGAGCGACATGACGACACGTGACGGCGAGGCACCGATGGGCACTGTTTCCACCTGCAACGAGGCACCCGCCTACTGGAGCGGCGTCTTTGCAATGACGCTGTGTGTGTTTGCCCTGATTGCTTCGGAGTTCATGCCAGTCAGTCTGCTGACGCCGATGGCTGTTGACCTGCAAGTCTGCGAAGGGATGGCAGGGCAAGGTATTGCCATTTCAGGAGTGTTTGCTGTGCTGACCAGCCTGTCGATCTCCTGGGCAACCCGACGTCTCGACCGAAAGTTACTGCTATTGGCGTTGGCCGGGTTGATGGCTGTCTCGGGCGCGATAATCGGGCTGGCCCCCAATTACCCGACTTATATGATCGGTCGTGCGCTCATCGGCGTGGTCATCGGTGGTTTTTGGTCGATGTCCGCAGCGACCGCCATGCGCTTGGTGCCCACCCCACAAGTGCCGAAGGCACTGGCCATCTTCAATGGCGGCAACGCATTGGCCACTGTGATTGCCGCACCGCTGGGCAGCTATCTGGGCTCGATAATTGGCTGGCGCGGCGCTTTTTTATGCATGGTGCCCCTCGCGGCGGTTGCGCTCATCTGGATGTACAGCAGCCTGCCGGCCATGAAGGTGGAGTCACGCCTGCCAGGCTCCGGGAACGTCTTCAAACTGTTCAAGCGTCGAGCCGTGGCGCTGGGCATGGCCGCGTGCGGGGCCTTTTTCATGGGGCAGTTTGCGCTGTTCACCTATCTGCGGCCTTTCCTGGAAACGGTAACACGTGTTGATGTATCCACGTTGTCGTTGATCTTGCTGGTGATCGGTGCCGCTGGCTTCATCGGCACCCTGATCATTGGCCGATTTCTCAGGGGCGGTCTGTTCCGAGTATTGATAGCAATTGCGGCCTTGATGGCGTTGATCGCCCTGGCACTGATCCCTTTTGGAAGCTCGACCCTTGTGGTAACTGTGTTGTTGGGTTTATGGGGACTGTTGGCGACTGCCGCCCCGGTGGCTTGGTGGAGTTGGATTGCACAAGCCTTGCCAAACAATGCCGAGGCGGGCGGTGGTCTGATGGTGGCAGTGATTCAACTGGCCATTGCGCTGGGCTCTACTATGGGTGGGTTGCTGTTTGATAGTCGCGGCTATCAGAGCACTTTTGTCGCCAGTGCCGTCGTGCTGCTGTTAGCGGCGGCGGTGACCTTGCTGGCGTCACGCTCGGTATCGTCTTAAGCCGCTTAAAACCATCAAACGTCCTGGATGATGTCGCGTCGGTGTGGGAGTGCAGCGCCCGGCATCAGCCAAGCCCTTTGAATGTGGGGATCATGGAGCGCTTGCGTACGCTTGCTACTGCGTAACGAGCCTGCGAACAGCCCGTTCGAAGAGCTCACGGCCGGATTTAATTGTCGCTCCATTCTCTACTGCCACTGCCCATCTTGGGAGTAACGCAATGACTGCCCGCTCATTCAGCTAAAAATGTTGGGTGTATTGCTATAAGCCACTTTTCAAAGTGACTTACTTACCGTTGTTCAAATGAGTAAAAATGTTTACTTAAATCAAGCCCGGTGCAAAACCCAAGCGAGATGATAGTAGTAGGACCGTTGCCGGCATGTGAATGCGCGCGACGATAAAAGCCCCGACTCTCCACGGGTACACACACAAATCTGAAGACTGGCTGCAGGCTCACAGCTCTCTATCATCGCGTGTGTTGGAGGGCTTATTACTACGACCCATTAAGTACGAGTGGGGAATTGAGGTTCGCAATTCGAAGCCTGAGCCTTGATCCGTCTGACGTACCAGCACACACATTTATCGCGTTCGCGAACTATATTTTTCAGTAACTAGCTGATTTATAAA
Organism: Pseudomonas sp. NPDC096917; assembly: GCF_044762555.1. Classification (NCBI taxonomy): domain Bacteria; kingdom Pseudomonadati; phylum Pseudomonadota; class Gammaproteobacteria; order Pseudomonadales; family Pseudomonadaceae; genus Pseudomonas; species Pseudomonas sp. NPDC096917. Next base: position 47,848 of record NZ_JBIWEO010000008.1, on the reverse strand, counting down.
ATAATATCTGCGGATCGCAAATCGCCCGTGCCGGTTCGATTCCGGCTTCGGCCTCCACCTTCGAAAATCCTGCAGATTCTGATCTGCGGACTTTTTTATGGGCACGGTAAATCAGGTGGGGCGAGGTTTCGGGGGCCTGTCGAGTGCCTCCGTTGCTTTCGTCATCGCGCTGCGTGTCACTGGGCGGGAAGTCATCGCGCAGAGCTCAAGACGTTTTCCCTCATGACACAGATCGAGTATTATTCAAAACTTATGTAGGAATTTTCCTAAGAAAATTACGTCAATAGATCTTATTCGTTCAGTGTGCGCAGCAAGTAGTCGCAGATATATCGACAACATCCAGGCGACGCTACACAACTTGCCAGCAATTAACATGCTCGGCATGCCGCCATCGACAGGATGGGATGGTTGTCATGAGTATTTTTAAGGAATGGTTTTGACAAAGCGTAGGCAGGTAGCAATCGTTGGTAATTCTTTCCGTTTTCCCGGTTCCACGGCCAGTAGCTTCTGGCAGAACCTGATGGAAGGGCGAGATCTGGTGACTCAGGTCGATGCCTCACGCTGGGAACATGCCGAATTTTTACATCCTGACAAAGCGAGTCCGGCCTCCACCTATACCTTCGCCTCGGGCTCTCTGGGCGATGTCACCGCTTTTGATGCGGCCTTTTTCAGCATTTCGCCACGCGAAGCCGTGATGATGGATCCGCAACAGCGAATGTTGCTCGAAATGTGCTGGGAAACCTTCGAGAACGCCGGGGTTAAGCCGTCTAGCCTGCGGGGCAGCCATTGTGGCGTTTACCTGGGTATTGCCAGCGTCGAGCAGGCTTACCGCGTCGTCGATGACATGGCGTCCATCGACGCGGCCACGGCCACTGGTAATACCATGAGTATTGCCGCCAATCGTCTGTCCTTCTTTTACGACCTGCGTGGCCCGAGCATGGTCATCGACACTGCGTGTTCGTCTTCACTGGTTGCCTTCCATCAGGCGTGTCAGGCGATTCTCAGTGGTGATATCGACCAGGCTGTGACCGGCGGGATCAGCCTGCACATGCACCCGTTCGGCTTCATGATATTTGCCAAGGCCTCAATGCTGTCGCGTACGGGGCGTTGCCAGTCGTTCGATCAGAACGGTGATGGTTATGCGCGTTCGGAGGGCGGTGGGCTGTTCTTGCTCAAGGACTACGATCAGGCGCTGGCTGATGGCAACCCGATTTTGGCCGTGGTAGCGGCCAGCGCGGTCAATACCGATGGCCGCAAGTCGAGTCTGACGCTGCCCAGCGCTGAAGCTCAGGCGGCGTTGCTTAAAGGTGTCTACGCCAAGGCCGGTATCGCCCCTTCGCAGCTGGACTATCTCGAAGCCCACGGTACGGGAACCGCAGTGGGTGACCCGATTGAGAGTCGGGCCATCGGCGAGTCACTGGGCCAGGCCCGTGGCACGGGTAATCCGCTGCCGATAGGGTCTGTGAAAAGTAACCTTGGGCACCTCGAGGCGGCGTCGGGGGTAGCCGGTTTGATGAAGGCCCTCAATTGCCTGAATGAGCGGATGGTGCCCGCGACCATCGGCGGCGATGCACTCAATCCGACGATTCCGTTTGCCGACCTGAACCTGCAGGTGGTCACCGCCAATCAGCCACTCAAGGCGCAAGGGCAACTGACGGTCGGTATCAACTCTTTCGGATTTGGTGGCGCCAACGCTCACGTTATTTTGCAAAGTGCCGAGCCTGTCGCTGCCTCCCGCGAGTCAACGCCAGTGCGTCGCCTGCCGTTGATGCTCAGTGCCAAAGACGCAGCAGGCTTGCGTGCGACGGCTCAGGCTTACGCTGATTATCTGGCATCCAGGCCTGAGGCCGATTTTTACGACGTCGCCTATCAAGCCCTGTTTCGCCGTGATGCCCACTCCCATCGCCTGCTGTTGATTGGCTCCGATTGTGCCGAAGCTGCGCAGGCTCTGGCCGACTACGCCCAGGATCCGAGCCTGAGCGAATTGAGCTCAGTTGTCGAGGCAGGTCAGGCGCTGGACAGCGCCGAGGGCCCGGTCTTTATCTATTCGGGCAACGGTTCGCAATGGCAAGGTATGGGCCGTGCGATGCTCGGCGACCCTGTTTTTGAGCTGGCCGTGGCCGAAGTCGATGCACTGTTCCAGCCATTGGCCGGTTATTCGTTGCGGGCCGAGCTGTTGGGTGAAAACGGCGACGACAGATACGTGCGTACCGAGATCGCTCAGCCTGCGCTGTTTGCCTTGCAAGTGGCAGTCACCCGCGTGCTGGCGGCGCAAGGTTTTCATCCGTGCGCAGTAATCGGTCACAGCGTCGGCGAAGTAGCGGCGGCATGGGCCAGTGGTGCCCTGAGTCTGGAAGATGCGACTCAAGTCATTTTCCATCGCAGTCGTCTGCAAGGGCTGACCCGTGGTACTGGCCGCATGGCCGCTGTCGGCCTCTGCGCCGAAGCGACCGCGGCAGTGCTGATGGAGCTGGGGCTGGACCAACAACTGGTGATCGCGGGAGAAAACAGCACCCGTGGCGCCACAGTGGCCGGTCCGCTTGAAGCCTTGACTCAACTGGAGCAAGTGCTGAGCGAGCGCCAAGTGTTTATCCGCCTGCTGGATCTGGATTACGCTTTCCACTCCCCGAGCATGAACCCTATAGAGCAGCAAGTGATTGCTGATCTGGCGCACATTCGTCCACGTAGTACCACACTGCCGTTTTATTCCACCGTGATCGGCGCAGAGCTGGACGGTGAGAGTCTGGATAGCCACTACTGGTGGCAGAACATTCGTATGCCTGTGTTGTTCCAGGGCGCGATGGATGCACTGGTTGCGCAGGGCTTTAACCTGTTTGTCGAGGTGGGTCCGCACCCGATTTTGCGCGCCTATGTCGCGGATGCACTGACGAGCGCTGAGCGCCCAGGCCAAGTGATTGCCACATTGTTGCGCAAGGACAACAGCGTTTTCCTGCTGGAACGCAGCGTTGCCAAACTGCTGATTGCCGGTGCGCAACCGCAGTGGCAAACGCATTTTCCGGTCACCGGGCGCCACGTGAATCTGCCGAACTACAGCTGGCAGCGCGAACATTTCTACCTGCCGGTCAGCGCCGAGTCGCTCGGGGTACTGCAACGCAAGCGTGTACACCCTTTGTTGGGTCACTTGCTGCCTGATAGTGCGCTGACTTGGGAAAATCGCCTCGATACCCAATTGTTCCCTAGTTTGGGCGATCACAAGGTCGGTGAAGCTGTTCTGTTTCCGGGCGCCGGCTTTAGCGAATTGGCGCTGGCGGCGGCCTTGCAGCACCAGCCGGGCGAGTTCGTCGACATCGAAGAACTGGAAATACATAACCCGCTGCTGCTCAGTCATGACGGCAGCAAAAAAATCCGGATCAATATCGAGCCGGCTGATGGCTCTTTGCACATTGCCTCCCGCGGCTATGCCCAGCACGAAGAATGGGTACAGCACGTGGTGGCGCGTCTTCCCGGTGAAGCCCGAGGCGTGATGCTGAGCGGGCGTGCACCTGCCTTGCCGTCACGCCCGGCGGACTTTACCGGTGCACAGCATTTGGCGCTGACCTGTGCCGTGGGCCTGAACTACGGCCCGGCCTATCAAACCGTCGCGGCAGTGTGGGTCGAGCCGGCGCGCATCCTCGCGCAATTGAGCGTGCCTGAGGTTATTCGCCCTGAAATGGACGACCTGTATGTGCACCCTGCATTGCTGGATGGCGCGTTCCAGCTGATTACCGAATTGCTGGTGGGCCAGCCTGGCACTAACAAGGGGTTGGCGTTTATTCCGGTTAAGCTGGGGCGTATCGCCTACGCTAAGGCGGGTGGCATACCGTGCCTGGCCGAGGTGCGCCAACTCAAACGCACAGAGCATTCGTTGCTGGTGGATTTCACCCTGTTCGACGCCACTGGCGCTGCCGTGTTGGCGATAAAGGACGCGCGTTTCCGCGGCGTGCGTCTGCAGCGTGACCGCAACGGTGATATCAAGCACATGGCCCACGTGGGCATTGCTTCTCCTGGTCAGGTCACTCCGGTGCAGCGAGCGGCCATCGACAGCTCGCCGCTACTGACGCATTTTCAGACGCTGGGTGATGAGCCTGCGCAGCTGCGTTACCTGAACGAAGTCGAGCCATTGCTGGATGTGTTGTGCGCAAGTTTTGTGCAGGACCTGATCGAGCAGGCGGGGGGGCAGCTGAGCGCTGAGCAAATAACCCTGTGGTCGCAACAGGATGGCGTTTCCAGTCACTATCTGAGCACCTTGCTGCGCCATGGCCTGGAAGACGGCAGCCTGAGCCGCGATGCCAGCGGCAGCGTAAGCATCGTAGACACCGGCGAGCGTCCTGCCAGTCAAGCTATTTGGCAAGAACTGTTCCAGAGCTATCCGGAGCATTTTCAACTGATTCATTCGGTGGGCCGCATCGGTCGCCATTTGCGAGCATTGCTGGACGGGCAACAGACCCTTGAGCAGTTGCTGCCCCGCGAAACCAGTGGCGCCAATCTGATGCGACTGGTGCTGGGTTCGGTTGGCCAACAGCGTTTGTTGGCCGGTATCCGCGATACCCTCGCGCAGCGCCTGGCGGCGTTGCCTGACGGGCAGCGTCTTCGGGTACTGGAGATGGGCCTGGGCGGGCAGTCATTTGCCGAGTCACTGTACGCCGGGATCGATTTTGATCGTGTCGATTACAGCTATTGCGTGGAAGACCCAGAGTTGGCGCAGATGCTGCGGGCAGATTGCCCGGCGCTACAGCTGATTGACTTTGCTCAACTGAGTGCTGCCAGCCATTTTGACTGGGTGCTGGTGCCCAGCGATCTGGCGGCTCTGGATGCCGTTGGCGAGGCGTTGCGTCAGGCTGCAAGCCATCTCAACCCGCATGGCGAGGTGGCGGTGCTGGCGCAGCACCCGACGCGCTGTGCTGACTTTGTGTTCGGTGCCCGGAGTGACTGGTGGCTGGAAGGTCCTGAACAGGCCTTGTCGCGTCAGCAGCGTCCGTCATTCTGGCAAGTTGAACTGCAACGTCACGGATTGACCCTGACCCACACCCTTGAGGCGTTGCCGGGCAATGCCTGTGGCAGCTATCTGTTGCTGGCCGGCAAAGGCGACACGACGGGCAACGTTGCCCCTGAAGTTGCTGTGCAGCATTGGGCGCTGCTGGCTGAACACCCGCACGCGGGCGTTGAAGAACTGGTCGATAGCTTGCGTGAGCAAGGCCAGGTGGTAAGCCTGCTGGCGCCGGGCGATGCCCATGCCGTGGCGCAGCAATTGCTTGCGCTGGCTCAGGCCCCTCAACAGGTGGTGCATGTGGCCGGGCTTGATGCGGCGCAGGGGTTGGACGCACAAGGTGCCCGCTGCATGCAGGCGGCTGCGCTGGTTCAGGCTTGCGAGTCGTTGGCTATGGCCCCGACTTGCTGGCTGCTTAGCCGTGGTGCGGCCGGTCACTGGTACGGTGCCGAACCCGCATCGGATGTGAACGCCATTGCTGATGCGGCCTTCTGGGGCTTTGGCCGGACCTTGGCCAATGAGTCTGCAAGCTGTCGCATCCGCCTGCTGGACCTGGCACTCAACGCGCCTTTGGTCAGCTTGATCCCTGCGTTGCTGCATGCCGATGCCGAAACCGAAATGGCAATCACCGCTGACGGTCAACGCTATGTGCCGCGCCTGCGGGTTCTGGCGGAGCATGCCCAGGCAGTAGAGGCCAAGGACACGCGAATCAGCCTGGGCTTTGATTTGCCAGGTCAATTGCGCAATCTGCGTTGGGAAGTACGCGATCGAGCTGTGCCGGCCGTGGACGAGCTGGATATCGCCGTGCGCGCCACGGGTCTGAACTTCCGTGACGTAATGTTTGCATTGGGGCTGTTGTCCGATGAAGCCATCGAAAACGGCTTCTCTGGCCCAACCCTGGGGTTTGAATTTTCCGGTGTGGTGCAAGGCAAGGGCGCTGAGGTCCTGGGTGATTTTGCGCCCGGCGACCGGGTCGTAGGCTTTGGTCCTTGCAGTTTTTCAAACCGTCTGGTGACCAACGCCAACGCGGTGGCGAAAATCCCGGCAGGCATGTCGTTTGAAGCGGCTGCGACTATTCCGAGTACGTTCTTCACCGTGTACTACGCGTTGCATTACTTGGCACGTCTGGAACCGGGCGAAAAAGTCCTGATCCACGGTGCTGCGGGTGGTGTCGGTATTGCCGCGATTCAAATTGCCAAATGGTGCGGTGCCGAGATTTACGCCACCGCCGGCAGTGACGAAAAGCGCGACTTCCTGCGCTTGCTGGGCGTCGAGCACATTTTCGATTCGCGCTCGCTGGCGTATGCCGATGAAGTGCTGGCGGTGACCGGCGGACGTGGTGTCGACGTGGTGCTCAACTCGTTGGCAGGTGAGGCGATCAACCGTAATCTGCGCGTCCTTAAACCGTTCGGCCGCTTCCTGGAATTGGGCAAGCGCGACTTCTACCAGAACACCCGTATCGGATTGCGACCGTTCCGCAACAACATCAGCTACTTCGGCATCGACGCTGATCAGCTGATGAGCGAGCGTCCTGACCTGACCCGACGCCTGTTCGGGAACATGATGGCGTTGTTCGAGCAAGGCATCCTGCACCCGCTGCCGTACCGCGAGTTCGACGCCAATCAAGTGGTTGAAGCGTTCCGCTACATGCAGCAGGCACGTCAGATCGGCAAGATCGTCGTGACCTATAGCAACCCTATCGAGCACTTGGTGGAAACCCGCGCCCAGCCTGCCAGGGGTTTGCAACTCAGTGGCGAAGCGACTTACCTGATCACGGGCGGGGTCGGTGGCTTCGGCCTGCGTACCGCGCAGTGGCTGGTGGACAAGGGCGCACGGCATCTGGTGCTGCTGGGCCGCCGTGGTGCGGCCAGCCTTGAAGTCCAGCCAAGCCTGGCCCTGTGGCACGCGCAAGGCATCGATGTACAGGCGGTGGCGTGCGACATCACCGATGAAGCTCAGTTGCGCAGTGTATTTGAGCGCATCGCAGCCAGTCCGTACCCGTTACGGGGCTTGGTGCACGCAGCCACCGTCATTGATGACAGCCTGATCCGCAATCTCGACGCCGAGCAGTTGCAGCGCGTGCTGGAACCCAAGGCCAAGGGGGCGCAATACCTGCACCAACTGACCCGTGAGCTGGCGCTGGACTTTTTTGTGCTGTTCTCCTCGGCCACCACTCTGTTCGGCAACCCCGGGCAGGCTAACTACGTGGCGGCCAACCATTGGCTTGAAGCACTGGCCCGATATCGCCGTGCTCAAGGGCTGGCGGCCACCGCCGTGCTGTGGGGCGCAATCGACGATGTAGGTTTTCTCGCCCGCAACGAGCAGATCAAGGATGCGCTGCAAAGCCGTATGGGCGGCGCTGCGCTGCGGGCCGAAGTCGCGTTGTCGCATCTGGAGCAGATGTTGCTCAACGGCGATGACGGCACCGGTGTGCTGGAGCTGGAGTGGAAAGCGTTGTCGCGTTTCCTGCCAAGCGCTGCGTCCCCGCGTTTCCTGGAGCTGGTGCGCGCCCACGGCGGTGATCAGGACGACGATAACGACGCCGAAGACATTCAGCGCATGCTCGTCGAGCTCGACGATGCCCAGCTGCTGGAGCGCTTTGCTGAACTGCTCAAGCACGAAGTCTGTGAAATCTTGCGCCTGCCGGCAGCGCGCCTGGATACACAGCGACCGTTGCAGGAGCTGGGCCTGGACTCCTTGATGAGTGTCGAACTGATCGTGGCACTGGAAGAGCGCTTTGGCGTTCGCCTGCCGGTCATGGAACTCAGCGAAAGCTCCAGCATAGACAAGCTCAGCGTGCGTATTTTGAGCCTGCTGCGCGGTGAGGCCCCGGCCAACGAGTCGTCGGAACCTGCAGCGCTGGCCGAAAGTGTATTGGCTATTCACGGCACGCACCTGACCCACGAACAAGTGGCCGAAGTGGTCGAAAGTGCTGCAACACCTAACCGTTTGATTCAGTGAGTGATACCTGCTTGAGTGAGATAAGTGCAAAAACACCCGGAGGCCTGAGCGGGGGTATCAAGCAGCGGTTGATCCAGCAAGCACTTGAGCGCCGTCGCAACGCCACAGCAGGCAGCGATGGCGTGACCCTTGAGCAAGCGCAGCAGGCGGCACTAAAAGTTCCCGAGGCGTTTTACCAGTTTGATCAGTATCCCGGCTATCAGCAGATGCAGTTCATGCAACAAAGTGCAGCCCGCATGGGGTTGGGAAATCCGTTTTTTCGTTTGCATGACGGGCTGGCAGGTGCCAAAACCTGCATTGGCGGCCGCGATTATGTGAACTTCGCGAGCTACAACTACTTGGGCTATAGCGGGCATCCGGCCGTGGCTCAGGCAGCCAAGGACGCGATCGATCGTTACGGCACCTCGGTGTCGGCCAGTCGCGCGGTGTCCGGTGATCGACCGTTGCACCGCGAGCTGGAGCGCGAGCTGGCCAGTCTTTACGAAGTGGATGACGCGGTTGTGTTTGTCAGCGGTCATGCCACTAATGTCACCACCATCGGCTATCTGTTTGGTCCGCGGGATTTAGTCCTGCATGATGAGTTGGTGCATAACAGCGTATTGCAGGGCATACAGCTCTCGGGTGCCCGCCGCCTGAGCTTTGCTCACAATGACTGGCAAGCACTGGACCGGATTCTGGATGAGCAACGCCAGCATTTTGAACGGGTGCTGGTGGTGGTCGAAGGTATTTACAGCATGGACGGTGACTATCCGGACTTGCCGCGGTTCGTCGAGCTCAAGCGCAAGCACAAAATCTTCCTCATGGTCGATGAGGCTCATTCGTTGGGCGTCATGGGCGCGACAGGCAAGGGCATACGTGAGCACTTCGGCCTTGCCGGGGATGACGTAGACATATGGATGGGGACCCTGAGCAAAACTCTCGCCAGCTGTGGTGGCTACATTGCGGGCAATACGGCGCTGGTCGAGCATTTGAAATTTCTGGCGCCGGGTTTTCTCTATAGCGTGGGCATCCCCCCGTCCGTCACGGCGTCGGCCTTGGCGGCGTTGCGTTGCCTGGCCAATGACCATGAGCGAGTACAGGCCGTTCAGGCTCGTGGCCAGCAATTTTTGCAACTGGCCAAGGCGGCCGGGCTGGATACGGCAACCAGTACCGGGCTGGCTGTGATACCGGTTATTACCGGCAGTTCGCTCAAGGCGGGGCAGTTGTCCAGCGCCCTGTTTGAGCGAGGAATCAACGCGCAGCCGATCCTCTATCCCGCGGTGCCGGAGAAAACTGCGCGGGTGCGCTTTTTTGTGTCTTGTGAGCACACCGAAGAGCAGATCAGCCGTACCGTGGCCATCGTGGCTGAAGAGCTGGCGCGTCTGGGCTGAGCTGCCCGATTCCAGCGCCTTCAGACGCTATCGAAAACATTTAGTACAGACCCTAGATAAACGGTTTCTCATAGGCATTGAGCTGTTCGATAAACCGCCAGTGACTGCGTTTATCAAACCCCATCATGCGTTTGAGACGAATGTCCCAGCGCATGTGGTGGTTGGCAATCCATGGCAGGGCGAACAGGTGGGCGCCGCGCCACGGGATAAACGGGTTGCGGCGCAGGCTTGCGTAGATTTCCACCCGGTGGCTGGGGCGCAAACTCGGGCAGCGGGCATGGAAGCCCGATGTGTCAGCCACTACCAGAGTATTGGCGGGTACCGAGAAGCGCCGCGGTGGCGGTAAACCCAGCCCGGCCAATTCATTCTCATAAATCCGGAACGAGCCCTCGCGGTGCATTTGCTCGGGTGAACAGGCTGCGCCCAGGCTTTGACGGTACTCCCACGCTAATCGCTCGGGCGTCAGGCGATGTGAGCCTGGCACATAGCTGAACGGTCCCTGATCGTCGGCCACGTCATCCAGAAACAACCACGCCTTTGCGGTCGGATGGAAAGTGTCACTGTGCAGGCGGGTTTGCGGATCTTCATTGGGGTTCACGGCATCTATCACGATCGACTGTAATTGATAGGTGATACCCCCCGTATTCGATGACGCATACGACACCAGATCACGCACGCTGCGGTCAGCAATAAAGGCTGCGGTGGCCGGGTTTTTCGCCAGTACGTCCTGATCCAGGCTTACTCGCCGGGTCACCGCCTTGCCCTGACGCATTTCCCAGCCGGTGCTGCGCAAATCACCCAGTTCGGCTCGCAAGGCCGAAAATTGCTCGGCGGGCAGGGCGTTCTCACGCACGAAGAATCCCTGCTCCTCGAAACTTGCCAGTTCGGCCGGGTTCATTCGCGACGCCAGTGCCCGGCGGCGCATGGCCGCCATGGCCATCGCAATCTGGCGACGTTGCACGTGCAGGCCCATGGCGTTGAGTCGGGAGCTGCCCAGCACTGGGTTGTTTTCGAACGATTTAGCGTGGGTCAGCAGTTGCAGGCAATGCCATGGCAGCGCTGCGTAACGGCCCAGATCCTTCAGTGAAGCAGGCATGGACTAATCCTTTAGCGGAGCCACAGCACGGTGAAATCCGAGCATGGTCCGGGTGTAATTGAGCAGTGTGCGAACACGCGGCGTGTGCATCAGGCGTGGCGTGCGAGGCTTAGACAGGCATGTTAGCGCATGCCACGCATCGCATGGCAAAGCGGTCTGTGTGTCGGCGTAGCGCGCATAGCGCAACAGGACCCCGGCGACCAGCTCATCCAGGCTGAGACGGCGGGTTCGGTGGTGCAAGGGCTGCTGGTCTTGTGTCAGCCCCCAGCCTGCATAAAACGGGGTGCCGTAGGTCACGACGGTCAAATGACGCAGCAAGGCTTCAAAGCCTGCAGTCGAACTGATGGTATGCACTTCATCGACTTGGGCATAGAGCTGAGTGATGTCGGTTCCGGGCAATACTTGGTCCGCCAGTTCGTGCAACAGCACTTCGCTCACAGTACCGCGACGCTTGCCCGCTTCGACATCCGGGTGCGGCTTGTACACGATCCATGCATCCGGCGCGTTGCTGCGAACATGCCTGAGCAGCGCCAGGTTGTCGTGCAGGTGGGTGACACTGCAGCGCAGTGAGGCATCGTCCTCCACTTGGCCAGTTACCAGAATCCGGCGCTGGCCCGGCCGTGCCCGTACACGGTGATCGGCGTCACTTTTGAGGTTGAACTTGCTGGCGCCCAGCGCCACGATCCGTTCGCGCAAGCGGGCGGCTTCGGCCAGTGTCGCGGGGTCAAATTCACCGTGTTCGAGCAGGGTTTCGAGGTCAGAAGGCGCGCCGGTGTCGTAGTGGATACCGCTGCGGTCGAGTACCAGTGAGAACGCCGCAGCGTTGAGCGAGCCCAACCCGTTGGAGCGCAGAAAGCCATCTTCGATGCGCCATACCGGTACGTTCGCAGCCTGTGCGCGGGCCTTGAGGCTGGCCGGCTCGCGGGCAGCCCAGACCAGCAACGTGCCGCGCCGGGCGGCTACGTTCGCCAGCAGCATCGGGCTGTCTGCGGCGAACGTCAACTGACCCCAGCGGCTGCTGAAAAAACGCCGCAGGTTGTGCTGTTTATGCCGCTTGATCCCGAGCACCGTAATGTTCCCGGCAAACTCGGCATCTTGTGCTTTCTGCCGCGCCAACTGGCGGGCGATGGTCAGGGCATCGGTCGGCAGGCTGGTGAGCGGATCAACATAGCGGCTGTAGCGAATGTAAGCGGCTGCCACCAGTTGCACCAGGTCTGGTCGTGCCCGGCGACGCGGGATTGGCATGCGATCGTCCGTCAGGCCCCAGCCCGCATAAAAAGGCAGGCCAAAGCAGGTGACGGGCACGCCTTGAATCAAGGCTTCAAGCCCGGCCTGACTGGTGCCGATGTACACTCGGCGCGCACGCCGTGCCAACGAAGCCCAAGACACTGGCCGACACTCTAGCGGTACGCCTCTTGCGGTTGCTGCGGCGAGCAGGCAACTGGGCTTTTGTCCGCCAACACAGTCCGGGTGAATGCGTACGCGGACTTCGGCGTCCGGGTTTTCGGTAATGGCCACGTCAAGCATGCGTACATAATCGGCTTCGCAAAGACCGCCGCCCGGGATCGAATAATCCCCGGCAGTTTGATCCACGACCAATATCAACGGCCGCTCGCGGCCCAGCGGATCGGCGGGGTCGAGGTCCGGAGCGTTGTTGTATTTGCCGATGCCGGTACGACGCATCAATTCGATCAACTGGCGGGCGCTTTGCAGTTCGTCAGGACCAAGACTGTCGGGTGACTGAAGAATGTTTTCCAGCAGAGAAGGGCGATCTGCCAGGTAGTGGATGCCCACCGGGTCGACCACCATCGACATCGGCGTGTCACCTTCGATACCCAATGACGAAGAGCGCAGAAAGCCGTCTTCCAGTGCGATGTAGGGCAAGCCCCAGCGCTGGCACAGCACTCGCGCGTGCGCCGATGATTGTTTGTAGCCGATGCCGGCGATAGCTTTCAGGTTTTTGGGTGCGTGTCGCCCACGCTGCCACAGCCAGAAGGGCTCGCCTTCCGGGCCAAGAAACTGCGGTAAATGCAGTACCTTCCACGCTACCCATTGCGACATGATGCCGATCCAGCCAGGCCCTTCAACCAGCGGTTGCAAAGGGATGAAGGGGGTATCAAGACCGTTCACGGCTGAGTCTCCACATAACGGCGCATGGTGCGCACGGGTGGCCATGGCACCCAGCGCTTGCGCAGCAGGCTAAAGCCGTTTTGCAGGTACAGGTGGCGAGCGCGGTCATTGGCCAGCGGTACTTCCAGATAAACAGCCGTAAACCCGCAGGTCGCTGCCTGTTTGCTGCACGCCTGCAGCAGCGCGCTGGCGATGCCGTGATTGCGTGCCGACTTGCGGACCCGCAAACCGTACAGCAGGAACGGGTAACGCCATTCGCGCCACTCGCTCAGGCAGAACGCGGCAAACCGCAGTGTGCCACTGAGCCAGCCAAATTCGCGAATAAAAGGTTTGGCGCGCAACGCAAACGGCCCGCGCATCTGATACTTGAGTGCGGCATAGCCCACGGCTTGTCCATCTTCGAAGGCCAGCAGTATGCGGTCCCAATGAATGCTGTCGCCAAGCAGGCGTTGACGGGTGGCCGAATTGCCGATGATGAAGGCCAGCGAGCCCCGGCCATCCGTCACCAGGCGTGACAGCTTGGGCTCGGTGATCAGGTCCGGCGTCAGGCTTGAACCCAGCACAATGGCGACCATGTTTCATGCGGCTCCGCGGGCGGGAGGTGTTTGAGCAGCGCAGGCCAGCAAATGACTGGCCAACACATCGACCTGCATCGGGCTTGGGGTGACGTTGAGCGTGCGGCGATTGGACCATATCAGGTAGTCGGTGTCGCCCACGGGTTCGCCAATGGCTTGATACACGTCGGGCAGGATCGGCACATGATCGCCAAAGAAACACAGCAGTGCTTCGTTGGGTTGTTCCAGGAGTGTGGTGCGCAGCTTGCCGAGCATCAGGTCGGCATTGGCGATATGGCGCAAGTAGGGGGCCATGTCGTCCATGCCTTGCAGCAGTGGCTGGTTGAACCAGGTCGGCAGTTGCGCGGCATCCACCTGTTCAAGGTGCAGCGGCCCATGGTTTTCCATGGTCACGGCGTGGATAAACAAGGGTTGAGTACGGGTCGGGTCTTGCAGCAGTTCGCGTATCTTGTCCGCCACGGCGCAATCACCAATAAACGGCCCGGCTTTCTGCGAATTATCAAAGCTTCGTATGTCGATGAATTCATCGAAACCCAGCGCGGGCAATACCTTGTTGCGGCCATAGAAACTGCCATGGAACGGGTGAATGCAGACCGTTCGGTAGCCTTGGGTCTTGAGGTGGCTGGCCAGACTCGGCAAGCCCTTGCGCGCCAGTACACGGTACGGATTAAAGCGGTGAACCCCTAAGCGTTCGCCGGGTATACCCGTCAGGTATGCGAATTCGGTGCGTACGGTATTGGCCCCCCACGCGGCAACTTGCAGCTTGCCACGCGCCAGCGCTTCTTCTGCGAGGCGATCGTACTCGTTCAATACCTGAGGTTTGACACCGGACCACAGTTCGCGCACATCAAAAAAAGACTCGCTCTGCACCGACACCAAGTCAGGTAGTGGCGCGGTAGACGCTGCGATATGGCCCTGATTGAAAGGTGAGGCCAGGGTGGCTGGATCAACCGGCACACGGGCGGCCCAAAAATAGCGCCACAGACAGGCCACCAGCCCCCAGCGCTGAACATCGGCGTGGGCATCAAAGCTCGGTTCGCAGGGACGATGGCCCAGTTTCAGCACAATCACTCCGGCCAGACCCAGCCACAGCGCATCCAGCCGGCCGCCGGCCACTTGTGGCTCAAAGGTCAGCCCTGCCCAGAGGTAGGCGATAAAACCGGTTGCCAGCAGCGCGGCTTTACCGATGCCGAAAAATGGCAGGTACAGGCGCGGGAAGCGTACGGCGTCGCTGAAGTATTCGAAATCGGCACACACGAACGGCTCGCGCAGAGAGTGGTACTTGGCGTTGCTGACCATCACGATCAATAACCACCCCAGTACCACATTGATTGCGCTGAACAACGGGCGCGCGGTCAAACCGTATAGCACTGCCAGGCTTATGCACCAGACACCGACGTGCAGCAACCAGCAACTCAAGGGGCGGCGCAGGGCGGGGCGCGGAATCAGCAGGCGTTCGAGAACAAGGGTAAACAGTAGGCCGATAATACTGATGGGCAGGATGGAAAACTCACTCACTGTAATTCAGACCGCGCAAGATAAACGAAGAAAGGCGTTGTGGAATCACCCCCAGCAGCCAAGTGCCAAGGTTAAGCGGAAAGGGGAAGCTGATTCGCGCCTGGTTTGCCGCCAGACCGCGCTTGATACGTTTGGCCGCTTTTTCAGCGGTCCATAGAAATGGCTTGGGTCCGGGCATTTCAAAACACATTTTCGACTCGACATAACCGGGCACGATCACATTGATCTTCACGCCCTCCGGAGCCAGCCAATCGCGAATGGCTTCGCCATACACGCGGATCGCCGCTTTGCTCGCGCTGTAGCTGGGCGTCACCGGCAAGCCGCGCCACCCGGCCAGAGAGCTGAACAGCGCAATTTGCCCATGGCCACGTGCGCGCATTGCAGGCAAGGCGGCTTCCACCGTGGCGAAAGCAGCCATCACGTTGATTTCCAGCAAGGCGCGGGTTTCGTCCCACTGCTCACCTTCACCCTGGGCTCCGATATCGATATTGATTCCGGCACCGACCACCACCAGGTCGGGTTGCTCGGCGTCACTGATGCGTCGAACCATGGCGCGCAACTCGTCGAGTTCGCGCACGTCAATAGGCTCAAGCAATACACGGGCGCCGAGAGCGCGGCATTCGACGGCCATTTCTTCGAGACGGTCCAGGCGACGGCCTTGCAGAATCAGGGTCACCCCTGGCGCAGCATAGGCCGGAGCCAGTGCGCCGCCGATGCCGCCAGTAGCACCCGTGATTAAAATACAGCGGGGGGTAAAACGTTGGGTCATAGGAAGTTTTCAATTCTCGATGTTTTTGCCATCAGCACGTCCAGGCATTGGTTGACTGCCATGTCGATACCGCTGCGGGAGTAAAAGCCGCCATTGATCTGCGTGGTGTGAATCACCGTATTGCGGAAACGATGAAACAGAGTCATGTCTGGCTTGACCGGGTGCGTCCAGAAATCTTCAAGACTTCCGGGGTGCGTCAGGCCGCGCAGGGCGTAAATCGGGTTGGCCAGCGCCAACGTCGGTCGCTTGTGCAACAGCGCCGAAGCGCCTGCAGTGCTGTTGATCGTAATCAGCCCGGCAATATGCGACAACAGCGTGGGCATATGCCCGCTGTTGAGAAAGTCCACCCGGTCGGCCACGTCATAGTGTTTGGCGAGGGTTTTGGTAAGGCGCTGATAGTTCACCAATCCCGGTGTCAGCGGATGGTCCTTGATAACTAACCGTGCGTTGCCTGGCGCATGCGCGGCAAACGAAGCCAGCACATGGTCGATCACTTCGGACATGTTGTTGAACGGGGAGTGATCCTTGATCTGGGCATCGCTGTCCAATTGCAGGGGGAGCAGGAACGTCGGGTTGCGCTCGCGGGCCACTTGCGCCACCACGGCATCATCGCGAGCCCCCGAGAGCAACAGGCGCGCGCCACGGCGTATATACCCTGCGTACTCAGTGGCAGCCGTAAAGGGGGCGTGGGTACGGTAGTTCGGAAAGAACACTTTATTCAGCGCGCCGCCGCAGTGATAGAGCACGTCGTGGGTGGCACGGGTTACAAACGACTGCTTGAATGCAGTGCCGTTGTCGTAGCGTGGAACGAACTTGCCGACTTCCCGGTACCAGTCCGGGTCGCTGGGCAGTTGGGAGTGGTTGTTGACTCCGTTGCGTTCCAGGGTGATCCAGTAGGGGCGAAAATAACCCTCCTCGAACACATGGACCCGAATCCCTGCGCGGCGAGCCAGGGCGATGGCGGGGAGATGCACGGGGCGACAGTCACCGAACAGCACCAGGTCGGTGACGCCAAGACTTTGAAATGTGTGCCTGTAAAACGACTCCAGCTCCCCGGCGTGCGCCAAACAAAATGTGCGGGCGCCAGGGCTGTACAGTACATCGCCCACATTAAAATTGACGCTTTGCACGTGTTGGCCACTATCGCGCAACGTTTTGTTTAAACGCGCAAAAAACGGAGAGCTGACGCCTTGTAGAAACAGAAAGCTGCGAGAAGCAGGAGTAACCAAAGGATTTGGCGCTCGCGTCTTCAGTTTCTCAGGCGCATTTTGCCCAATAAACTGCTCAAGCGCTGTATCAAATCCTGCCATTTGGTGGTTGCTCCAGGCTGCGGTGATGCACGCCAGTGTTGTAGTTCGTGAAGAGTCTGCTCGGCGGTGGTAAAGCAATCTGTAATGCGGCTGACGTAGGTGGGGTACAGCAACAATGTGCCTGCCACCAATTGATCCAGATTCAAGGTCCGTGTACGTCGTGCTTGCACGCCAGGATGCAGGTCTTCGTCTTGGGTCAAGCCCCAGCCGGCATAGAACGGCTGGCCATAGGTGGTCACAGGTACTCCGCGGAGCAAGGCTTCAAAGCCGGACTGAGAGGTCAGTACGTGCACCTCATCCACGATTTCAAACAAGTACTGCAACGGCGTGTTGCCGATGACTTCGTTACACCAATCCGCCGTTTGCGCTTCGTCCTTGCCACGGGCACGGGTACCGGCTAGCACTTCAGGGTGCGGCTTGTACAAAATCCAGGCATCGGGATTGCGTTCGCGCACCGCCTGCAGCAATTGCAGGTTGCTGCGGATGCGATTGGCGCCAAAGCGGATCGATGCATCGTCTTCCACTTGTCCTGTGACCAGAATCACCCGTTTTGCGTCGGCAGGTCGTAGCCACGGTTCGCCGGACAAGTTGTATTTGGTTACCCCTGTACGGCAAATAGCCTCTCGCAGGGTCTGTGCCCGTCTCTGCAATGCATCCTCAAAGGGATCTTCAAGCAAGATACGTTCCAGGCGTGACGGGCGAGTGGCGTCGTAATAGATACCCAGATCGTCCACGACCCATGAGAGTGGCCTGGTCTTGCCCGCGCCGAGTCCGACCGAGCGCAGGAATCCGTCTTCAACTCGGCTCACCGGGTGTGGGTGCGCCGCGAGGTCGGTGTCGTGTTTACAGCCCCAGGACACCGTGGGTAGAAGAGGGTCCAGCGGCAGTTCGGGTTTGACAAACTGAATGGATGAACCCTTGAAAAACAACATGACCAGAGGTTCTTTCCAGCGGCTGAAACCCAGCATCTGCACCGATGCTGGCAAAGCACTGCGATGGCGACGCTGCAGACCCAGCCAGTGCATCAGCACTTCTGGCGTGCACGGCTGCCCGGTTTCGGGGCTGACATAACGTGCATAACGCACCAGGCTGGCATGCACCAGTTGTTCAAGGTTGACCGGATGACGCCGTGAAGGAGGCGGCAAGCGATCCTGTGTCAGTCCCCAGCCGGCATAAAACGGCATGCCCCACGTATGCACGGGCACATTCCACATCAGGGCATCGAAGCCCAGTTGTGAAGTCATCACATACACGGCCCGCATGCGCGGCAGTAATTCGGCCGGATGAACATGGCTCGCCAGCACTTGCACCCGAGAGTGGCTTGCCAGTGCCGCCAGATCAAAATGCCCTTGCTTGCGACCCGCAACCACGTCGGGGTGAACCTTGAGCAGCACTGTGCTGGTGGGGTAGCGCTCCAGCGCCGCCTCAAGCATTGCATTGAACGCTTGCGGGTCGGCACCTTGCAGCGAGGCATCGCCAAAGGTTTGATCCGCCAGCAACACGCAATCATCAGGCAGTTCGGGGTGTTCGATTCGCGCGTCGTTGTATTTGGACACGCGCTGTTGTTGCCATAGCTGCTGCAATGCCCTGGCGCGTGAGGTTTCTGCCGGGGTCAGCGGGGTGCCAATCAACTGTTCCAGGCGCGAAGGCGCACTGGCGTCGTAATAAACACCCAGGTCATCAACAATCAGCGACAGCGGTGGCTCATCAGCGCCCAACCCCATGGAGCGCAAAAAGCCGTCTTCCAGGGTAACGACCGGCAAATTGGCACGCGAGGCTATCGCCAGGGCTTTGATTGCGCTCGGCTTACGCCCCCAGGCCATCACACAATCGGCTTTGCGAATGTCAGCCACAGTGCCGTTTCGCAGCACGTAATCGGGCAGCAGCGAGGGCAAGGTGGGTATGCACTGAGCACCTTTGGAGATGATGAGTAAGCGCGGCAGAGGAGTAGCTTCATCCATGAGAGTGAAACAGATATCCGTTGGAAGTGTCTTGCGGGATAAGCCGTCGAGCAGAGCTGAACGACAAAATATTAATCGCGAATGTTAATACAAATTGCGGGTCAATAATTTGATTTTTCTCAATTGTATGTAGGAAAAGTCCTAAAATTGAACGAGGCGTGTAATGGCAATTTAATCTTCTTTACCCAGCAAGCCGAGCAGGTAGTCGTACTTTTGTCGCAGCAATGGCATGCGTTTCTTCTCCTGATACTCGCTGATGGTTTCTGAGCGCAGGCAGTGAAACAAAGCATTGAGCAGGAACATGTAGTGAAGGTTGCCTAGTGCTTCATCAGGGTTGAAATGCGCGGGCAGCGCCTGGCGATAAGTGTCTATAAACTGCTGCTGGGCCTTCAGAAACAGCGGCATATCCTTTCGTCGGAACAGCGCACTCAAGTAGGCCCCGCCGTCAAATCCGACGCGCCCGACCTTGACCTCGCTCCAGTCGATCAACAACAGGTGGCCTTTGTTGACAAACAGGTTCTTGCGCAGGTAATCCATGTGGCTAATGCATTTGGGGCTACGACGCGCTGCCTGGCCCAGGCGTGCCAGCAGCGGAGTAAAGGCCTTGAATTTTTCTGCCAGCCCGCTGAAGCGTTCATCGTTCTGCCCGAGCCGCTCAAGTTCCGGCAGGCAGCGCGCAAAATTGAACCGCGGACGCAGCAGAAACCACGGGCGGTAAAAGTCCATGCTCCAGAACAAGGGGGCCTTGTGCGCAGGCTGTCGGGTTAGGTAGTCGTGGCTCAGTGTTTCCTGCTCGGCAATGGCAAGGGCCAGTTGCGGTGCAATGCTTGGCATGCGCGGCAGCTTGCCGCGCACAAACTCAGTAAAGATCAGGCTCTCCCACGGCGTTTCAATCACGCCCAGGCAAGCCGGGTATTGAAACTGCGTGCTGGCATTGAGCATGTCTCGCTGCCGATAAAAGCGCGCTTCCTGGCTGCCAACAAAAAATACCTTGCGGATGGACTTTTCGACCAGTTCCACGGTCAGACCCGTGCCGGTATCAGTTATCTGATGGTGGCGCACGTAGTTGACGAATGAGGCGTTGGAGTCCAGATCCTGGCTAACGATCGTCAGTGGGTGTGCTCGCCATTGTGGCAACAGCGCGCGCAAACGATCCTG
The DNA here is from genome assembly GCF_044762555.1 of Pseudomonas sp. NPDC096917. Lineage (NCBI taxonomy): Bacteria > Pseudomonadati > Pseudomonadota > Gammaproteobacteria > Pseudomonadales > Pseudomonadaceae > Pseudomonas > Pseudomonas sp. NPDC096917. Next base: position 28,013 of record NZ_JBIWEO010000008.1, on the reverse strand, counting down.
CAACTGGCCTTGCTGCCAGCGGTAAAGTGTTCTGCAACCCTGCGGAGGGTGTAGATCCGTATTCATGGTTTCAACTTAGGCGAATGCCGTACGTCCGACTTACTGCGGTATTGGTAGCAATATGCTGAGTGATAGAGAACACAGGTACAACGAAAAGTTTACTCATCTGGTCGATTTCTCTGGCCTGAACAGATTTCCAATCAACAAAAGTTAATGGGGGTATGTAATGTGAGTTTGCTAATTATTACAAAGCCCTTAAAATTCTTCGCCCCTCCCACTCCATCACTTCAAGGACGAAAGTCAAAAAGATGAATCATCTCGCCATAGCAAAAGAAGCCCTCATCGCCCAGGCACAAGCTGTTACTCAAATGGCTGATCGTCTCAATGGTGAATTTCAGAGCGCTGTCGAACTGCTTCTCGGTTGTCAAGGGCGTACCGTGGTCTGCGGCATGGGCAAGTCTGGCCTGATCGGTCAAAAAATGGTTGCGACCTTTGCCTCCACGGGCACCCCGAGTTTTTTCCTGCATCCGGCTGAAGCCTTTCACGGCGACCTGGGGATGCTCAAGCCGATTGACGTGCTGATCTTGATCAGCTATAGCGGCGAGACTGAAGAGCTGATCAAGCTGATCCCGAGCCTGAAATCCTTTGGCAATAAAATCATTGCCATGACCGGGAATGGCAAATCGACCCTGGCCAAGCATGCAGACATCTGGCTCGACATTTCCGTCGAACGCGAAGTGTGTCCGAACAACCTGGCTCCAACCACTTCAACGCTGGCCACCATGGCCATGGGCGATGCATTGGCCGTCGCCATCATCGAAGCCATTCAATTCAAGCCGATGGACTTCGCCCGCTACCATCCGGGCGGCAGCCTGGGTCGTAAATTGCTGACTCGCGTCAGTGATGTGATGCATTCCCCGGCACCTATCGTATCCCCAGCCACCAGTTTTCACGACTGCCTGCTGGTCATGACTCAAAGTCGCATGGGCCTGACCGTGGTTATGGACCAAGGTGTATTGGTGGGTATCGTCACTGACGGCGACCTGCGTCGTGCACTGCTGCAAAACCAGGGTGTCATCGGCAGCACGGTTGATCAATTCATGACGCGCAACCCGCACACTATCCGGGAAGAGTCGCAGCTTTGCGAAGCGGAAACCTACATGATTGACAACAAAATCCGCGCCCTGGCTGTGACCAATCACGCCAATGACGTCGTGGGTGTGGTTGAAATTTTCGACTGATTGATATGTGGCTGTGTCAGGCGTGCGTAACTGCCTGGCGCTTATCAAATGAAAAACGCGCCTGCTATCAAGCAGGCGCGTTTTGCTTTTAGGGTGCGATCAACTGGCACTTGTCTCTGAATAAAAAAACGGGGCCTGTTAGGGCCCCGTTTTTATACAGACACAAGCTGTAGGTTTATTGCGCCATCTTGGCCATGACCTGCGCATAACCTGCCGCAGTGCCCAATACTGCTTCCTTGCCCTGAGCAAACAAAATGCTGTCTGCCACTTCGCGGAAAGCACCCGTGCCACCTGCTGCCGTGAGTACGTGAGTAGCTGCTGCCTTTACGTACACTGGAGCATCTGCGACCGCAAACGACAGGGCGCATGCTGCGAAAGCAGGGAGATCGATGCAGTCGTCACCAATGCACGCGGTATTCGCGGCGCTGACACCGGCTTGGGCCATCAACTGATTGCATGCAGCCAGTTTATCCTTCACCCCGAACTGACACAGGGTAATGCCCAGATCCGCAACGCGCTTGCGCAGCGTTGGCGAATCGCGACCGGACAGCACCGCCACGCGCACACCATTCTCTTCCAGCAGGCGCATACCCATGCCATCACGCACATGGAAGCGTTTCAGGCATTCGCCAGTGGCGTCGTAGTAAATGCCACCATCGGTCAGCACACCGTCCACATCGGTAATCACCAGACGAATGTCGTTCAGCGTAGTGCGAGGTGCTGGTGTTTGTCCGCTCATCAGTGCGCGTACTTGCTCCAGGCACTCGGGCGTATCAACGCCCGGTCCGGTTGGTTCAACCTTGTACGCCCTAATGCACACCCCGGCAGCCAACAGCCGCAGTTGCTCAAGTTTTTCGGCGTCTTCCAGCATCGCTTGCGGCAGGCCGGTGTAGCCCGCCAACACGTCGCGACGATAACCGTAAACGCCGACATGCTTGAGGTAACTGGCCTGCTCGCCATCCCGTGGATACGGGATCGGCGAGCGGCTGAAGTAGAGTGCATTGCCGTTGTGGGCCAGCACCACTTTCACGGTGTTGGGGTTGGCGGCTTCGTGAGCATCGATCACATGGCACAGCGTACCGACCTTGACCTGTGGGTCGGCCAGCATGCCTGTCGCGAGGGCGTCGATATCGGCTGGGCGAACCAGAGGCTCGTCGCCTTGCAGGTTGATGTAAATATCTGCATCAACTTTCGCCATGACTTCTGCCAGGCGGTCCGTGCCTGAAGGGTGATCCGGCGAGGTCATGATGTATTGACCGCCAAACGCCTCTACGGCTTGCGCCACACGCTCGTCGTCTGTTGCCACAACGACCACATCAGCGTGTGCCACCTGCAGCGCGCGTTCGTACACATGCTGCACCATTGGTTTGCCGCAGATGTCCGCGAGCGGTTTACCCGGCAAACGAGTCGAGCCGTAGCGGGCCGGAATAACAATCGCGACCCGTTGTTCTGTGCGTGCCATGTTCAGAATCCTTGCTTCAGAAAGCCGGTTTTAACCAATGTTCAGCGCTGGGAACGACTTGACCAGATCATCCAGTGCTTTGATCTGAGCCAGGAACGGCTCCAGTTGATCCAGCGGCAGGGCGCTTGGGCCGTCGCACTTGGCTTGATCCGGGTTCGGGTGAGCTTCCAGGAACAGGCCGGCCAGACCGACGCCCATGCCTGCACGTGCCAGTTCAACCACTTGCTCGCGACGCCCGCCAGAAGCTGCGCCGGATGGATCGCGCTGTTGCAGGGCGTGAGTCACGTCGAAAATGATCGGCAGGTTGTCGCATGTGCGCTTCATCACGCCAAAACCGAGCATGTCGACGACCAGGTTGTCGTAACCCAGGCAGGTGCCACGGTCGCACAGGATCAGTTGATCATTCCCGGCTTCCTTGAACTTGTGCACGATGTTCTGCATCTGCGACGGGCTCAGGAATTGAGGCTTTTTGATGTTGACCGGCTTACCAGTCTTGGCCAGCGCGACAACCAGATCGGTTTGGCGGGCCAAAAATGCAGGCAGTTGCAGCACATCAGCCACTTCGGCGACAGGCGCGCACTGGTAGATCTCGTGGACGTCGGTAATGACCGGTACACCGAATGCCGCTTTGACGTCCTGGAAAATACGCAGGCCTTCTTCCATGCCCGGGCCGCGGTACGAGTGAATGGAGGAGCGGTTAGCCTTGTCGAAGCTGGCCTTGAACACATACGGAATGCCCAGCTTGTCGGTTACACGCACGTATTCTTCGCAGGCGCGCATGGCCAGATCGCGGGATTCCAGAACGTTGATGCCGCCAAACAGGACGAAGGGGGCATTGTTGGAGCATTCGATTGCAGGGGTGATTTTGATCATGGTTACAAGTCCATTTTGAAAATGATGAATAAGGTCAAGCAATGTACGGATGTCAGATCACAGCATGTGTGTCTGACATCCGCCGCGGGTATGAAAAAACACAACCGGGGCTGGCATAAATCGTACTTAACTGTTTAACCAGCGAGCGAGGTTGTTGTGAATGCCAGCTTCGTCATTGGCAGCCATCGAATACGCATTAACATAGTGATGGAGAAGATTTTGGGTGCGCTGCGCGTCATAAACGAGTTCGCTGTTGAGGCGTGTCTTTAGTTCGTCAACGCTGCGCGGGTATGCCGCAACGGCGTAGGAGTAATCGCATTCACCTGTAACAACGACGGGGCGACGATGCAGCAGTGCCTCCAGGCCAACGCCAGAATTAACGGTAAATACGGCTTTCGCACCCGATATGAGGTCATGGACCGAGGCGTTCGACATCTCGATGGCTCCACTGCTTGAAAGGGCTTCGAGTGTTTTTTGAACCGTCATGCTGTTGCAATAGGGGTGGCGCTTGACCCGGACTTTTGTTGTCGAGCCCGCATAATATTCGGCCACAGTACGCACCAAATCGGCGCCTGTGACTGCTGCAAGGGCGGCAACAGTATCGGTGGGTATCTGCAGGGCTACGAAAACGTATTCATCAGAGTACGTGATGCGCTCTGCGCTCTGCGCATATTTGGAGACGTTGTGATGGATATAAGCTTCGCGTAACTCTTCCTCATTCGCCGCCAGTACCTCGGGTGCGAGACCGGCAGTCGATTGCTCAATCGGTGCATGGATCGTGGCGAGTGAGGAGTAGCCCGCAAACCCCTGGTGGTCCATGCTGCATCGACCGGCCAGCGGAACTTCCTGGATGTGCAGGTGGTCGGCGTTCAGGGGGGCATTGGTGTGGTAGCTGACAATACGTGCGCCTGGAATTCGAGGATCACAGTTCCTCCAGTTCCATTGATGGCGCGGTACCAGAATCAGGTCTTTACGAGCCAGAAGGTATCCGTACACGTTTGACAGGAATTCGCGAACAGTCGCGTAGCTTGGTTTTTCTTCGTTTGGGGCAGCGAAAAAGACCGTTGGAATAAAGACTTCGACGACTTTCGAAAGATCCATGGTGCTGGGTTCGATGTCAACGATTGAGCCATTGCTCCACCCGTACAAATGCTGAGACACCTCGTTGGTATTGGCGATATCAGCAAGCACTCGGGATTTACCCAGATTCTGGATCACGGCATCCAGCCAGGCCTGATTTTCGTCGGAAACAGGTTGGGTGCCGTTCTTGTTCCGGTCAATGATCTGCTGTGCTTCGTGGAGCCAGCGACACTTCACTGCAACCTTGACCTGCTCGTTCGGGTTGATGCCTTTCTTGCCTTTTTCTGATGAGAGCAGTGACTGGGCCAGATTCCGCGCAGCCTGGGTTCTTTCGTACAAATCAGGAAAGAAGGGCGTCGCGCGGTTAATCATGGGCATGAACTTCATCAGCGTTTCGCGAGGAAAGTTCAGAATGCCCAGTAATGTGTTGCGTGCCTCATCGTACAGCGCGTGATCAATCTCGAAAGACAGGCGCTTGACTGATCCGTAGGCTGGATAACAGGCTTGAGACGCACAAAGATAGGAGTAGGCTCGGGCGACCTGAGCATCGTCACGCAGCATATCGCTGATCCGCATCAGCAGTTTGCGTTCAGAGGGGTAATTGACTTGCGCAGCCAGCAGCACATCAAGCGCCGCTTCTTGATTGCGTGCCATTTGATAGGCATTAGAAAGCATCAGGCGGTAGTTAAGTGTTGATGACACGTGTTCGGGAAACGAGTTAATCGTTTCAATCAGTAATTCATGCTGATTCAGCTGCTTGTATACGCGCGTCAGAATACTGAAGTTGGTCAGGTTCAGCGGATCAGACTTGATAGCCTGACGAGCTTGTGTGGCAATGATGTTGAGCCACGATCCGTCGTTCCCGGCTAACAGAAATGACTTTTCCAGGTCGCTGGTTGAAACCAGTGGCTTGGGTTTGGAAAAGGTTTCTTTAGTTTGTTGTGCAAACAGGGGCGAGCGATAAAGCGCTAGTATTTCGGAAACCTGGCTGCACGAGGGGGCTTGCTTCAGTATTTCGACGGCCTCTTCTTCGTCGCCGCGACCAGCCAGAATCTTGGCTTTTTCAATGTATCCGAACGAGTTGGACGGGTATTTTTCAATCGCGCTGTTTGCGTAACGCAGTGCCGATGCCTGGTTGTTATGCAGATTGGCCGTGACTACCGCCTGGCGCAATTGGCTCAAAGAAACATTCAGCCGGAGCAATCTGTCTGTGCAAGCCAGACTGGCACGGTGTGCCCCCATTTTTGAAAGCAGGAAGATTGCCTTAACAATGATGTGTCGCTGGATGGATATCATTATTTTTTCACGCTCTTCTTTTTCTTGGCGATCGCCAGTTCTCGCTTCGTCTTGTAGAACTCTTTCAATTCCTTGCGCACGTAGGATTGAGGTTGGGTAGGTGTGAACTCGCCGTTCCACAGTTTTATCAGCGCATCGCGAGCCAGGCTCAATGAGTCTTTCGTATCGGTAAAGAGAGAGCTACGCAGCGGTTCATACAGCTGGACGTATTTTTCACTGTTTTCTGCCAGCTCTGTGATGCCGGCTGCCAGTGCTTCGGGTGTTTTGATTGTCAGGCCCAGCTCGGCCCGGCGCGAATACTCAAGGCTGTACCCGTCGATTTTTTTGCCACCCATTTGCTCGGACAGATCGGTATCGAGCAGTGCGATGGGTTTCTTGCAATACATCGCGTCAAAGATCGCGCCACTGTAATCGGATATGACCACATCGCAGATGGACAGCAGCTCCAGCAGGTCGTCATTCGCCCCGAAATGGCAGATGGCACCCATGTCCATTTTGTCTTTGCGAGCGCTTTCGAGAAGTTCGGTGTTGTGGTGCATTTTCATCAAAACATTGTAGTTATCAGCCAGATCGTAAATAGAGGTTACGAACTGGTCTACGCTGGACAAATCGCCCCAGGTTGGCAGATACAACACTGTTTTTTTGTTCGGATTCAGTTTCGCCGCATGTTTTGATTTGGCCGCCTGATGAAAACTCTCCAGATGCCAGTCATCGTAACGGGGGTTGCCAACGGAGGCCGTCGGGCTGAAATAGTCGATACGTTCTGATGCATAAGGGCCGTAAGTCAGGCACAGATCTGCAAATGCACGCCATGGCCCGTAGTTATGCGGCTCTTTGGCATAGCCATACTGGATCATCGCTATTTTTGATTTTTCAAACACTTCGATGCGTGAAAAAGGCGTCTGGCAAACGATGATGTCGAAGACGCCATCGAGTGTGGCCATTTGCGCGCGATCCCACACCATTATCGGGGTGTGGGGGTTTTTCAGGATGTCATCACTGAATTCAGAGATGAAATCCATTCGTTTTTCAATCACAAAGCATGCGCCAGGGAAGGTGCTGGCCAGCTTCTGAATGTGAAGGAATTGAAACGGGTTCCACCCAACGAAACCAATTCTGGGTGACTTACCCATACTTTTTGATCTCTGCGATCAGTTGGGTCGTGGAGATGCCTTCGGTGCGCGGTAGGTAGATAACTTCGCACAGGGATTTGAATTCATCGAAGCGTCCTTCCCAGTCATTGCCCATGACCAGAGCGTGAGCGCCAAACTCTTTGATGTACTCGCCTTTGAGCTCAAGAGATTCTTCAATGAAAACCTCGTCCACACATCCGAGTGAGGCAATGATGTCGCGACGCTCACCTTGAGGGTATACCGGGTTGCGTTGTTTTTTCGAGAAGTTCAACGCATCCGAAGATATACCCACAACTAACCGGTCCCCTTGGGCGCGAGCGCGCTGCAGGATTTTTACGTGACCGATGTGCAGCACGTCGAAGGTACCGAAAGTGATGATAGTTCTCATATATATCCTTATCGCGTAAGCGGTTGCGTCGCATGGGGGCGGGTAGAAAGTGTGGTTTCCAGGCCTTGGTCTTGAAAGGTCAGCTTTTTGGAAAGGTGATCTCGTCGTTTCTCAGAGAGGATGCAGGCATTTTGAATGTCATGTGTTAATTCTGTGGCGCCTGTGCTCGACTCGCTTTTTAAAAGGCTCGGCATGAAGCATCTGCAAAAGCCCGCCATTCTACCGGGGGCTCTTGTGGTTCGGATATGGGTTTTATTCTGCGCTGCCACGAGGATAAGTCGTGCCGAGTTTAAAGCTGAATTTTTTGCGTGCCAGCTTTCCTTTGAAAGGCTTGCCATCCAGGAGGAAAGTCAAGCGATACCAGCCACGCTTTGCGTCGAATGATGTGCTCTGGATCTGATAAATGCCTGGCGCAACCAATGGTGAGGTGCGGTCTGTTCCTTCTTCGTGCGAAACGACCTCAATCGAGGTAAAGCGGTCCAGGGCATTCATGTCTGCATAGGCAGTAGGCGTGGTGAACCAGACAATGCCAGAGCTTGTACCGCTTGCAGAGTTGGAGACCGTGCCAGCGAGGACGCTGCGGTTTTTCAGGCCCATGTGAAGCTTGATCGCGCTGATCTTGTCGAGTGCTTCTGAGACGTTAGTGAAATCGACGTCAACCATGTCTTTAGGTTCAAGATCCCACCACTGGCTGGCCAGAAGCCGTTCAATGGTAGCTTCGTCGAAGCGATAGCGGATGATTTGAGCGGGAATGCCACCCACGATGGCATAAGGTGGTACGTCTTTTGTGACAACAGCCCCGCCGGCAATGACTGCGCCAGTGCCAACTGTTACGCCCTGGCAGATCATTGCACCGGCACCAATCCAGACATCGTGACCAATCACCGCCGGGCTGGCAGTAGGGCCCTTTACTCGCTGATGAGTCGAGTAGTCTTTAATGTCGGTGAAGTGATTGGTGTTGTATTGGAAGGGGTGGCAGCTCAGGTAATCGGTTGGGTGATTGATGGGGCTGATTTCGGCATTGCGTGCGATGGAGCAGAAATTACCAATAGTTACGCCCCGGCCAATATAGCCGCCGTTGCCAATGTACGTGTACTTGCCTATCAGAGCTTTCGCGTTGACAGTGACAGCGCCATAAAGTTTCACCGGCTCCATCAAAATGGCTTCCGGTGAAATATTGGCAAGTTTCGATATCAATGTGTTTTCCAAAATCCACGCGCTCCGTAATATGGCAATGCCATCATTTAGGTATTTAAGTGCCGCTACATGGTTATCCAAGGATATTCATTGGGCGCTTCTTAGATGTTTTGGTGTTGGGTTGGCAAACGAAGGATCTTATCGGTGCGCCCTGCGTGTGTCAAGATGTGTATGAGGTGGATGGGGTAACGCCTAGCGCAACTGTAATTGCAGTCGTTGAGCGCTATGTTGGTGTACACAAAGCAGTCAATATCATAAAAAGTGTTATTCAGAGTTTCGCCGCCTCGACAATATAAGGTTGAGTGTGTGTCGGTCCATCAACTTAAACTTGAGTGCTATCGCACCGAGTGGGTAGAGTGGTCATCTGTGGTGCGGCCTAATAGAGCGCTGGGTATTTTTGGTGCGAAAAGTTCTAGCCATAGAGAAAAATTGATAATTTGGATGGTTTTGGGGAGGGGGAGTGCTGTGCAGCAAGTAATATCTGTGTTGTATGAGTTGGCGGAGCGGGGGGGCGGGGTGACGCGCGTTTCGTTGGGTAGAACAGCTGCGCTTGCCGAGGCTGGAATGAATGCGCGTATAGCTGTACTGGGCTTTGATGAGCGGCTGGATACAACCATCGGGAATCTTGTTGCGCAGGGGCGTATACCTGAGACAGTTAAAGTCTTGAATTTTTATAAGTGGTTTGCCTACCGGGCTTTGGAGGATATCAGTGCTGGTGGTAGCGAGCCGTCTGTTGAACATTTGCAAGTTGAGGTCGGCAAGCGCATTGATTATGTCGATGGCGCAAATAGCAGTTTGGTTCAATATATAACAGTTAAGGGTGATGTCTTTTTAGAAGAATTTCATAATCACCTGACGGGTGAGGTGAAAGTTGTTATTTATGTGTTCGGCAAGAGGCCGCTTAAGTTTAACTCGCTCGACTCGGCCCATGCGTACTGGTTGAAGTGTCTGTCTAAAGAATGCTTGCCCAGTTTTATCGTCGCGGACTCTATTGGTGCTGCGGATGCGGTGTGCAGTGTAGAGGGGGATGATATTTACAGGGTGCTGATGATGCACAGTAATCATTTACTTAAGCCTTACCGTGCTGGTGGCGCAATTGCACCAAAATACCACGGTGTTATCAGGTGCATTCCTCGCTGTGACCGGTTGGTTCTTTTGACTCGAGGGCAACTTCATGACATGAAGTTGCAATTTCCATCGGGGCGGTATTCAGTGATCAGCAATCTGGTCACGCTTGAGGAGCAGGATGAACCGGTTTTGCGTGAGGCTAATCTCGCTGTAATCGTATCTCGGCTTCATGGCGTCAAGCGTATCAAGTCGATGGTGATTGCGTTCGCTAAAGTAGTTGCGATAAATCCTGATGCGCGGCTGGAGATCTGGGGCTCGGGGGATCAGGAGGAGGGCATAAAGGCATTGATTCTCAAGCTCAATATGCAGGACTCCATTCAGGTGATGGGGTTTGCAACGAGTGTGTCTCGTATATTCAGGCGGGCCAGTGTCAGTTTGGGAATGTCGGTAACGGAAGGCTTTGGCATTAGCTTTGCGGAGTCATTGGGGTATGGCACTCCGTTGGTGTCTACACGAACTAACTATGGGCCGCAGGAGATTGTTGCTGATGGAGAAGACGGGTTTATCGTAGATACCGAAGATGAGTTTGTTGAAAAAATCAATCGGTTGCTCAGTGATAGTGCTCTGGTTTCATCCATGGGTAGTAAGGGTAGATTCAGTGCACAAAGGTTCACGTATCAGGCGATCGTTAAGCTCTGGCTTGATTTGTTTGATGCCTTGGCAGGTGGGCCGACCGGGCGTCAAGGTTATGCTGAGCCCGAAGGAGAGGTTCACCTGAATAGGGTGTCAAGTAAAGTTGGCTGGATTTATATGCCGGAAGGGGTCAGCGATCAGTGTGCCGAATCCTATCGCTTGGCTAGGAAGGCCTGGGTGTTGGAAGTTTCTGATAAGCGTGAGTTTATGGGAGAAGTGGCCAAGGTGCTTCCGGGGGTATACGAAATCGACGAAATGGTTCTCGATGAGATTAAAGGGAGGTACCGCTTTCGCTTAATGAAAGACGGGGTTTCTTTTCGGGGTGTGATTGCAAGTCGCGCGATAAAATTTATGCTTTCTTGAGGGGGGGTATCGGGGTGACGATCCTGTCGCAGTAAATGCCTTACCCCTTTGAGCTGTGGTTGTCAGCTTAAGGGGTTGGCCTATAACATTTGGAAAATGCTTGTTATTGCAGTCCGTAGAGTGACTGTATTTCAGCCTGCGCAGAAGTTATCTTTTGGTTTGGAGTTCATTGGTATTTTTGAAGGTGAACGTCACGCTCCCTGCCGGGATGATTTCTGGCGTGCCATTGATTTTAAGAGCGAAATGATTTTTCTCTGCATTGTGCCAGGCCTTTTCAATCTTGAAATTTCCTGTTCCGAAGCCTGACTCGATGATGTTCACGTAGTCAAAGTCTTTCAGGATTTCCGGCTCTGCATATGACTTTTCGATGTCAAACCAAATGACGCCATTTTTGCTTGTGGTCGAATTTTTGAGGGGGGTGAGCAGTGACTGGCTTATTAATTTCTTATAAAAGGCTCGGCGGGATTCTATCTCGTTGAGCGCTGCATCAATGTCGTTAAAGTCGACTCCGTTCATGTCGATAGGGTCAAGCTGCCACCAGCGCGACTCTAGCAGGCGTGAGATGGTGTCCTCATCAAAGCGCATTCTTATTTCTTTTGCGGGGGCCCCGGCGACAATGGCGTAAGGCCGAACGTCTTTTGTAACGACTGAGCTTGAGCCAATCACTGCGCCATGACCAATCTTGACTCCTCCGCGTATAACGGATTTTGTTCCGATCCAGACGTCGCTACCAATTTCTGTCACATGGTCCCTCTTGCGAGGTTGCTTTACCTTAGTTATTTGATATTCGGGTTGATTGGCGAAATGGTTGTTGTTGTACTGGAATGAGTGCGATGACAGCATGGTCATCGGGTGAGCTTTAGCACCAATTTCAATGTCTCGAGCTATTGAGCAATAGTTTCCGATATGGGTATGTTGTACGTAAGTGCCCGTTCCGATGTAGGTGTACTTGCCAATTGTCGAGTTCTTATCTACCACAACTACGCCATAGAGCCGTACGGGTGTAACCAGGGTAGCCTCTTCCGATACCCTGCAGCCGGACCCTATTATGTTTTTGCTTTTATATCTGGAACTGTTCAATTCTTACTCCGGATAATTTATGGTTGGAAATGCTGTAGCTTGCAGCTATTTTTTAAATTATGGTTCGGTTCTTTAAAAAATCGTTGATTTTATTTTATTTTCGGAAAAAATTCCAGGGTTCTGGGGTGCGCAGGAGGGGGCATTGCGTATTGCCTGTTCCATCGCTGTGCGGCAGTGCTGTTGAGTCGTCGGGGGGGGGGGCGGAGCAGTTTGTTGTTCGTTCTGATGGGGCTTGGCGTGTTTTTATGTGCTCAGTGTTGCACTTGTTCTTGATCGGTAAAAGTATCTTGGGGGATAAGGATTCTGATGAGGAGACGATTTCAGCTCTATTAAAGCGTGTTGTGGTATTTCATCAGGCACATATATCGAGCTGAAAAGCTACGAAAAATTCAATCGGTACCCATGCAGACATTCCAGTTGACTGCAACCTCAACGGCGTACCAGATGCGTTCTATTTGCCTAGGGCGCGTAAATGTGTGATCTCACTTGATTAGTGGTGGCGGTCAGGTGCTTCATCGCAAAATGGAGGTGGCGCAGTTAAATTTCTATGCCTGAGGAGCACGTCTCTGCTTTCAGAGTGTATTCTAATATTTCCTTATGCGGCATTGAGCGGAGACAATGAAAATGGAGAAGAGTTCTGGATTGAGGCGAGGTCTGAGCTGTTTTTTTTCGTTATTGGTCACTTTCCCGGTTGTGGTCTTTGCGGGAGAGGGTGAGGCTTGTCGGCTTCCGGCGCAGAGTGCGTTGCGCGGCCAGGTCGAACTGGACGGTTCTTGTACCTATACTCAGTCTCTGCGCCTATCGGCGAGTAATACGCATCTAAACTGCAAGGGCGCTACGCTGGACGGTGGAAATAATATTCCTATTGGTATTGTTATTGGTGGGGGTAAAAAGAAAATCGAGAATGTAACGGTTGAAAACTGCCGTATTCAAAATTTCAAAAATCGTGGCATTAGTATTACTTCCGGTATTCGTATCAAGGATCTTTCTGCCGACAGGAATGCGAACTATGAGGTGGCCCCTAGCCATATTGTGATCGACAATGTAACTGTGTCTAACAGCGGTCGTGGCGGTGTGTATTTTGATAGCTATACGACGGACTCCACGCTAAAAAACTCCACCATTCAAGACTCCGGTAACGTCGGTGTCTATCTGGAGCAGGGAACGCAACGCCTGAATATTGTCAACAATACCATTCAGGGCAATGGTAAGGCGGGGAAGCGTGAGGGCTTGTCCGTTGATTCCTCTGCGCATAATACGATTGAGGGGAATCGGTTTATAGGGAATACGCGTGGTGGTGTGCTGATGTACAAAAATTGTGGGGAGAATTATCTGTCCGGAAAGTCGGCGCTTCGTTGGCAGTCAAGTGATTTTAATACTGTCCGCAATAATACCTTTACCAATGAGCGTGTCGGCGTCTGGATTGCTTCGCGTCAAGGCAAGGACTTGAGTAAGTGGGGATGTGGTGATCCTGCCGTGGACCCGAATGGGAAGTACTACAAGGATTACGCCAATAATAATATTGTTGAGGGTAATGTGTTTTGTTACACCAAGACTGCTGTTCGTGTTGAGGGTGACAACAATAAGATTATGAGAAATCGAATTGGCGGCGCTAGTCGAGAGTCGGTGCTCGAACCTTATAAATATACGAAAAAACCGGATGGTCAGAATACGCTAGGTAACACAGTCGAAGGTAACGATGCGGTTGAGTGCGCGCACTGAAGGTGCATGATGACGGTAGAGAAATCTGCCGTTTTGATGTAAAAAGATATACCTTCTTAGGGGGGGTAAGAAGGTATCCTTTGTAGGATGAGGTCAGGTGCTCAGGCGCCTGTGAGCTGTTTGTGTGTATGTGAGATGCATTCCTGGTCTCGACTTTTATTAAATAATAGGTTTGTTGGTATGGACACGTTTTCGGAGATGGAAGGTAAGCATTTCAAGATCGTTGAGCGTGCAGGCTCCAGGCGTCTCATGGTTTTTTTGGCGGGTACTGATAAAACCGACGGGAAATTTGATTTTTGGCACGTGGCGAATGCCCAGTCATCTAACTTGTTATTTTTGAATAACGGTCGAAACGAATGGTACCAGCAAGGTATCCCCGGTTTTGGTGACAGCCATGAAGGCACTGTAGAAAAGCTAAAGTCCCTTGTTCAATATTTACAAGTTGACGAGGTGTTTTTTGTAGGTGTCAGCATGGGTGGGTATGGTGCTGTTTTATACGGCGCGGCCCTGAATGCAAAAGTGCTGGCCTTTGGTTACGATACCAAGCTGAAGATTAAGGGCAGTCGCAGCCTGAAGCGAATGCCTAAAAATGTTCCCCTTGCATTTCCCGACCTGCGTCCTCTGATTGAGGCTTCGAAAGTTGAAATTTTGCAAGTTGCAGGAGAGTGTGACTCTCTTGATTTGCTTTCAGCTGCGCATATTCAGGACATGAAGCAAGTCAAGACCATTACCTTGACGGGTGTCGGTCATGGGGGCGCGCCTTTTATTAAAGAATATTATGATTTGTGTGAGTTTATTGCCCTGTGGGCCGACGATCAGCCGCTTCCGGAAATTATCGAGTCCGGTGCATCGGTGAATAATGGGCCTCTAGTTAGGGCGCTCTATAAGACGTTTCTTGCCTTTCAAGAAAAGGATTGGCTAAAAGTTGAGCTCGAAGCAGCCATTGCGCTCAAACTTGATCCACGGCATGAATACTCAAACTACTTGTTGGGTACAAGTCTGTTAGAGGTTAAGCGGATAGAAGAAGCTCAGGTGCCATTGCTTATATCTGTCGGCTCGGCACCGCATTACATGGGGGCGCGTTATCGTCTCGGTCGGGCATTGATGCTTAATAAACGCCATGGGTATGCGAAAGTTCACTTTATGGCCTATCTGAAGCGCAATCCAACGGCTCACACTGTGTTGATGATGCTGTCGGATATATATGCGAGAGAGGGGGATCTTCAGATGGCAAGGCAGTACTTGCTCGATGCTCTTGAGCATGGTGGGGATGCAGAGAAGATAGAGCCTCGTTTGGCCAAGCTGGCGGCCTGATTGTTACGGCATCGCCATATCTTTTGGGTGTGTGGGTGTTCAGAGTTGTAATGGGTTTCTCCAAACAAAAACGCCAAGACCTAGTGTCTTGGCGTTTTTTTTAACGGTAGTATTTCCCCGTTTACTGAATACCTGTCACTCGGCCCAGCATCATCGTCTGCACAACAGGGCTGATGATTTTTTGCCATTCATGAACAGCAGAGTTGGTGACATAGATGGTGTCATCCGGCTTGATCACGACCTGGCGAGCGTAAAATATTGCCGCCGGATCGCGCATGTCGAGGCGCAGAACGGTAGGTTTAGCCTGCTTGCCTTCGCCCATTCGGAATACGAATACACCTTCAGGGTTGGCACTGCCTTCTTTCAGTCCGCCGACACTGCTCAGGGCGTCCAGCAAGCTGGTGTTTTGCGCCGGCAGATCTTTGAGTCCTGGCTCAGCCACGGCACCCATGGCCACGAAGCGCTGACGGGCGCGTTCGAGTACGACTTCCGAGTTCGGGCGTAGCACCATGTTGTTGCCGGCCAGAATGTCTTCGTAGTTGAACTGTTGAACTTCGCTGCCGGTACGCACGGTAACGTTGACCAGATGCGGTTCCATCACTGGGCCGCCTGCCTGGTTGACGGCATCGAGCAGGGTCAAAGGTCCTTGCAGGGTGCTGAAGCGCCCCGGGGACTTGACTGCGCCCGCTACCAGTACCGAGCCTGACAGGTCGCCAACCAGTTCAACGTGGGTTTGCACGTCGGTGGTCATGCCTTTGAGCTGCTTGGCGATCAGTGCCTCAACTTCGGTGAGGGTCATGCCTGCCACAAAAGGCTGGCCTACATAGGGTAGCGAAATCGTACCTTGGTCGCTGATGCGGGTTTTGAGCTGAGTGCCGCCGGTGGACAGCGGGGCAAACAGTGCCGAGCCCTCCGGAGCGTTGTCGGTGATCAGTATGCTCAGGACATCACCTGGCATCAGTCGCGCCGAGGGTGCGAGAGGTTTGGCGATCTTGGCTTGCATCGGCTGCAGGGCGCCACGCATATAAGGTGCGATGGTGTTGGCGTTGATCTCGACCAGATTGTAGGTCGTATTCTCGGACTCGATGGCTCCCTTGTAAGGGCCAGCGCCGGATATGACGCCACTGCAGCCCGAGAGGCCGAGGATCGTCAGAGCCACTGTTGCCAGTTTCAGATGGAACGAGTGGGAGACAGCAAGGGATTTAATCACGGTGATCCTCGATCGAAGCCAGGATGAAGCGAGTAATGCCGTACAGCATGAGCAGGCCAAGCAAGATGGTTGCCAGGTTATACAAACGCTCTGGGTACAGTGCCTGTTGCGGGGTGTTCGGGCTTACGACCGTCACCAGGGTGCGGATCTTTTTGCTGGCTTCAATCCGTGCATTGTCGAGCGCAGCCACTGCGGTTTTGTAGCTGGCTTCGGCGATGCCTGCGTCCAGTGTCAGTTGCTGGAAGGCTGAGGCGACTACGTTCAGTTGGGAACCGTCAGTTGACGACACCAGCAGGCGTTTTTCCTTGGCCAGTTGCTGGGCGATGGCGTTAACCCTTTGCTTTTGCTGTTTCACTTGCGGCGAGTCAGCGCGCAGCTTGAACTGCATCTCGGTCAATACGGCCTGTTCTTTCGTGTGCTGGGCTTCGAGGTCGGAAATGATAGTGGCACGGCTTTGTGCCGTGTTTGCGCCATCGAGCACTTTGTTGGTGTTCTGGAAATCGATCAGTTCGGCTTTACGATCGGCGTATTGAAGCCGGGCGGTTGCCAGTTCGCTTTTGGCGAAGGTCATTTGTTCGCGGGCAATGCTGTGACTGACTTCGTTTACGAAGTTCTCGCTGGCGGAAAGTATCGTGCGCAGCATTTGTTCCGAAAACTCGGGGGTAAAGGCTTGCACTTCAACCCGCAACAGACCGGTGGTCTCATCGTAGTGGGCTGTTACCATGCGCTGGTAGTAGCTGAGCAGGTCTTCGCGCGAGGCGTCCTTGTTGAGCGCGAAGAATATGTCGCCACGTTGGGCGGCATACTGCTCGATCCAGTGCAGGCGCTCTTCGAGCAACAGCATCATGTCCATGGATCCGATGTATTCACGCAGGTAGAGGGTCTCCTCCCTGGATGCGGGGTTGGTGCCGGTCAGCAGGGTGGCGAGGCCAGGCATGGCGGCGGCCTGGTTGCCACCGTCCTGACGAACGACCACCTGCGCACTGCTGACATAGCGATCGGCGGCGAAGATGCCGTAGTAGATGGCCGCCAGTACCATTGGCAAAATCACCAGGCCGATAGCCAGGCGCCAGCGGCTGAGTTTACCCTTGCTGCTCATATGTGATGCATCCTTGAAGTCGAACGGTTCTGCTTTATAAAAGAGAGTATGAAGTCAGGTGTTGTAGGCTTTGATGCCTTCGGCGACGTCTTCGTAAACCTGGATCTCGCCATTGCGAACCAGCAGTACGATGTCGCAGATCTTTTGAACTTCATTCATGTTGTGGGTCACCAGCACGACTTTTGACTGCTGTAGTTTTTCCTGAAATACGTCGGCACATTTACGTTTGAACTGTGCATCGCCGACGGACATTACTTCGTCGATGAGGTAGTAATCAAAATCGAAGGCCATGCTCAGGCCGAAGGCCACTCGAGAGCGCATTCCGGAGGAGTAGGTCTTGATGGGCTCATCAATCCAGTCGCCGATTTCGGCAAATTCCTGAACGTAGCGGATCTTGTCGCGCATGTCGTCGCCCATCGCGCCGTAGACGCGGCAGACAAACTTGATGTTTTCGCGGCCGGTCATGCTGCCTTGAAAACCGCCCGTCAAGCCGACCGGCCAGGAAATACTCCTGTCTGTAGCAACGGAGCCAGAGTCAGGGATATCGGCACCGCCAAGCAGGCGCATCAGGGTCGATTTGCCTGCACCGTTGCGTCCGATAAGGCCGATATTCTTGCCTGGCGGAATCGACAACGAGAGGTTGCGGAACACATACCGACGTCCCTTCGGAGTCAAGTAGGATTTGGTAACGTTTCTAAGTTCGAACACGTAGGCCTGTACTCATCCGTTCTTTGTGGAAACCAGGTGCAAGCGGCGTGCGCGATAGCTACCCATGGCAATAAACAGCAGCACCACCGTGATGCTGATCACGTAACCCTCTGACACGCCATCCACAGGGGTGTAGTGCGGCAAGACCTGAGCGCGGATCAACTCGACAATGTGCAGGAAAGGGTTCAGCAGCAACACCGGCATCATCGCTTGTGGCAGGTAAGCAGCCGGTACCAATACGCCGGAAATGAAATACAGCGGGAAAAAGGCCATGCGAATCACTACCTTCAAGCTGGGCAGAGCATGGGTAATCAATGCCAGTACCATACCCAGGCTAAACGCAAACAACAGACCCAAGCACAGTGTCGCCACCCACATCAGCGGATTGGCCACCGACATGTCGAAGCCGTACCACGCGAAACCAAATACCAGAATCGCGTACACGGTGACACTGATGCAGGTTTCCACCAGTACCCGGGCGACGTAGGTGTCCAGAGGCTTGATTTGCTTGTAGCCGAACAGCGAGCGGTTTTCCCGCAGGCTGTCCATCAAGCGCAAGGCGGTGTTGCGGTAGAGCAGGAAGGGAGCCATCGCGACCAAGACAAATACCGGGTACTCAACGTCAGCAACGGTACGCCCACGAATGACAGCGAATAAAATACTGAAGATAAGCAAGTGGCATATGGGCTCAATGAGCGTCCATACTGCGCCCATGCGGCGCACGCCAAAACGTGCTCGGGCTTCGCGCAGCACGAGGGCGAAGATCACCGATTTTTGAATCTGGAGCGAGGAACGAGGCTTCAATATGTTTACCGCAAAGCAGAGCAGCGCAAATGAATGCGCCGGGGAATTCATTTTCAGGAAATGCATAATCCCGCGCGGTAAAGCCGGGATTCGATAGTATTCCATGTTCTGGGGGCAGGAAGACTAATCGTTTCGTAGCATAAGCGTCAATGAAGAAGTCCTGCCCGCTGTAGGGCAACTCCTGATTTTTTAAGGAAGATCGCATATTAAAACGGCGGGAATTTTTCGAGGCGCTAGGCATTATAAGGGCTTGAGTGTGATAGCCAAAAGCAACTGCCGGATTGGATTCGAGTCTTTTTTTGGAATTTAGTGTGTGTCGTTGCCCATTTTTAGAAAAACAAGTTTGAGCTGAGGGGCTGCTGTGTGAGGGGGCGGTGCGGTTTACCTCAATTCAAGGGGCGGGGCAATTCGGCTGCAGGCATGACTGCGGTCGCAGTTTTCACGAGCACCTGTCTGTCAGTGAAGTTCCACGTTGTTATTGAGGTGGATCCGCCAAGCATTTATCAGGGCACCAAGGAGGGTGACGGTTACGACAGTGCAAATAACGGTGATCCAGATCATTTTTGGACTCCTTTCGCTGTACTACCCGTATACCCCCCGAAAGTTACAAACTTGCGACGGCCCCGGAGCGTGGATACTTACTGAGGATAGACCGTCTGCGCGGGTTTTTTTGCGTTTGTAGACATGACAGCCCACTGCGTGGACATGACCCACCTGTCGAAATGTCAGCCTGAACAATTGACCAGACTCGTCCTACGCAGTTAACTGTATATTCATACAGTTAACTGAAAGGCGCGTGTCATGGGCTTCACTCTCTTGGGTCCTCTTACGGGTGGTGGCGTTCGCCTGCCGCGGTGTTCGTTCAAGATTCCGGCGGGTTTCCCCTCGCCTGCGACGGATCATATGGAGACGCCCATCTCGCTGGATAAGAATAAGTTGCATACTATGGACGTCTAAAGTTAAGTTTTGTCCCCATGGACATTGATGCTTGTTCTTACAGAGATTTCCCTTGCCTACCGTCGAACACATTCACTTCAGTCCGTATGACCTTTCTGTCAAAGACCGCCTGATTACCTACTCGCTGAATAGCTCCCGTGTAGTGATCGAAGGACTACCACAAATATTCTGGGAAGATGGCTTGCCCTGGAGAGAAGCCAATCTCTGGGCTATGGAGAGAGTCACCAATGGTGAGGCACTCCTTAAAACCGTTTCTAGCAACCTGAACGGGCTGTTGAACTACGCGAAGTTTTTGGAGAGTCGCAGGCTTGTGTGGTTTGAGTTTCCGTCTCGAAAGGCTGATCGATGTCTTGTTCAGTACCGTGGGGCGCTTATCAAGGCTCGTGATGCTGGTCATATCAGTCCTGCCACGGCTTCCGAGTACATGCGTAATTGCATTAGTTTCTACAGGTGGGTTAGGAGGCGTGGCCTTCTAAATCCGCTATTGCCGCTGTGGAAAGACAAGCGCTATTTCATCAAATACTTTGACCCGGTCGGCTTCGAGCGAACGCTAGCTGGCACCACCACCGATCTGGGTATTCCAAACCGACAACGCATTGGGATAACTTTGGAAGGTGGGCTACTTCCTGTGTCTGCGGTTGATCGAGACGCCATTCTTGATTTCGTTAAACAGAACGCCTCACCCGAGCTTTATCTGATGTTGGCCCTAGGTTTCTTTACGGGGATGCGACTAGGAACGATCTGTGACCTTCGTATCGATACGTTGGAGCGTGCCCTACATGATCCGTCTGCTAAAGGTCTGCTTCTAATATCCGTAGGGCCAGGTGCGTCGCCGCCCGTGCATACCAAATTTGGTGTAACTGGCCAGGTATGGATTCCCGAAGCGTTGTGTTCAGAAGTCTTGAAGTACGCCAAGGGTCTTCGCAGGTTGACTCGCGAGGCATCTGCGGCTAGTGAGCACCAAGACTTAGTGTTCTTGACACGTTTCGGAAACCCTTTCGGACGTCGCAACAGTGATCAGTCTTCGGCAATAAACGTTGAGATGTCATCGCTTAGAAAATTAGGCATCGCGTCGGGCATAAAAGCGTTCAGGAAGTTTCGCTTCCACCAATCCCGATGCACCTTTGGAACTGAGTTAGCTAGGCTCGCTTTAGCAAATTGTACGGATGTGGCGATAGTTATTGCGACTGTCAGCAATGCATTGCTTCACGGTCGAAATTCGGAGGTTACCACCTTCAAATACATCAAGTTTGTGCAAGCCGCACCCGCTAAGCAGGCCATTGCGAACAGCTTCATGACTGCGTTTACAGGGACTGCCTCGATGCAGGAAGCAAGCAATGAATAATCTGACGTTTTCAGACCTAGCGTTTCCAATGCTTGATTACGCGAAAAATGAGACACCCTGGGATCTCGCACCACTTTTATACAGCGGTGGTGCTAAGACAAGCGTGAAGACTGTACGCAGTGAAATCACATCAGGTGCTTTTGGTGATCCTCTGCTGGAGCGGGTAGAGCTTGTGCATGGGCTCCATGTCTGTTTGACCGACGACCTTGTCGGAGGGGGGAGCCGCTTTTCGGCACAAAACAAGATTGGTGCGTTGAGGCAGTTTTTTCAGTGGGGGGATCAGTGCGAGCGTCCGTTGAGCATTGATACGGTCGCGGAGGAATACCTGGGGTGGGCTGAACATCTTCTACAGCGTCATCGCGTGGAAGGATATCAAACTGCCGGATCATTATACGACGTGGCAAGTTTGACCGCGACGATGCTCGACCGAGTTCTAGGCCGAAGCTCGACACTTCTGTACAGCACCCGAATCCGCAAGCCTAGAGGCACCGGAAAGGCTAGTAATGGGGGCGCTTATACGCAAAGTTTAGACGAGAGCTTTTCATTCGGGCAGTTCATTGCCGATATCTGTAAGTCCCTTACCTATGAAGCTGTGACGGGGCCACTTCCTATCCATGTGGAGTTGCGGTCGG
Source organism: Pseudomonas sp. NPDC096917 (assembly GCF_044762555.1). Taxonomy (NCBI): domain Bacteria; kingdom Pseudomonadati; phylum Pseudomonadota; class Gammaproteobacteria; order Pseudomonadales; family Pseudomonadaceae; genus Pseudomonas; species Pseudomonas sp. NPDC096917. The sequence continues at coordinate 6,348 of NZ_JBIWEO010000008.1, read as the reverse complement.
GTTCGACGCTACCTATCTGGTGCGGCCTGAAAGATCCAGAGAAAGGGGCGTTACGACGGACTCGACCTCAAACCAAATTCCAAATTGCGGCCATTCTTCAAAATCGCGAACGTCGAAACGCTGACGTTTCAATAGAGACTCGATACCCGGCGGTGAATCTACGAATCGAAGCCGAGTTGCTTATGTTCATCGCACAAACCGGCATGAATTTATCCCAGGCGCATCAGCTTCGAATGGACCAATACCATTACACGAGTCATCTTGATGGTTACCAAGTCAGGTCTCACAAAAAACGCCGTCAGGGTGAAGTGTTGTTTGACGTTTTCTCACGCTATAAGCAGTGGTTCCAACGCTACATTGAGTGGCGAAATAGGTGGTTTCCAGACGATCTAGAGGGACTTCTTTTCCCTCTCGTCCGTCTTTCGGGGCGCCTCGTTGAAGTAGCTCCTCAGTTCACGGCTATTGATCGCGTCTGCACCATTTCCAATGTTCGATTCGTTCGACCTCGTAAGCTCCGGGGCGCGCGTATTAATTGGCTGTTACGTGAGTCGCAACGCCCTGAACTGGTGGCGGAAATCGCCCAGCACACCGCTGAAACTTTGATTCGTGTGTACGCCGAGCCCAATCCGCAAATTGCGATGATTGAAATCACTCGATTTCACCGGCAAACAGATCCCGTCCTTTGCTCACCTGCTCAAGGTGCTTGTGTGGCGCCGATACCAGAATCCGTCGTGGATGCTCCTACTAATGCTCCTGATCCCGATTGTATTAACGCAGCGGGTTGCCTTTTTTGCGTCAATCACCGGGATATTGAAAGCGAGGATCACGTCTGGTCTCTGAGTAGTTTGCGAGTGCTCAAGACCTTGGAACTAGTTAGATATCGCCCAGCTTGCACGGATAGATCTGACGAGGTTGACCATCCAGCGATGCTTACAGTCGAGCGTCTGAGTGCGAAGTTAAGGTTCTTTCAAGAAAGTAGCGAGGTGCGTCGGCTTTGGGTTGAAGAGGCACTGGCTCGCATAGCCGAGGAGGACTATCACCCTGCTTGGGACGGATTTATTCGGCTTGCGGAAGTTACAGCGGGGTCTTCCCTATGAATATACTTACGAGACTAGGGCTTTCTATCGAGTCGCCTCTCGCCGTTCCTGGGGCATTGAATTATCGTCCAGAGAGCTGGCCTCCGCCACCTGATTGGCCGGTCGTAATTGATGAACAGGGCAAAGTAATAAGCCGTTGGGGCGATCCAGTATGGAGGCTTGATCCATGGGCCAAGAAGGCACTGACGCTGAATTTTGGTGATGGGCCAGTTAAAAAATCAGCGACGCCAATTAGTTCAAAGAACGCAAATTTACTTCGAATCATCACTGGCTGGTGGCTATACGGGCCGTACGGCGCTCGTGGCTACAGAGCCCTTAAAACGCGTTTCGATCAAATGCGGCGGCTGTTTGTTCTTTGCGAGGAGGAAGGAATACTTGCCAGCGAATTAAACCACTTTCCACGCGTATGCGAACGGATCCCTTTCTTTCTTCATACCTCAAGAAAAACCGAGTTTCTGACGTTAATGCATGAGCTTTACGCGTCAAGGGATTCTGTAGGGTTTACGTTGCTGGACTCAGGCTCCCTAACCCGTCTGGCTGCGCGTTTTCCAGCTCATCACACAGCTCAAACACCGTACATCCCTCCACGTATTTGGCGTTATCAAGTTACTAGGCTGCGAGAGTGCCTTGATGACTTCCTATCCCATCGGGAACAGGTTGAAGCTTGTTACCGATTCTGCTTCGCGGCTTACGAACATAACCAGAGGGTTTCAGAGAGAACGGCGTGTGAAAACGCCCCGCCTTTTTGTGGTTATAAAATGCATTTATCAGGCTCTAAAACGGGGCTTCGTTTTCTCGGCGCGTTTGCAGATACCGCGAAACGCTTCGGCATCTTTGAGCTACTTGAACGTTGGGTGGGTCGAGGTAGAGACTTGCAAGTAAAATCGCTGACTAGCTATCTAAAACTGGTCAATCGCGCGGGATTAGCTTACATCCTTAACTTCAGTCTCATGCGGGTCGAGGAAGCATGGAATCTTCGAGCCGGGTGCCTTGACGTTGAGCACGACAAGAGCTTTGGCGACATTTATTTGTTACGTGGGGAGACGACAAAAACGCTCTCTGATAGCGACGCCCTTTGGGTCACATCCCCATCTGTGGCGGTCGCCGTGAGGGCGATGGAGGTGATCTCTCTGTTTCGCTCATTGCACGCATCGCACTCAGAAGCTAGTGGTCTTGCTGGGCGTTATTTGAGCGATTCTTATTACGAGCCCTGGAGCTCATTGCGCAATAAAGGTGATCACTCTCTGAGACCGAGCATTCCGCCATATGCCCACCTTTTGGAGCAGTACGGGAAGCTCTTTGACTTAGAGCGTTTGCGTATCACGACTGAGGATTTGAAGTTGGCTCGGCTAGCTACCCCTACACTGCCGGAGGAGTATCAAGTGGGCGCTGTCTGGCCGTTGGCGTGGCATCAGTTGCGTAGAACTGGGGCAGTGAACATGCAAGCTTCCGGGCTCGTAAGTGATGCTTCGCTTCAGTACCAGCTCAAGCACGTCACTCGAGCGATGAGCCTTTACTACGGACAAAATCACTCGCGGCTGCGTCTAGAGGAGAAAGCTCACACTCTGTACGTTCGCACAATGTACGGGGCGCTTGGAAGTGAGTTACAGCAGCTTACGAGTGAGCGTTTTGTCAGTCCTCATGGAGACAAACGAAAGGCTGAAATCGTTCGGTTGATTTCGCCAGATGATGCGAAGAAGATGGTTGGTTTGGCAAAGAAAGGCGCGATCGCCTGTCGTCCGATAATTCTTGGCGTTTGTTCGAGTCGCGAACCTTGTCCGTACGGCGGAATTGACAACATTGCCCATTGCGGGGGCGGTAATTCAGAGGATGCAAAACCTTGCCCTGATGTGCTGTATGACTCAGAACGATTGGGCGCGGTAGATGATCTTGAACATGTACTCAAAGAGCGGCTTGCCGCTGCTCAGAATGAGAGTCCGCTAATGGAATCGTTGATGGCTCAACAGCGAAGCGTAGAGAGCTTCCGTCGTGTCGTAGAGAGCGCAAATGGACGTTGAATTTCCTGCTCGCCGCAGCGCGGCTGATCAATATCGTGATGCTTTTGAGCGCCTGAAACTCAATAGGCCACAGCTTCTACCAAAGGGGGCACCGGTCACTCAGAACAACGTGGCCAAAGAGGCCGGAAACGATCCGTCGGCGCTTAAGAGGTCTCGTTTCCCGAGTCTCATTGCAGAGATAAAAACCTACGTGGAACAACATGCGGAGGAGCGACCTCCTTCGTTGAACAAGGTAAATCTTCTCACCCGCCAGAAAAACCGCGCCCTGCGTGATCGGATGGAGCAAGTTGCTCGTCAGCGAGACCAGCTCGCAAGCTTATTGAGCGAAGCGGATGCGAAGATCATTGAGTTGTATGACCGTATCGCTGAGCTTGAGCGGCAGTTGCCTGCGTCAAATTTAATTTCGTTGAATCCGCGCGGGCCGAGAAAGCTTTGAGATAACAGCGCGCATGCAGCTAGTCGCTTGGGCATTGCCGATCTGGAGCGGCAATTGCCTGCCTCAATTGTCCTATCTATAGATCTGCGGGGTCGCAGAAAACTTTGATTCCACCCGACGGAATTGCCATTGGCCGGGATTGACCGGGCGACAAATCAAAGGTTAACTGTATGTATATACAGTTTTCTCTGGGCTTTACATTATGACCATCACCTTCTTAGGCACGCCGACGGGCGGCGCTACAAGGGTTCCTTCTTACTCCTTTCGCGTGTCGGCCGGCTTTCCATCCTCGGCATCCGAGAACTTAGAGAAATTTATCTCTCTTGATGAGCTGTTCGATCTGCGAGCCCCCCATGTCTATTTGGTCAAAGTTGAAGGCGACAGCATGCAGGGTGCCGGCATTTTCTCGGGTGACGTCGTCATCGTGGGTCGAGGCCGTAACGCTGAGCAGGGCGATATCATCATTACCGCAGTGAACAATGAGCCGGTATGCAAGCGGTTGCATCGCCGGGACGGGCTGGTAATCCTCAAGTCGGAAAGCCCAGATTATCCCGCCAGATACATTCTCGAAAGTGACGACTTTATAGTTCGGGGAGTGGTTCGCTTCAGTGTGCGCAATCATGCACAGTGAAAAAGTGTTTGCGCTGGTCGATTGCAACTCATTCTATGCGAGCTGTGAGCGCGTCTTTAGACCAGATCTGGCTAAGACCCCAATCGTAGTACTCAGCAACAACGATGGGTGTGTGATAGCTCGATCCTACGATGCAAAACCGTTCGTAAAAATGGGCGAACCATATTTCCAGATTCGAGACAAACTGAGGCAGCACGGAATCGTGCCGTTTTCCAGTAATTATGCCCTGTATGGCGACATGTCCGAACGCATCATGACCATTCTGGAATCTACCGTCGACTCCTGGGAGCGGTACTCAATCGATGAAATTTGGCTAAGCATGGGCGGTATGCCCGGTAACCTTGAGGCATTCGGCCGTGACCTTCGGTCCCGCGTATTACGGTGCACGAGCATCCCGGTCGGTGTTGGAATAGCATCCACTAAAACCCTTGCCAAGTTGGCCAACCACACCGCTAAGCGCTTGCAGACTCAAACTGGAGGTGTTGTAGATATCCGTGATCCTTTCAAGCGAGACTGGGTTTTGCGTAACACCGCGGTAAGGGAAGTCTGGGGAATTGGTAGGCGAATGACAACGCACCTAGAATCTGTGGGCATCCTGAGGGCTATGGACTTGGCAATGGCTGATCCCAAGATGCTGCGGCAAAAATTCAGCGTGGTGGTGGAGAAGACCGCCCGTGAACTGGCGGGCATATCATGCTTGGACGTTGAAGAGATTGAGCAGCCAAAGCAAGAGATCTGTTGCAGTCGGGCATTCGGCAAACGCCTCGCAGAGATTGAGCCGATCAAACAGGCAGTGGCCACTTACGTTGGGCGCGCAGCGGAAAAGCTCCGAGCTCAAGGTTCGATGTGCAAGCGCATGCGAGTGAGCATCCGCACTGGTATGTTCAATCCTGACGAGGCCCATTACGCCCAAGGAGTGATGGTAGAACTGCCTTATCCGACATGTGACACCTTGCTCATGACTCGAATGGCTACCGACGTAGTGACTGAAATCTTTCGTCCGGGCTTCCGTTACAGCAAAGCTGAGGTGCTTTTGATGGATCTGAGGCAGCCAGGTGAATTCACCGAAGATCTGTTTGCCCCCAAGCAATCTTTAGAAAGCGTTCGGCTGATGCAGGTCATGGACAATATCAACGGAAGATGGGGTCGGGGCACACTGCGGGCTGCCAGTGTTCCAGTATCACCTGACTGGGGAATGCGCCGTGAAATGATGAGCCGATCTTATACGACCAAGCTGGACGAACTTTGGATTGTGCGCTGCGATTAGACGTGTCAGCGGGCGAGGGATTCTCACTGCCGTAAAATTCACAGTGCCATGAAACCAGTTCTGAAGCTGGGATTTTCAGATGGAAACTTTAGCCATTTTCACCAGGTAAATACTCAGTCGTTCGAGTGGCCACCAACGAGCCATGCAGCTTCTGGCCACAGCAAAAATGTCGAGTCCTTTTTCCTACTATATCGATACCGAGTTTTGGTAGAACTAGCGATGGTAGCCAATTCGCCGCCTTGGCGGGTAATTACACTGACGTGACTACCATTTGCATTACCACTGACCAGTCAATTGCATTCGACTTGACCAGCACCCACCGAGTGACGATCGATAGCGAATGGCCAATAGCTGCCGCTAGCCTAAGCTATGTGGCGTTAGAGTGCCTGCGTTCATTTGACGGGCATAGCGGCAGTAGTGGTCGACCGCACCATGCACTGCAACACCAACCGCAATCGCGCCACAGAGATGGGTAAGGTGTGATGAGCGTCCGCTTACAGTACTTTTCCCGAATTGTTGGGTGAAATAGGTGCGAATATGCTCTAGCGATTTTTGAATCGCTGCCGTTGGCGCGCCGGCTCCACACTTCAAAAAATTAATCTGGCCGCAAGGAAAAGAAATCTTTCCGTTAATGACTTAAAACACTGTTAAAGGAAAGAAATATTTCCCTTGCGCAACCCGTGTACCGAGCGTTGAGGCTGTATGACGGTTAGCGGATGGGAAACTCACTTACCGAGTCGCCATCATGACTGGGATAAAGTAGGTGAGTTCCCGATGGTTACGATTCGCGCCCTTAAACGAGAACTAGTGTCTCGAGCGGTTAGTTCATTAGCTTATTCTTCATCACACTCAGCTTTGCCATATGTACCGAGCTGATGATGGCCGCTGCGGTCTTTGTC